>NZ_QKTC01000007.1:0-165503 GCF_003234435.1 Curtobacterium sp. MCLR17_044 | reverse complement strand
CGAGCCACGAACCGGTGACGTCGATGACCGTCATCCCCTCGGGCGGGGAGACGTCCGGACCGATCGCGGTGATCCGGCCGTCCTCGACGACGACCGCGCCCCCGCGTACCGTTGGTGCCATGAGCAACTCCTTCGCGATCACCGGTGCCCACGTCGTCCCCGTCTCCGCTCCAGCCTTCGACGGCGGCGCGGTCGTCGTCGAGGACGGCCGGATCACCGCGATCGGTCCGGACGTCTCCCCGCCCGAGGGGATGACGGTCATCGACGTCACCGGTTCGTGGCTCGTCCCCGGCTTCGTCGAGGCGCACGGCCACGTCGGCATCCACGAGGAGGCCAACGGCGAGGCCGGCAACGACACGAACGAGATGACCGCCCCGAACATGGCCGGGGTCCGCGCGATCGACGCGATCGACATCGAGGACGAGGGCTTCCGGGACGCGCTCGCCGGCGGGATCACGAGCATCGTCGTCAAGCCCGGCTCCGGCAACCCGATCGGCGGCCAGAGCGTCGCCATCAAGACCTGGGGCGGCCGGACGATCGACGAGCAGCTCATCTCCGACTCAGTGAGCGTGAAGAGCGCCCTCGGCGAGAACCCGAAGCGCGTCTACGGCGGCAAGGGCCAGACGCCCTCGACCCGGCTCGGTGTCGCGAAGATCATCCGCGACGCCTTCGTGGAGGCGCAGAACTACAAGGCCGCCCGCGACGCCGCAGCCGCGAAGGACGAGCCGTTCGCCCGCGACCTGACGAAGGAGACGCTCGTCCGGGTGCTCGACGGCGAGCTCGTCTGGGACCAGCACACCCACCGCCACGACGACATCGCCACCGCGATCCGCCTGTCCGAGGAGTTCGGCTACCGCCTCGTCGTGAACCACGGCACCGAGGCGCACAAGATCGCCGACGTGCTGGCCGCCAAGGACATCCCGGTCATCTACGGCCCGCTCTTCACCAGCCGCTCGAAGGTCGAGCTCCGCGACCGCGGCATCCCGAACCTCGCCACGATCGCGGCAGCCGGGGTCCGGGTCGCGATCACGACGGACGCGCCGGTCGTGCCGATCAACATGCTCGTCGACCAGGCGACCGCCGCCGTGAAGGAGGGCCTGCCCGCCCAGACCGCACTCGAGGCGCTCACCGTCAACCCGGCCGAGTTCCTCGGGTTCGGGGACCGCGTCGGTCGCCTGGCCGAGGGCTACGACGCCGACCTCGTGCTCTGGGACGGCGACCCGCTCGACGCGACCAGCCGCGCGACGCGCGTCTGGATCGACGGCAAGCCCGTCTTCGCGTGGGCCGACGGGGCCGGCGTCACCACCCCGCGCTGGTAGCGGGTGCACAGCCTGGAGGCCCGGATCGCGACGTGCCTGCGGGTCGCGATCCGGGCCTCCAGGCCGTTGCGCCGGGGGCGCCGCGTGCTCAGACCTCGCGCGCCAGCAGGAAGTCGTTGATGCGCGTCGTGAGCTCCGCGTCGATCGGACGCACGTCGCCGTTCACCGAACGGATCGGCGCAGCCTGCCGCACGCTCGACACGAGCCAGAGCGCGTCCGCCGCCGCCAGGTCGGCGAGGGTGACGAGTTCGTAGGCGGTCTCGATGCCCTCCTGCTCGGCGAAGCGGAACACGTCGGCCTGCGTCGTGCCGGCCAGGATCCCGATGTCGGTGCGGGGCGTGACGAGCCGGTCGCCGACCTTCATGATGAGGTTGGCGCGCGTGCCCTCGAGCACGTAGCCGTCGCTCGAGACGAACAGGGCGTCATCGGCGCCGCGGCGGACGGCCTCGCGCAGGGCGGCCATGTTGACGCCGTACGACAGCGTCTTCGCGCCCTGCAGCAGCCACGGCGAGGTGCGCTCGACGTCGTGCCGGTACCCGCGGTCCAGGACGACGACGGAGATGCCCTCGGTGCGTGCGGCCGTGGAGTCGCCCGACGGCGCGGCGTAGACCCACCCGGTCGGACGGTCGGTGCCCTCGACGCCGCGGGTCAGGACGGTCTTGGCGAAGGCCTCCCGCACCGGGTCGAGGCGGGCGCAGACGGCCTCGATGGCCTGGCGCCAGGCCTCCGGGTCCGGGGTGGGCAGGTCGAGCATCGCGGCGGAGCGGCCGAAGCGGGCGAGGTGCGCCTCGAGGGCCTGGGGCCGGCCGTCGATCACCGTGATCGTCTCGAACACGCCGTCGCCGCGCGTCACGCCGAGGTCCTGCACCTGCACGTGCTCCTCGAGCGGCTTCGCCCAGCTGAAGGCGTCGGCCGCGGGGTCGTGCGGCGCGGCGTCGCGGGAGGGCTGGTTGAGGACGGCGAGCACGGTTTCGGTCATGCGTCCATCCAACCGCAGCTCAGCCGGCTTCGGGCAGCGCGCCCAGCAGCTTCCACACGGCGGGCGTCAGCTCGGGGTGCTGCAGCGCGATCCGGCGCAGCCGGTGGTACTCCTCGCCCAGCTTGGTGCCCTGCCCCGACGCCGGGTGGCTCGACCACTGTGCGTGCCGCTTGCCGATCGCCTCGTCCAGGTCGACGGCGTCCGCGCGCAGGATCAGCACGACCTGCTCGTCGACGGTGGGGAGCGTCGGCATGAACTCCCACGGGTCCTCACCCTGACGGCTCCGGTGCTCGACGAGCATCGAGATCTCCTCGGCGGCCTCGGCGCGCAGCACTTCGAGGCTGCGCCCGGTCCTGCGGGGCTCAGCCATGGTGCCCCCGCAGCACGCCTGCCATGGGAAAAGCGTACGACACTCCATCGGTCACACTGGACGCGTGACCCTTCGCGACGAGAGCAAGTCCCAGCATCCCCGGGTGGTGGTCGTGTACCTGCTGCGCGACGGCGAGGCAGGCCCCGAGGTCCTGCTGGGGGAGAAGCGCCGCGGCCTCGGCACGGGCCGTCTGGTCGGCCCCGGCGGCAAGCGCGAGCCCGGCGAGTCGGCGGTCGAGACCGCCGTGCGCGAGGTGCGTGAAGAGGTCGGCCTGCGGATCGACGCGGTCGACCTGGAGGCCCGTGGCACGTTGGACTACCGGTTCCCGTACCGACCGTCCTGGTCCCAGGTCTCGGACGTCTTCGTCTGCCGCCGCTGGCAGGGAGACCCGTCGGGCTCCGACGAACTGGAGCCGCGGTGGATCCCGGTCGACACCGTGCCCTACGACGCGATGTGGGACGACGCCCGCTACTGGTTGCCGGGGGTGCTCGCGGGCGGCAACGTCCGGGCGCGCTTCACGTTCGCCGAGGACGACGCGACGGTCGCCGGGTTCACCGGGACGGGCGTCGGCGCGGGCGTGGGTGAGTAGCTGCTTGCTGCTTGCTGCTTGCTGCTAGCGCGGCTGCTGGGTGCGGGTGCTGCCGGTGCGCGCTTCCTCGGCGGCGGCCATGACGTCGGCGTCGCCGCTCCGGCCACCCAGGGGCCGCACGAAGAAGTCGATGATGCCGACGACGATCGCGCCGATCATCGAGAACATCGCCCACCCGACGAACAGCCCGGCGGTGCCGCGGCCGTCGGCGGGCGCGAGCAGGACGCTCGCGGCGTAGAAGCCGACCGTCATCACGAGGAACACGACGACGACGGTGATGAGGACGCGGTGCCAGGTGATGCGCGGGTTCATCCGATCAGGATACGCGTCAGCGGTCGGCGTGCTTGCCGTGCGGAGCCGCCGCTGGTCGCGGTTCCTTCCGGTTCGCGGGGCGCTGCACGGCGATGCGACCGGTCGGCGTCGCATCCGGCTCGAGGCCGTCGCGACCGCCGGTGAAGACGTCACCACCGGTGCGGTCGTCCTCCCAGTCGTCGTCCCGCAGCACGCTCAGGGTGCCGGTCTCGGTGGAGGTCAGGCCGTGGCGCTCGAGCTCGGCGTCGCGCTGCCCGCCGAGGAACTCGCGGTTGGCGGTGTTGGCGTCCTGGAACATCGTGGTCCGGCCGGTGACGATCGCCCGGATCCGTCGGCGCTCCCACCACTTCTTGCCGAAGTACATCAGCACCAGGCCGGCCGTGGCGTAGCAGGCCATCGTGATCAGGCCGCGGGCCGGGCCGGGGCCGACGCCGTAGACCTGGTGCTTGATCATGTCGACCATGCTCGAGCCGACGACGACGTTGTTCAGCCAGGCGAAGGGCTCGGGCATGAACCACTTCGGGTAGGCGCCGCCGGACGACGGCATGGACAGGAAGACGAAGCAGATCATCGCGGGTGCGGCGATGAACCGGCCGACGAAGTAGCTCAGGCCGTTCACCGCCAGGCCGATCGCCACGATCCAGCCCCAGGCGATGAGCACGAGCTGGATCCAGTGCCCGTGGATGGCGCCGAGCACGGGCCCGGCGAGCGTGTTCGTGATGAGCGAGATGACGAGGCCGCCGACGACGATGACCGTCATCCGGGTGCGGTGCCGGAGCGGGCCGCCCATGATGCCGATGAACATCGCGACCATGTAGCCGCCGATGCACCACGCGAGCATGACGTACATCGCGACGGTGCCGTACTCGTCCCAGGCGGGCAGCGGTGCGAGCTCGGTGACCTTCGGGGTCGCCACGCCCAGGCCGGTCAGTACCGCGGTGAGGGTGGCCGGGACGAGGCTCGCGACCTGGAACTGGTGCGCGCTCGCCTTGAAGAACTCGTTCGCAGCGGGGTCGTACGCGACCGCCATCGAGCCACCCACCACGTCGCGCTTCGCCTGCGCGAGCGAGTCGTACGTGTGGAACACGAACTCGCCGGGCAACGCCTGCTGCACCGCCTGCACGAACGCCGGGTCGCTGCCGATCAGGGCGATCGGGACGTCGTGCGGGTGCGGGGCGTGGAACGCGAAGACGTAGCACAGGCAGAACCCGACGATGAAGAACAGCGGCATCCAGAGCTGCAGGCCGATCAGCTGCAGCGACGGGTGCAGGGTCGAGTACCACCGGCGGTAGGCGCCGTGCTGCTGGGGCGCGGGCACCGGAGCCTGTCGCCGGGGTCCCGAACGCGTGTGCCCGGCGACCTTGCCGCCACGACGCGGCTTGGTCCCACGTGCGGAGGGCCTGGTCCCACGCGGCTTCGGCGGCGTGGGACGAGAACCGCCGGGGCGCTCCGGTCCGTCGTCGTTCCTGGGGACGTCGTTCCGCGGCGTGCTCACTCGGCGCTCTGCTCCTGCTCTCGATCGGAGCGCCAGGATACGCCCGGGGTGCTCAGGAGCGACTGCGCGACGCCTGCGCCGAGTCCATCGCGAGCTCCTCGGCGTCGAGGGTCACGAGCACACGGCGCATGACCTCCTCGTCGAGGTTCCCCTTCTCCCGCTCCTCGAGCACGATCTCGCGGCGGCGGTCGAGGAGCTCGCGCCGGATGTCCTGGATCTGGGAGCCCCGGAGGCGCAGTGCGACGTTCCGCCCCTCGTCCTCTTCTTCCTCGGCGTCCTGACGGAACGTCTCTGCCTGACGCTCGAGTCGCGCCTTCAGACGGTTCACCACCGAGTCGACAGCCTCCGAGCCGTACTGCTTCGCCCACGCCGGACGCCGCTTCTCGAGCAGCTCGATCGCGGCCTCGGTCGTGCGCTGGTTGAGTCGCATCTCGCTGCGCACGTCCTCCTCGCCCTCGGCCGGGTCCTGCACCTTGAGCGCGCGGATGACGAACGGCAGGGTGAGTCCCTGCAGCAGCAGGGTGCCGACGGTGACGAAGAACGCGATGATGAAGATCGTGTCCTGCGCCGGGATCTGCGTCGGGCTGGCCACGACCGACACCGCTGCGGCCAGGGTCACCACACCGCGCATGCCCGTCCACGAGATGACGGTGAGCTCCCGCCAGTTGAGCTTCGGCTCCGCGGAACCGCGCATCCAGCGCAGCGACGGGTGCCCGCGGGACAGCTTGATCCGCAGCGGCCGGAGCCACTTCCCGTTGAACCGGTTGCGCGCGTAGGACTCGAACACGAACAGCGGCCGGACCAGGATCACCACCGCGAGCACGACGGCCGCAGCGGTGAGCGTCTGCCCGAGGCTCCGCTCGCTCTCGACCAGGTCCTGCACGACGGTGTTGAGCTGCAGGCCGATGAGCGCGAACACGAAGCCCTCGAGGATGACGTCGATGCTCGTCCAGAGCGGGCGCTCCTGCAGGCGGGTGGCGTAGCCCTCCTTCGGCGAGTTGTAGCCGATGTACAGGCCGGCCGTGACGACCGCGATGACGCCGGAGCCGGACAGGTCCTCGGCGAGGATGTAGGCGACGAAGGGCAGCAGGATGCTCATGATCGTCTCGACCACGGGGTCGTTGATGCGCATCCGGATCCAGTGCACGACGACGCCGAGCACGATGCCGACGACCAGACCGACGCCGATCGCCAGGCCGAAGATGCCGAGGTCCTGCCAGATGGTCAGCGACGTGCCCGCGATGATGAGCGTGAACACCCGCACCAGGGTCAGCGAGGCCGCGTCGTTGATCAGGCTCTCGCCGGACAGCACGGTCATGACACGGCGGGGGAGTCCGAGCTTCCGGCCGATCGCGGCGGCGGACACCGCGTCCGGCGGGGCGACGATCGCGCCGAGCAGGATCGCCGCGGGCAGCGTCATGTCCGGGATGAGCAGGTACGCCACCCCGCCGACGACCAGGGCGGTGACGATCACCAGGAAGATGCCGAGCCGTCGGATCTGCTTGATCGAGCCGCGGAAGCTCTGCCACGACACGTCGAGGGCCGCCGAGTAGAGCAGCGGCGGCAGGATCACCGTGAGGATGACCTCGGAGTCGATCTCCATCGGCGGCAGCCCGGGCAGGAACGAGGCGGCCAGGGCGACCGCCGTGACGAGCAGCGGAGCGGGGAGCCCCTTGGCTCGGGCGAACCCCGTCACCGCGAGCGATCCGATCAGCAGGATGAGGAGCTCAGCGGTGTCCATGGACGCATTCTCCCATCGGCATGGTTCCGAAGCTGAACGAGTGTGAAGCTGCGGTGAACAACAGGTTGCCGATCAGGTTTGCTCGAAGGGCCGACGCCTGGGACACTTGCCCGCGGTGGACATCACACTCATAGTCGTCCTGGTCATCGCGTTGGCCCTCTTCTTCGACTTCACAAACGGTTTTCACGACACCGCCAACGCGATGGCGACCCCGATCGCGACCGGCGCCATGAAGCCCAAGGTGGCGGTCACCGTCGCTGCGGTGCTCAACCTGGTCGGTGCGTTCCTCAGCACCGCCGTGGCGACGTCGATCTCACACGGGTTGATCAACGAGGGGCCCGGTGGCGTCGCCATCAGCCCCGAGATGATCTTCGCGGGCCTGATCGGGGCAGTCGTCTGGAACATGATCACGTGGCTCCGCGGGCTGCCGTCATCGTCGTCGCACGCGCTGTTCGGCGGGCTCATCGGTGCCGCGATCGTCGGCGCCGGGTTCCAGTCGGTCAACTACGTCGCGCTGCTGACGGTGGTGATCATCCCGGCGTTCGCCTCGCCCGTGATCGCCGCGCTCGTGTCGTTCTTGTCGACGCGCATCGCGTACCGGATCACGAAGCGTCCGGTGTTCCCGAACGAGCGCGGCGGGTTCCGCATCGGGCAGGTCTTCACCAGCTCGATGGTGTCCCTGGCGCACGGCACGAACGACGCGCAGAAGACGATGGGTGTCATCACGCTGACGCTCATCGCCTCGGGCGCGCAGTCGTCGAACCAGGGCGTGCAGTTCTGGGTCGTCGTCGCCTGTGCCCTCGCGATCGCCCTCGGCACCTACACGGGCGGCTGGCGCATCATCCGCACCCTCGGCTCGGGCATCACCGAGATCCGTGCGACGCAGGGCTTCGCCGCCGAGGCCTCGACCGCCGCGACGATCCTCGCCTCCAGCCACCTCGGCTTCGCGCTGTCGACCACGCAGGTGTCCTCGGGCTCGATCATCGGCGCCGGGCTCGGCCGCCGCGGCTCGAAGATCCAGTGGTCGACCGCCGGCAAGATCGTCATCGCCTGGTTCATCACCCTGCCCGCGGCCGCCGCGGTCGGTGCGGTCGCCTCGGGCATCGCCCGCCTCGGCGTCATCGGGCTCGTGCTCGACGCCGTGATCGGTGCCGTCGTCATCCTCGGGCTGTACCTGTGGTCGCTTCGCAAGCCGCACGAGCAGGCCTCCGCGATCGAGGTCGACGTCGCCGCGAACGCGGTCCTGACCCGCAAGGAGCTGCGTGACATGCAGCGCAAGAAGCGTGCCGACGCGGTCGCCCAGCGTCGCGCCGAACTGAGCCGCGAGCGCACGCTCCGTCGCATGGCGGCCCGCAAGGGAGGCCGTCGCTGATGGGCATCGACTGGTTCGCATTCCTCACCGTGGCGCTCGTCGCCGTGGTCTCGTCGTGCTTCGTCGTCGCCGTGTACTCGGTCGGCCTCCGTCTCTGGAGCGCCGCCGACACCCGCGAAGGCAAGTTCACCGTGAAGGCCGACGGCACGATCGGCCCGGCCACCGCCGGCTTCCCGAACCCGGCCGGAGCCTCGGCGGCCGCACGTGCGCTCCGCGCCGCGGCCATCGCGTGCTTCGTCGTGTGCGGCGCCGTCGTGCTCTACGGCATCTACCTCATCGTCCCGCAGTTCCACTGACGGGCACGCTCACCGAGTGAGCAGAAGACGCCGGTTCGCCCCTCGCGACCCGGCGTCTTCTGCTCACTCGTCGCGCGTTCGCCGCGCCCGCGCACGCGGGCGGCGCGCTTGGTGAGCAGAAGATGTCGGGTCCCCGTCCGTGACCCGACCCCTTCTGCTCACGAAGTGCGCGGGCGGGCGGACGGGAGGCCCGTGGCGGCCGGGCACCGGGCCTCCAGGCCGTCGCGGGCGAGCGGGCGAAATCCGCCGTGCGTCGCGAAGGCGACCACGCCATTCCGCCCGCTCGCACGGGCGGGCGGCGCGCTTGGTGAGCAGAAGATGTCGAGTCGCCGTGTGGGACCCGACCCCTTCTGCTCACGATGTGCGCGGGCGGGCGGACGGGAGGCCCGTGGCGGCCTGGCACCGGGCCTCCAGGCCGTCGCGGGCGCGCGGGCGAAATGCCGCCGTGCGTCGCGAAGGCGACCACGCCATTTCGCCCGCTCGCGCGGGCGGCGCGCTTGGTGAGCAGAAGATGTCGAGTCGCCGTGTGGGACCCGACCTCTTCTGCTCACGAAGTGCGCGGGCGGGCGGACGGGAGGCCCGTGGCGGCCTGGCACCGGGCCTCCAGGCCGTCGCGGGCGAGCGGGCGGAATGCCAGCGTGCGTTGCCGAGGCGACCGCGGCATTCCGCCCGCTCGCGCGGGCACGCCGCCCGCTCCGCCCAGTCCCGGCGCGTTCCCGGACCGGCCGGACGGACGGGACTAGCCTCGACGTGTGACCGGCAACGAGGAGGCACCTGTGACGACGACGACGCGGACCGAGAGCGACTCGCTGGGATCACGGGAGGTCCCGAACGACGCGTACTGGGGCATCAACACGTTGCGGGCACTCGAGAACTTCCCGATCACCTCCGTGCCGATCGCCGTGTACCCGGACCTCATCGAGGCGCTCGTCACCGTGAAGCAGGCGGCGGCGCGGGCGAACCGGGCGATCGGTGTCCTCGACGAAGAGCGCGCCGACGCGATCGACCGTGCAGCGCAGGAGGTCCGCGACGGAGCACTCCGCGAGCAGTTCGTCGTCGACGTCGTGCAGGGCGGCGCCGGGACGAGCACGAACATGAACACGAACGAGGTGCTCGCGAACCGGGCTCTCGAACTCCTCGGGCGTGAGCGGGGCGACTACGCGTACCTGCACCCGATCGACCACGTGAACCGCAGCCAGTCCACGAACGACACGTACCCGACGAGCATCAAGATCGCGATGATCTTCGGGGTCCGACGTCTGATCGTGCAGCTCGAGGAACTCTCCGCGGCGTTCGCCGAGCGGGGCCGCGCCTTCGCCGACGTGCTGAAGGTGGGCCGGACGCAGCTGCAGGACGCCGTGCCGATGACCCTCGGGCAGGAGTTCACCGGGTTCTCGCACACGATCCAGGAGGACGCTGACCTGCTCCGCAAGGTGATGCCGCTGCTCGCCGAGATGAACCTCGGCGCGACGGCGATCGGCACCGGGATCACCGCGGACCCGCTCTACCGCGACGAGGTCCGTCGGCAGCTGCAGGAGGCGAGCGGCATCGACGTCGTCACCGCCCCCGACCTCATCGAGGCGACGAGTGACGCCGGTGCGTTCATGACCCTGTCCGGCACGGTGAAGCGCAGCGCCGCGAAGCTCTCGAAGATCTGCAACGACCTGCGGCTGCTGTCGTCCGGCCCGCAGGCGGGTCTCGGCGAGATCACGTTGCCTGCTCGCCAGGCCGGTTCGTCGATCATGCCGGGCAAGGTCAACCCGGTGATCCCCGAGGTCGTGAACCAGATCGCCTACGCGGTCGCGGGGGCGGACACCACCGTGACGATGGCGGCGGAGAGCGGGCAGCTGCAGCTCAACGCCTTCGAGCCGATCATCGCCCACTCGATCCTGCAGTCGCTGCAGTGGATGTCCCGCGGCTGCGCGACGCTGCGCGAGCACTGCGTCGTCGGCATCGAGGCGAACGAGGCAAAGCTCGCAGCCCAGGTCGACACGAACGTCGGTGTGGTCACCGCGCTGACGCCGTACATCGGGTACGCGGCGGCTGCGTCGATCGCGCACACGGCGCTGACCACCTCGACGCCGATCTCGACGCTCGTCGTGGCCGCGGGCCTGATGGAGGAGGACCAGGTCATGCGCGTGCTCAGCCCGGCGCGGCTGTCGGGGATCGAGCTGGCGACGGGTGCGATCCCGATCGTCACCGAGGAGATGCTGGACGCCGAGGCGCGCAAGCGCTGACGCGGGGCGTCCGCACCACAGGAACGCGCGCACGAGCACCGCGCGCAAGCACCGCACGCACGCACACCCCCGTCAGGGCAGCGGCCGCTCGCCCACCCGCACCTGCTGCGCCATCGCCCGCAGGTGCTCCTCGTTCGGGGTCAGCTCGGCGTCCTCTTCCTCGGCCACCCGCGCGGCCTCGGCCCGGACGTGCTGCGCGGCCGCGATGTCCTGGTCCCGCCAGCGCGCGAGCGTGAAGTTCCGCGTGACGTCCCGCAGCGGCAGCCGGATCGACTCGTCCGCCTCGATGCCGGCGAGCAGCTGCCGCATCCGGATCACCTCGGAGTCGAGTTCCCCGCCGACCACGAGCACGAAGTTCGAGATGTACAGGTACACGAGCAGCAGGATCGCGCCACCGAGCCACCCGTAGGCGCGGTTCCCGCCGCCGAGGGTCTCCACGTAGAGCGCGAACCCCACCGTGGCGATGGCCCAGGTCACGATCGCGAACGCGGCACCGGCCGACACCCACCGCAGCTGCGGGGTCTTCACGTTCGGCGTCGCGTAGTAGAGCACCGCCACCATCACGACGAGGTCGGCCGCGAGCACCGGCCACTTCACCACGTTCCACACGTCGTCGATCCAGGGCGCCCAGCCGAGCTGGCGGATCACCGCCTCGGAGATCGTCGGCGTCCCGAGCAGGATGACGATGGCGACGGCACCGCCGACCATGACGAGCAGCGTGACGAGGAGCATCATGCTGCGGAACTTCCAGATCCGTCGGCCCTCCTCGACCTCGTAGGCGGTGTTCATCGCCCGCCCGAACGCCGTCGCGTAGCCGGACAGCGACCAGAGCGTCAGCACGACGCCGATCGTGAACCCGAGCCACGGGTTGTCCAGGGTCAGCAGCTGCCGGAGCGGCCCCTCGAGGTGCTCGGCGGTCTCCGGCCGGACGATGAACCCGAGGACCTCGACGATGTCGGTCAGGCTGTCGCCCTTGCGGTCGACGATCGACAGCGCCGACACGACCGCCAACGCGGTCGGGAACACCGTCAGCAGCGCGAAGAACGTCAGCGACGCGGCCGCGTCGACGACACGGTGCCGGATGACCGAGTGGTAGGTGCGCCGGACGACGGCGCGGACTCCCGTCCGCTGGAGGTCGCGCGATGCACTGTCCGGCATGTGTCGTACGGTACCCGACACGTGACGGCCGGGAGGCCCGTGGCGGGCCCGCCCCGCGCCTCCCGTCCGCCTGTTGGTCGCGTTGCGAGCTCCTGCAAGACACCGGTGTTCACGCTCCGCACCGCGGAACGCGGGTGTTCGACGCGCGAACACCGGTGTCTTGCGGACCCGCACTCGACCGCGGCCCGCGGTCAGTTGGCGTGGGGGTGCAGGGCGTCGTAGCGGCGGAACGAGGGGACCATCCGGAGCAGCAGCGCGACGAGGCCGATGATCAGCACGCCGCCGATGACCGGCGGGTACGCGATGCCGGCCGCGACGACCAGGCCGGCGTACAGGTCACCGAGCCGCGGGCCGCCCGTGACCACGACGATGAAGATGCCCTGCAGCCGACCGCGCATGCCGTCCGGCGACGCCGCCTGCAGGATCGTGTTCCGGAACACCGAGCTGACGTTGTCCGCACCGCCGGCCATCGCCAGGAACAGCGCCGCGAGCCCGAGCGCCGGCAGGATCTCGACGCCGAACGCCTCACCCGAGCGGCCGCCGAGCACGTGCGCCAGCGCGATGACCACTCCGAACGCCGCGATCGCCCCGCCGTACGCCGTGATGGCCCAGCCGACGGCCTCACCCTGGCGTCGGACGTGCCCGAGCGGCCCGGAGAACACGCTCGACAGCAGCGCACCGATCGCGTACGCGGCGGTCAGGGTACCGACGGTGATCGACCCACCGCCGATGACGAGCGCGCCGATCGCGGGGAACAGCACACGCGGCTGCCCGAAGGCCATCGCGATGATGTCGAGCACGAACGTCATCGTGATGTTGCGCGACCGCCGCAGGAACTTCGCGCCCTCGATGAGCGAGCCGAGCCCCGGCCGCAGTGCGTCGTGGTCGGCGGCCATCCGCGGCAGCGTGAACACCCCGAGGAACGCGAACGTGAACAGCACGACGTCGATCGTGTACGTCGGCGCGAACCCGACGCTCGCGATGAGCACGCCGGCGATCGCCGGACCCACGGTGACCTGGAACCCGGACGCGATCCCGCCCAGGGCGCTCGCCGCGGGCAGCAGGTCGGTGCCGACGAGCCGCGGGACGATGGCCGAGCGGGAGGCGTTGCTGACGGTGGCGGCCACGGCGTTCACCGTCGCGAGCACGTAGAGCAGTGCGACGCTGTGCAGGTCGAGCCAGGCGTGCGTGGCGATCAGCGCGACGGCGACCCAGGCGATGATCGACGACACGAGCGCGACGAGGCGTCGGTCGAAGGCGTCCGCGAGCATGCCGCCGTACAGGCCGGCGACGATCATCGGCACGAGCGCGATGACGCCCACCAGGGCCACGGCGAAGGTCGAGCGGGTGATCTCGTAGACCTCGAGCCCGACGGCGACGGTGGTCATCTGGGTGCCGATGCCGGCGATCGCGGTGCCGGCCCAGAGCCGGGCGAAGGCGGGGGAGCGGCGGAGCGGGGTGAGGTCGGCGAGCAGGCGGCGGCGCGGCGGTGCGGGAGTCGATGGTGTCACGGTGGAACCATTCTGCGGGCTGGACGCTCGTTGCGCGTGCCCGGTGCGCGCTCTGGTTGACTGATCGGCATGACTGACCTGAACAGCAAGCCCGAGTTCGACGCCCCCGAGGGCCCCGCCCCCACCGAGCTCGTCATCACCGACATCGTCGAGGGCTCCGGCGAGGAAGCGTCCGCCGGCTCGACCGTCAAGGTCCACTACGCCGGGGTCGAGTACGAGACCGGCGAGGAGTTCGACAGCTCCTGGAACCGCGGCGAGCCCATCGACTTCCCGCTCGCGGCCCTGGTGCGCGGGTGGCAGGAGGGCATCCCCGGCATGAAGGTCGGCGGTCGCCGCAAGCTCGTCGTCCCGCCGGAGCTCGCCTACGGTCCCGCCGGTGGTGGGCACTTCCTGTCCGGCAAGACCCTGATCTTCGTGATCGACCTGCTCGGGGTCCGCTGATGCAGGTCGGTGCCCCGACGATCGAGCTGAACGACGGCCACCGGTTCCCGGAGCTCGGCCTCGGCACCTACGGCCTGAACGGCGACGAGGGCGCTGCGGCGGTCGGCACCGCGATCGCGAGCGGCTACCGGCTGCTCGACACGGCGCTGAACTACGGCAACGAGGACGCCGTCGGCAAGGCCGTCCGTGAGTCCGAGGTGGCGCGCGAGGACCTCGTCGTCACGTCGAAGCTCCCCGGCCGGCACCACGGCTACGACGAGGCGCACCGCTCGATCGACGAGACCCTCGGCAACCTGGGGCTCGACCACGTCGACCTGTACCTGATCCACTGGCCGAACCCGTCGGTGGACAAGTTCGTCGACACCTGGAAGGCGTTGGTCGACCTCCGCGACAGCGGCAAGGTCCGCTCGATCGGCGTCTCGAACTTCACGCCCGAGCACCTGCGCCGGATCGTCGACGCCACCGGGGTCGCCCCGGCCGTCAACCAGGTGGAGCTGCACCCGTACTTCCCCCAGGCGGAACTGCGGAAGGTGCACCAGGAGCTCGGCATCGTGACCGAGAGCTGGAGCCCGCTCGCGAAGCGGTCGGAACTGCTCACCGAGCAGCCGATCGTCGATGCCGCCGCGGCGCACGGGGTGGCCCCCGGCCAGGTCGTGCTGCGCTGGCACGTCCAGCTCGGTGCCGTGCCGGTGCCGAAGTCGGGCGACGCCGCCCGCCAGAAGGAGAACCTCGACGTCTTCGGCTTCGAGCTGACCGACGACGAGGTGCAGGCGATCTCCGCGCTCGAGCGCGGTCGTCTGTGGGACGGCGACCCGGACACGCACGAAGAGATGTGACTCCGACGCGACCCTTCGGGGACAGCGGGGCTCCCGGTGGGCAGTACACTGGTTCCCCCTCTTCCCGAAGGGTTGCGTGTGTCCGAACCGACCGAGATCGACCGTGAACGCGGCTACGTCGACGGCCTCTTCCGTCGTCTCGACGAGCTGACCGCCGAGGCCGAACAGCGCCTCGCCGAGACCCGCCGACAGGCGGTCGGCGGGAACCACCAGAGCCGCAGCGAGCGCGACGCGTACGCGAGGCTCTACGAGGACACCGTCGCGACGCTCGAGCGGGTGGGGGACCGTCTGGTCTTCGGCCGGCTCGAGGTCGCCGAGCCCGACAACCCCGACGACACCTTCCGGTACATCGGCCGGGTGGGGCTGCGCGACGCCGAGCACCGGCCGCTGCTGCTCGACTGGCGCGTCCCCGGTGCGAGCGCCTTCTACCAGGCCACCGCGGCGCACCCGATGGGCATGCGCTCCCGCCGGCACCTGTCCCTGCAGGGCCGTCGCGTGGTCGGCGTCGAGGACGAGGTGTTCGACGCCTCGCTCTACGACGACGAGCGCACCCACCTGCAGGGCGAGGGGGCGCTGCTCGCCGCCGTGACCGCCGAGCGCACCGGCCGGATGACCGACATCGTCGCGACGATCCAGGGCGAGCAGGACCGCATCATCCGCTCCCCGCTCGAGGGCGTGCTCATCGTGCAGGGCGGCCCCGGCACCGGCAAGACCGCCGTGGCGCTGCACCGCGCGGCCTACCTGCTCTACTCGTACCGCGAGCGGCTGCGGGGCTCCGGCGTGCTCATGGTCGGCCCGTCGCCGGCGTTCCTGACGTACATCGAGCAGGTGCTCCCGTCGCTCGGCGAGACCGGTGTCGTGATGGCGTCGCTCGGTTCGCTCTACCCGGGCGTGCACGCGACGACGCACGACACCCGCGACGTCGCCGCCGTCAAGGGCGCGGCGCAGATGGCGTCACTGCTGCGCCGGGCCGTGCGCTCGCGCCAGGTCGTGCCGACCGAATCGGTCACGCTCGACATCGAGGGCGAGCGGCTCGTCGTGCCGCCGCAGCTCGTCGCCGACGCCATGAAGCGGGCGCAGGACCGCGGCAAGCCGCACAACGCCGCCCGCGTCACGTTCAACAAGACCGCCCTCGACGCGATGACCCGCCTGCTCGCCGAGCAGCTGCGGGAGCGCGGCACCACGGTGGACGAGGCCGACGAGAAGGTCCTGCGCGAGGACATCCGGAGTTCGTACGACGCCCGCGTGCTGCTCAACACCGCGTGGTTGCCGCTGCCGCCCGAGAAGTTCCTCGAGGACCTCTACGCCCGGCCGAACTGGCTCGCCTCGCTCACCCCCGACTGGACCCCGGAGCGCCGCGCCCTGCTGCAGCGCGCCCGCGGCACGGCCTGGACCGTCGAGGACGTCCCCCTGCTCGACGAGGCCGCCGAACTGCTCGGCCCGTTCGACCCGACCGGCGGCGCCGCCAAGCGCGCGGCGAAGGCCAGCCGGAACCGCGACATCGAGAACGCCCGCCAGGCCATCGAGAACATGGGCGTCGAGGGCATCGTCAGCGCCGAGCAGGTCGCCGGCTCGTTCGCCGAGGGCGGCGACCCCCGCTCCACCGCCGAGCGCGCCGCCGACGACCGCGAGTGGACCTACGGGCACATCGTCGTCGACGAGGCGCAGGAGCTCTCGCCGATGCAGTGGCGCGTGCTCGCCCGCCGCAACCCGCTGCGCTCGTTCACGATCGTCGGCGACATGGCGCAGGGTTCCTCGCCGGGTGCCGCACGCACCTGGGACGACGTCATCGGGGCGCTCGCGCGACGCCGACGCGGCCGTGCGCCGCAGGTGCCGCTCGACCACCGCATCGAGCAGCTCACGGTCAACTACCGCACCCCGCGCTCCATCGTGGAGGCCGCCGGGGCCTTCGCCGACAGTGCCGGCCTCACGGTCACCCGCAACGAGGCCGTTCGAGACGGCGACCCCGTCGAGAGCGTCCGCGTCGCCCGGGCCGACCTGCTCGACACCGTCGTGGCGGTCGCCGACGCCGAGCGTGCCCGGATCGGCTCCGGCACCATCGGCGTCATCGTCCCCGAGGCCCAGGTCGACACGGTCCGGCAGCGGCTCGCCCGCACCGAGGCGGACGTCCGGGGCCTCGCCTCGCCGAACGCCGGCTCGCTCACGGTGCTGACGGGTGCGGACGCCAAGGGTCTGGAGTTCGACGGCGTGCTGCTCGTCGACCCGGACGGCGTGGGTGCCGACGCCGCCCGCGCCGCCGCCGCGGTGTACGTCGCGATGACGCGTCCGACACGTCGCCTGACGGTCATCGACGTCGACTGACGGTCGCGCGCGTGTCCCCGCGCACTTCGTGAGCAGGAACGGTCGGGTCCGTCGGTCCCACGCGACCGTTCCTACACACGATCGGTGGGTGGTGGCGTCCCCGCGGGGCGGACGGGAGGCCCGGTGCGGGCCCGCCACGGGCCTCCCGGCTCAGGTCGGGTCGCCCTCGGACCGCACCCGCGCGACCAGGTCGGCCCACGGGCCGTCGAGGCGGCGACCCGGGATCGTCACGGTGGTGCGCTCGACGGTGATCGTCCAGCCGAAGTCGTCGGGGACGGGCGCAGCCGTCGGTGCCGGGGTACGCCGCAGCGCGTCGACGACGTCGGACCACGCCGTGGGGTCGCTGCTCGTGTCGGTGTCGACCCGCCAGCGCCGTGTGGTGCCGGCGAAGCCCCCGGAGCGGCGGACCTCGATGCGCATGGCCCCGACGGTACGCCCGGGTGGCCTGCTCAGTCGAGCACGCCCACCTGCTGCCAGGCCTGACGGACCGCGGTCTGCTCGGCGGAACCGTCCCCGAACCGCCGTCCGGCCGCGTCGACGGTGACGGTGGCGAAGCCCGCGAAGTCGATCGAGGCGGTCACCTCGGCCGACGTCAGGGCGTCCCACCAGACGGCGCCGGCGCCCAGCCACGCGGGGCCGCCGATGGCCGTGGCCGCCAGGAAGAACGCGTGGTTCGGGATGCCGGAGTTCGTGTGGACCCCACCGGCGTCGTCCGTGGTGACGACGAAGCCGGACATTGTCGCCGGCTGCGGGTCCTTCCCGAGCACCGGGTCGTCGTACGCGGTGCCGGGGGCCCGCATCGACCGGAGCGCGTCGCCCTGCACGGCGTCGGTGAACAGCCCCTCGCCGATGAGCCAGCTCGCCTGCTCCGCCGTCTGCCCCGCCGCGTACTGGGCGACCAGGGAACCGAAGACGTCGCTGATCGACTCGTTGAGGGCGCCCGACTGGCCCTGGTAGGTCAGGTCGGCCGTGTACTGCGTGACGCCGTGCGCGAGCTCGTGGCCGATGACCTCGAGCGCGACGGTGAAACGGCGGAACACCTCGTCGTCGCCGTCGCCGAACACCATCCGGCGGCCGTCCCAGTAGGCGTTGTCGTAGTCCTGGCCGTAGTGCACGGTCGCGTCGAGGGGGAGCCCGGCGCCGTCGATCGACACCCGGCCGAACACCTCGAGCCAGAAGGCGTGCGTGGCGCCGAGGCCCGCGTACGCCTCGTCGACCGCGGCATCACCGGAGTCGGCGTCGCCCTCGCCCCGGACGACGGTGCCGGGCAGCGTCGTGGTGCCGCGCGCGTCGGTGATCGTCCGCTGCGGCGAGCGGTCGACGGCACCGCTGACGCTGCGCGGTGCGACCAGGTGCGCGTGCTTCGGCGCCTGCACGGCGTCGAGGGAGGCCAGCGCAGTGCGGGCCGCCGAGGCCGCCCGGGGGAACGCATCGGCACCGGCGACGGCGCGGAGCAGGTAGGGCGGGACGACGGAGCGGATGCGGTCGGTCGCGGTCATGCGCACATGCAACCACCGGGCACCGACACGGCCCTGCGCGGGCCGTCTCGTGGCGGGGTCAGTCGCGCTTGCGGTGCTCGACGAGGGCCAGCGCGTACGACTCCCACCACTGGCCGGCCGCGGGGCCGCCGTTGCAGGTGCCGTCGCTGAGCCCGGGCGTCTTCACCCAGAGCAGGGCGTCGAGCCGGGTGCTGCCGCCGGTGACGTGCGGCTCCTGGCCGAGGCCGGCGCCCTCGGGGTTGCACCAGGTTCCCCGCCACCCCTGCCCGTTGCGGGAGACGTCGATGACGAAGTGCGGGTCGCCGCCGATCGCGTCGGCGAGCTCGTCGGCGTACGCGCGCTCCTGGTCGACCCGGTAGAAGTTCGACACGTTCGTGAAGAACCCCTGCACCTCGTCGACGCCGGCCTGCCGCAGCCAGTCCGCCATGGTGGCGGTCGGCACACGGTTCTCGTTGCCGCCGTCCAGGTACACGGTGAGCCCGTGGCCGGTCAGCGCGTCGACGGCCTTCCGCAGCAGGGGCAGGCGTTCGTCGCGCAGCCGCTCGCAGTTCTGGATCTGGGCGATCGAGTCGGGCTCGACGAGCACGACGGCGTGCGAACCGGCCATCGCCCGGACGGCGGACCGGACCCACGGCAGGTAGGCGTCGTCCTCGGTGCCGCCCTTCGAGTAGCTGCCGCAGTCACGGTCCGGGATGTTGTAGAGGACGAACACGGGGGTGCCACCGCGTTGCTCGGCCGTGCTGACCACCGACCGGATCGTGGAGCGGGTCTCGGCCCGCGAGGTGTTCGTCAGCCACGTCGCGATCGGCTGGTCGGCGATCACCGCGATCTGCTCGGCGGTCTGGGTGTCACCGTCGGCACGGGCCTGGCGCTCGCGGAGGCCGGCCTGGTTCACGGCGGTCGGCTGGCGCGCGAGCCCGCCCGGGAACGCCTCGGCCGCGGACTTCCGCTCGGCGACGCTGCGGCCGCTCGGGGTGCGGTCGCCGTCCGGCTGGCCGCCGTTCCACGGGCCGACGACCACGAGGGTCGTGACGACCGCGGCGACGACGACGGCCGCAGCGGCGATCCACCCCCACTGCCGCAGGCCGCCGGTGCGGTTGCGGCGTGGGGTGCTGGGTGCCTCGTGCTCCGGCATGCTGCGGTGCTCCTGATCTGACCGTGCGGTGTCGGTGGTGCGGGCACCGATCGCGCCCGGACCCATGCTGACAGGTGCGGGGGAGTCCTGACCAGCGCCGATCCGCGATCGCCCAGGTGTCGTACCGACGGCTGACAGGAGCGCTCCAGCGACCGCGCAGGACCGTGCAGCACACTGTGCGGATGTTCCGTCGACTCCTCCTCCTCGCCCTGACCGCGGGCTACGCCTGGGTGATCTGGCGGATGACGCTGACCCCGCAGGTCTTCACCTCTGCCCAGAACTCCCTCGTGCTGCACGCGATCGCCTGGGTGCAGCAGCTGCCGCACGGTGCCTGGTTCACGTACGAGCGCACCGAGTTCCTCGCCAACATCGCGATGTTCGTGCCCGTGGGGATGCTCGCGGCGCTGTGGCTGCCCCGGCGCTGGTGGATCCTCGGCGCGCTCGTCGCGGTCGCCCTGTCCACGGGCATCGAGTTCGCGCAGGCCACCTACCTGCCGTACCGCGTCGCGGACCCGCGCGACGTGCTGTCGAACGGCCTCGGCGGACTGCTCGGCGCGACGCTGGTCGGACTCGTCCGCAGCCTGCTGCCGGAGCGTCGTCGCCGGCGCCGTCTGCACCCCAGGACCGCCTAGGACTCTGGTAGTCTTGTGCGGTTGCCGTCGAACGGCCGCGGACAAAGAGCGCTCGTGCATCAGGCACGAGCACCGCGCAACGGACAGGAAGGGGATCACCATGGCACTTGACGCACAGGTCAAGCAGGAGATCATCGAAGAGTACGCGACCCACCCGGGCGACACCGGATCCCCCGAGGTCCAGGTCGCCGTTCTGACGCGTCGTATCAACGACCTGAACGAGCACCTCAAGGAGCACAAGCACGACCACCACTCGCGTCGTGGCCTGCTCCTCATGGTCGGTCAGCGTCGCCGTCTCCTCGGCTACCTCTCCGACGTCGACATCGCCCGCTACCGCACGCTCATCGAGCGCCTCGGCCTGCGTCGCTAGTCGACCGACACACGCTTGACCGAACGCCCCGGTCCTCTTCGAGAGGACCGGGGCGTTCTTCGTTCCGCGGGGCGTTCGGCGCTCGGCGGGGCCCCGCTCAGTCCGCATTCCGTCCTCGGTCGGTCGCGAGGTCGGTCACGACACCTCGCCCGCGCTCGTCCCGCGGTCACGACTCGTCGGCCACCACGGTCCCACTCGACACTTCGTGACCGCTCCGCAGTCAGCGCGCGGGGAGTCGTGACCGATCGGCACGCTGTTCGATGGCGGGAATGGTTGCGAGGGCAACCCGGTTGGATGCTATGTTCATGCAAACGCATCGAAAGTCGGGAAGCATCATGACCACCATCGCCGTCGTCTCCGCCGGACTCTCCGAGCCCAGCTCCACCCGCCTGCTCGCCGACCGTCTGGGCGAGGCCGCCGTGGCGTCGCTCGTCGCCGAGGGCACCCCGGCACACGTCGTGCACGTCGAACTCCGGCCGCTCGCGCACGAGATCACCGACGCGATGCTCACCGGCTTCGCGGCCCCGGCACTCTCGGCAGCGATGGCCGCCGTGGTCGAGGCCGACGCCGTCGTGTTCGTCACGCCGATCTTCACCGCGGGCGTCAGCGGACTGGCGAAGTCGTTCCTGGACGTGCTCGACAAGGACTCGATGGCCGACATGCCCGTCCTGCTCGGGGCCACCGGCGGGACCTCGCGGCACTCCCTCGCGATCGACCACGCCCTCCGGCCGGTCTTCGCGTACCTGCGTGCGGCGATCGTGCCCACCGGGGTGTTCGCCGCGACCGACGACTGGGGGACCGACGGTGACGCGGCCGCCCTGGACGGTCGCATCCGCCGGGCCGGAGCCGACCTGGCCTGGGCGATCCGGGCCTCCAGGCGGGCCCCGCAGGAAGCCGACGCGCTCCCCGCGACGCCGGACTTCGCGAGCCTGCTCGGCGGCCTCGGTCACTGATCCGCGTCCCACCGCCGTCGACGGGAGCGCGTGCTCTTAGACGGACCACAGGGTTCGTACGGTCGGTGCGCGGCGGGTGCGCGGCTGGCTCATCGGTGCCCTCGGGAACCTCGTCATGACGACGAGGAGCACCGATGGACACCAGAGGCAGCGGCAGGCGATCCGCACGGATCACGAGTGCGCTCGTCAGCGTGGGCGGGCTCGTGGTGGCGATGGTCACCGGTGCGGGGCTCTGGCTCGGGCACGAGCAGGCGAGCACGAGCACGAGCACGAGCAGTGACACGAGCACGAGCAGCTCCAGCAGCAGCGAGTCGAGCAGCAGTGCCGACACGAGCACGAACACCGACTCGTCGACCCAGCCGACCGACGCCGCGACCGGCTCGACGAGCGAGTCCGGCACGAGCGACTCCGGCACGAGCGACTCGGACACCGGCGTCTCGCAGGGCACCACCGGCGGTACCTCCGACACCACGACGACGGGGTCGTGACCGTGCACGCCGCCACCGACTGGGACCTCTGGACCACGACCGCCCGGGTCGTCCTCGACCACCGGGACCGTCGGTACCTCGCTGCCGCGGAGTCCTGCGTCCGGCAGGTCACCTCCGCCGTCGACGCCGCGTGCAGCCGCTTCCGCGACGACTCCGAACTCACCGCACGCGCCGACGACCTCGTGCGTGGCACCGAGGTGTCGCCGCTCCTCGCCGCACTGGTGCAGCAGGCGCTCGACGCAGCCCGGCTCTCCGACGGTGACGTCGACCCCACCCTCGGGCGCCGGATGGTCTCCCTCGGGTACGACGCCGCCTTCGCCGACGCCCAGCCGGTCCCGTCGCCCGAGGCCCTGTCGCGTGCACTCGACGACCGTCCGGCGTGGCAGCGCATCCTGCTGTCGGGCACGTTCCTGCGCATCCCCGAGGGCGTCACCCTCGACCTCGGTGCCACGGCGAAGGCCGCTGCCGCCGACATGGCCGCGGCGAGCATCACCGCACGGCTCGGCATCGGGGCGCTGGTGTCCCTCGGCGGTGACGTCGCGACCGCCGGCCCGGATCCGTCCGGCGGCTGGCAGGTGCGGGTGGCGGACCTCGAGGGTGACCCGGTCGACCACGTCCGGATCGCCTCGGGCTGGTCCGTGGCGACCTCGAGCACGCAGAAACGCCGCTGGGAGCAGGACGGCACCGCCCGGCACCACATCCTCGACCCCCGCTGGGGTCTGCCCGCCGAGCCGGTCTGGCGCACGGTGACCGTCGTCGCCCCGTCGTGCACCACGGCCAACACGATGACGACGGCCGCCGTGGTGCGCGGTCGCACCGCCGCCGAGTGGCTCCGGCAGAGCGGTCGCGCCGCCCGCCTCGTCGCCGCCGACGGCACGGTCGTGCGGCTCGGCGGCTGGCCCGACGACCGAGGCGCCGACGGCCAGCGCGCCGACGACGACCGATCGGCGGTCGCCTGATGGACACCGCGCTCTGGGTGATCGGCCGGGGCTTCGGGGTCACCGCCGTCCTGCTCCTCACCCTCACGGTGCTCCTCGGCATCGTCACCAGGGGCGGACGACCGCTGCCCGGACTGCCCCGGTTCGCCGTGCAGCTCGTGCACCGGGACGTCGCCCTCGCCGCCACCGTGTTCGTCGCGGTGCACGTGGGGTCGCTGCTGCTCGACACCGAGGCCGAGCTGCGCCTCCTCGACACGGTCGTGCCGTTCGTCGGCGCCGACCGGTGGTTCTGGCTGGGGCTCGGCACCCTGGCCGTCGACCTGCTCGTCGTGCTCGTCGTCACCGCACTGCTCCGCCGCGCGATCGGCCCGCGGGCCTTCCGGGCGGTGCACTGGGCGGCCTACGCCATGTGGCCGATCGCCCTGGCCCACGCGGTCGGCACCGGGACCGACGGCACCTCCGCGTGGTTCCTCGTGCTCGCCGGCGTCTGCACCGCGGCCGTCGTCGGCGCCGTCGTCTGGCGCTGCACCGCCCGTGTCACCGAGTTCCGTTCCGCGAAGCTGGAGGTCGTCCGATGACCCTGACCCACCCCCGCACCGTCGTCCCACCCACCGGCACCCGACGGCTCCTGGCCGCACCCGGTCCGGCCCGCACCGACCACGAGGACACCTTCGGCCCGCTGCCGCAGCTCGGCCCGTGGCTGGTCGACGAACTCGGCCGCGCCGGCGTCGACGGCCGCGGCGGAGCCGGGTTCCCGCTCGCCCGGAAGCTCGCCGCCGTGACCGTCCGCGGCCGCCGTCGGGGTCGGAGTGCGCCCCTCGTGGTCGCGAACGCCGCCGAGGGGGAACCCGCCAGCCGCAAGGACGCCGTCCTGCTCGAGCGCGCACCGCACCTGGTGCTCGACGGCATCGTCGTCGCGGCCGCCGCGGTCGGTGCGTCCGAGGCAGTGCTCGCCACGAGCGACCGACTCGCCGGTCCGGTCCGCCGGGCACTGGCGGAACGCACCGACCGCGGCGGCGACCCCGTGCCGATCAGCCTGCGGGTCCTGCCCCACGCCTCCTTCGTCTCCGGGGAGGCCAGCGCCCTCGCCTCGGCCGTCGCCGGTGGCCAGGGTGTGCCCGAGGACCGCGTGGTGCGGCTCGCCGAACGAGGCCCGAGCGGGCGACCGACCCTGGTGTCAAACGTCGAGACCCTCGCCCAGGCAGCACTCGTCGTGCGCTTCGGGGCGGCGTGGGCCCGGGGCGTCGGCAGCCCGAGTGCCCCCGGCACCCGGCTCGTCACGGTGAGCGACGTGACGGACCCGACCACCGCGGTGGTGCTGGAGACCGCCGGGGGTGCGCCGCTCGGGGAACTGCTGCGGGCCTCCCGGCTGCCGGTGACCGATCCGGCGCACACGCGCGCCGTGCTGGTCGGCGGATGGGGCGGGACATGGCTGCCGGCCGCGGCCCTCGACGCGTCGTTCGACCCCGAGGGACTGGCTCGGTGGGGTGCCGCGCCCGGGGCCGGGGTGCTCGCCGTGCTCGACGACCGGACCTGCCCGATCGCGGTGACGGCACGGCTGGCGGCGGCGCTCGCCGGAGCGTCCGCCGGACGGTGCGGACCCTGCGTGAACGGGCTGCCGCGGATCGCCGACGTCGTCGGGGACCTGGCCTCCGGGCGAGCAGCGGGGGACCTGGCGGGAGAGGTGCGTCGGGTCGCCGCGCTGGTGGACGGTCGTGGGGCGTGTCACCACCCGGACGGGGTGGCGCGGATGGTGCGGAGCGCGCTCGACGTGTTCCACGACGACGTGCAGGCGCACCTCGGTGGCCGGTGCCTGCTGCGGCGCGGGGGTGCGTGGTGAGCGGGGGCGCGGGCGCAGGCGCGGGTGTCGTCTCGCTGCACGTCGACTGGACGCGCTGCCGGGGCCGGGGGTTGTGCACGGAACTGTTCGCCGAGCGGCTCGAGCGCGACGAGTGGGGCTACCCAATCGCCCGGGCCGGCGACCCCGGCGCCCGGGCCGGCGGCGACCCCGGCGATCCCGGTGTCCGGGCCGGCAACCCGGGCGACCCCGGCACCCCCGGTGCCGGCACCCGCGACGTCCCGGTCCGTCCGCACGAGCGGGCCGCTGCGGCCGACGCCGTCGCGATGTGCCCCCTGCAGGCGCTCCGACTGGTGGAGCGGTGAGCAGCCGGCGACCGGCGCCCGGCCGGCCCAGCGCTCAGTACCAGTGCGGGTTGACGCTCATCTCGTGGCCCCACGCCCCGCAGGGTGAGCCGTAGGCGCTCTTGATGTACGCGAGCCCCCAGTCGATCTGCGTGTTCGCGTTGGTGCGCCAGTCGGCTCCGGCGACCGCCATCTTCTCGGCCGGCAGCGACTGCGGGATGCCGTAGGCGCCGCTCGAGGCGTTCAGGGCGTTCGCCCGCCACCCGGACTCCTGCGTCCAGAGCGACACCAGGCACGAGAACTGGTCGGAGCCCCACCCGTACGACCCGAGCGCGCTCCGTGCGTAGGCCTGCGCGGCCGCGGGGTCCACGGCGACGCCTCCGGTGCTCGGGTAGGACGAGCCGGTGCCGCCGCTGGTCGCGCCGCCGCTGGAAGCGCTGCTGCCGGCGTTCGCCGCGGCCGCGTTCGCCGCCGCCTCGGCCGCAGCCGCTGCGGCACGCTTGCGCTGCTGCTCCGCCTTCTGCGCGGCGACCCGCTGGCCGAGTTCGTACCCGGCCTCCTGCTTCGCGGTGCTGTCCTTGAGCGACGCGAGCTGCGCGTACAGCTCGTCGCTGTGCTGCTCCGTCGACTCGACGGCGGCGTCCGCCGCCTGTTCCGCCGACTTCGCTGCGGCCGAGCGCTCCTCGGCCGCCTGGGCGCGCGTCGCGCGTTCCGTCTCGGCCCGCTCGGCCTGCTCGTGCAGCGACGACGCCGTGCCGGCCGCGACGGACGCGTCGTCCATGACGCCGGCCCAGGTCTCCGACAGCTGGTCGAGGGCGCCGAGCTGGTAGAGCAGCTGGTCCGGGTTCTTCGCGGTCGCGATGCGGGTGGTCATCTGGTTCGTGCTGCCGTCGCGGTACAGGTTCGCGGCCAGTTGGCCGGCCCGCTGCTGGGCCCGGTCCGCCGTCTCGCTCGCGTGCTGCGCCTGGGCCTGGAGGCTCGTGGCGGCCTGGGTGGCCGACGCCAACTCCGACTCGGCCGCGTCCGCCTTCGACGAGGCCACCAGGGCGGCCTGCGACTTCGCGGCTGCTTCGTCCTGCGCCGACTGCAGCGCCGCCTGCACCTTCTGCACCTCGGCGCGCTTCGCTGTCTCGTTGCCCTTGGCGCGCTGGACGTCCTGCCAGGTCGGGTACTCGGTGGCGTTCGCGGGGGCAGCGGTCAGGGCCGGGGCGACGAGCGCGCCGACGACCACGGCGGCCGCGACGAGCACGCCCCGCGAGGGGGTGAGGCGCATGTCGGCAGGCTACCGATGTTCACCAGGAGTCCAGCGAGCCGCGCCGCCGACAGCCTTAGGACTGGTAAAGTCCATCGTGTCCGAGGACTCATTCCCCGGACGTCACACACAACACTGCGCAGGCCGGGCACGGAGCTGGTCATCGGTGGTGGCTCGCGGGCCGGAACGGTTTCCCGAGTGCTTCTACTGCTGGCCAGACATGCGTCCGGAACGATCGGCGCGCACGCACCATCGAGTGCCGTCGCCACGGCCTGCCGGAAACACATCAAGGAGGCGCCCTTTTGGAGGGTCCCGAGATCAAGTTCGCCGAAGCCGTCATCGACAACGGCAAGTACGGCAAGCGCACCGTCCGGTTCGAGACCGGTCGGCTCGCACAGCAGGCCCAGGGCGCGGTCGCCGCGTACCTGGACGAGGAAACGATGCTCCTCTCGGCCACCAGCGCCGGCAAGCACCCGCGTGAGGGCTTCGACTTCTTCCCGCTGACCGTCGACGTCGAGGAGCGTTCCTACGCCGCCGGCAAGATCCCCGGTTCGTTCTTCCGTCGTGAAGGCCGTCCGTCGACCGAGGCCATCCTCGTCTGCCGTCTCATCGACCGGCCGCTGCGTCCGTCGTTCGTCGACGGCCTCCGCAACGAGGTGCAGATCGTCATCACCGTCCTGAGCATCGCTCCGGACGAGTTCTACGACGCGCTGGCGATCAACGCCGCGTCGGCGTCGACGCAGATCTCCGGTCTGCCGTTCTCCGGCCCGATCGCCGGTGTGCGCCTCGCGCTCATCGGCGACCAGTGGGTCGCGTTCCCGAAGGCCTCGCAGCTCGCCGACGCCGTGTTCGACCTGACCGTCGCCGGTCGTGTCGTCACGGACGAGGCCGGCAACGAGGACGTCGCGATCATGATGGTCGAGGCGGAAGCCACCGAGCACGCCTGGGACCTCATCCAGGGCGGCGCCACCAAGCCCGACGAGGCCATCGTCGCGCAGGGTCTCGAGGCGGCGAAGCCGTTCCTCAAGTCCCTCGTCGACGCGCAGGCCAAGCTCGCCGCGCAGTCGGCCAAGGAGATCCAGGACTTCCCGGTCTTCCCGCCGTACGCGCCCGAGGTCTACTCGGCCGTCGAGGCCCTCGCGCTCTCCGAGCTCGGTGACGTCTACAAGATCGCCGCCAAGACCGAGCGTCAGGACGCCGACGACGCACTCAAGTCGCGCGTCAAGGCCGCCATCGCCGAGCAGGTCACCGCGGGCTCGCTGCCCGAGGTCGCCAACTCGCAGGTCGGCGCCGCGTACAAGTCGGTCACGAAGAAGGTCGTCCGCGGCCGCATCCTGACCGAGCAGATCCGCATGGACGGCCGCGGCCTCGCCGACATCCGTCCGCTCGACGCCGAGGTCGCCGTGATCCCGCGCGTCCACGGTTCGGCGATCTTCCAGCGTGGCGAGACGCAGATCCTCGGCGTCACCACGCTGAACATGCTCAAGATGGAGCAGCAGATCGACTCGCTGTCGCCCGTCACGAAGAAGCGCTACCTGCACCACTACAACTTCCCGCCCTACTCGACCGGTGAGACCGGCCGCGTGGGTTCGCCGAAGCGTCGCGAGATCGGGCACGGCTTCCTCGCCGAGCGCGCCCTCGTGCCGGTGCTGCCGTCGCGTGACGAGTTCCCCTACGCCATCCGTCAGGTCTCCGAGGCGCTCAGCTCCAACGGCTCGACCTCGATGGGTTCCGTCTGCGCCTCGACCCTGTCGCTGCTCAACGCCGGTGTGCCCCTCAAGGCCCCGGTCGCCGGCATCGCGATGGGCCTCGTGTCCGACACCGTCGACGGCCAGACCCGCTACGCGGCCCTGACCGACATCCTCGGTGCGGAAGACGCCCTCGGCGACATGGACTTCAAGGTCGCCGGTACCTCGGAGTTCGTCACCGCGATCCAGCTCGACACCAAGCTCGACGGCATCCCGTCGACGGTGCTCGACGCGGCGCTCAAGCAGGCCAAGGAGGCCCGCTCGGCCATCCTCGGTGTGCTGAACGAGGCCATCGACGCCCCCGACGAGATGGCGGACACCGCTCCTCGCGTCATCTCGGTGCAGATCCCCGTCGACAAGATCGGCGAGCTGATCGGCCCGAAGGGCAAGACGATCAACGGCATCCAGGACACCACTGGTGCCGACATCTCGATCGAGGACAACGGCACCGTCTACATCGGCGCCGTCGACGGTCCGTCGGCCGAGGCCGCTCGTGCCCAGGTCAACGCGATCGCGAACCCGACCAACCCGGAGATCGGGGACCAGTTCCTCGGCACCGTCGTGAAGATCGCCACCTTCGGCGCCTTCGTGTCGCTGCTCCCGGGCCGTGACGGTCTGCTCCACGTCTCCGAGGTGCGCAAGCTCGCCGGTGGCAAGCGTGTGGAGAACGTCGAAGACGTGCTCGGCGTCGGCCAGAAGGTCCTGGTCGAGGTCACCAAGGTGGACGACCGCGGCAAGCTGTCGCTCGCGCCGGTCGTGGCCGACGAGACCGAGGGTGACTCCACCTCGGCCGAGACGGTCCGCGCCCACGCCGAGGACCCGGCCGAGGGCTGATCCTCCCCGCGTCCTGACGCACGAACGGCCGCCGTCCCTTCCGGGGCGGCGGCCGTTCGCCGTTGCGGGGCAGGTGCCACGCGTGCGTTGGCCGCGCGTGCTTTCGCGGTCAGCGACACCTCACGGGCACGGCGCCGCGTGAACTGTCGCTGTGCGCGAAGGATCGCGGCGCCGTGCCACGTGCCGGTCAGGCCGCGGGGGTCTCCTGCGTGCCCATGAGCTGCGCGCGCCCGAGCAGGTGCCCGCGGAGCATGAAGCCCACGACCGCGGGGGTCGCGTCGGCGGGGACCTCGAGCACGGGGACATCGAGGGCGCTCAGCGTGAAGAAGTAGCGGTGCACACCGTGGCCCGCGGGCGGAGCAGCCCCGAGGAACGTGTCCGTGCCGAACTCGTTGCGTCGGCGGAGTGCCTCGGCGGGCAGCAGGGCGTCGTCGGTGCCGGCGCCTGCGGGGAGCGACGTCGCCGAGCCCGGGATGTCCGTCAGGCTCCAGTGCCAGAAGCCGGAGCCGGTCGGGGCATCGGGGTCGTAGACGGTCAGGACGAAGCTCTTCGTGCCCTCGGGTGCGTCCGACCACTCGAGTGCGGGGGAGCGGTCCTCGCCGCCGACGTCGGAGCCGCGTGCCGAGGTGGGCAGCTCGCCTCCGTCGGTGAAGTCGGGGCTCGTCAGGGTGAAGGACGGGACGTCGGGCAGGTTCCAGTTGGGGTCGTTGGCCATGCCTCCAGCCAACACCCGCCGGCTCGGGCTGCGCTCGGTGCGCGCGCGGGGCTGTGGGAGTTCGCACAGGACGGCCTGGAGGCGCGGTGCGGGCCCGCCACGGGCCTCCCGTCCGGCCGCGGTCGCCTCGACCGCCCCACGGAAGCGACACATGTGCGTCGCGCGGGTGCGGCCGTGCCGCGAAGGCGACAGGATGCCGCGAACTGTTCGGGGCTATCTGTCGCTTTCGCGAAAGCGACAGCCGACGGCGACAGCGCTGGCGGCGAGCCGGGCGTCAGCCCGCGAGCACCCGGTCGACCACGCGGTTGAGCGCGGCGGTGGCGGCGATCGCGTCACCGGCGTACGCGCCGGCCATCGCACCGTCGCGCGCGAGCATGAGCTCGTCGGCGCCGTCGCCGGGCAGGGGGTGTCCGGCCTCCTGCAGCAGGGTCGCGAGTCGCTCGGTGTACCAGTCGCGGTGCACGGCGACGACCTGGCGGACCGGGTCGCGCGGGTCGTGGTACTCGGCGGCGGCGTGCAGGAACGCACAGCCGCGGAACGCCGGGTCGTTGACGTCGTCGGCCAGCGCGGCGACCCACGCACGGACGGCCCGCTCGGGGGAGCCGGCGTCGGCGATGAGCTGCTCCATCCGCTCCTGCACGCGCTCGTGCTGGGTGCGGATGTAGGCCAGGATCAGGTTGTCCTTCGACCCGTAGTGCTTGTAGAACGTCGCCTTCGTGACGCTCGCCTCGGAGATGAGACGGTCGACGCCGACGCTGTGGATGCCCTCTTCGTAGAAGAGTCGCGTGGCGGTCTCGAGGACACGGACCTTCGCGCCGCCGGAGCGGGGAGTCGGGGGGACGCTCGACCCGTCCGGCGACGCGAGGTTCGTGCTCGGGCCGGGGAGACGCTGGACGGCCGGTTGGGGGGAATCGACCGTCACAGCGTGTACTCCTCGGACTCATCGGCTCCGCGACCGGAGTGGGGGGACTCGGTGATCGCGCAGGACTGATGTCCCGAGCCGCCGGATCGGAACTTAGGGGGGCTTTCGATCCGGCGTGACCAACAGTAGCACAAGGAGGACAGACAGACGAGTCGGTCTGTCCACATTTTCTGTACCCCACTTCGAGTGGCACGCGACCGAGACCGGGAAACTGGGCGGGAGGCATCGACGGATCACTAGGCTCGTCTGCGATGAACCAGCCAGTGCCACTGCCGCTCGGGGCCCCGGACACGTCGTTCCTGACGTCCGGCGGGGCCTTCGTCCGTCGCACCGTGCTGCCCTCGGGCGTCCGTGTGCTGACCGAGGCGGTGCCGGGTGCCGCGTCGACGAGCATCGGGTTCTGGGTCGGCGTCGGTTCGCGTGATGAGCGCGACGGGCAGTTCGGGTCGACGCACTTCCTCGAACACCTGCTCTTCAAGGGCACCGAGACCCGGTCGGCGCTCGACATCGCCATCGCGTTCGACTCGGTCGGCGGCGAGCACAACGCTGCGACCGCCAAGGAGTACACCTGCTACTACGCACGGGTCCGGGACACCGACGTCCCGATGGCCGTGAACGTCATCGGTGACATGGTCACCGGCTCGGTGCTCGAACCGGACGCCTTCGCCGTCGAGCGCGGGGTCATCCTCGAAGAGCTCGCGATGGCCGCCGACGACCCGGCCGACGTCGCGGGCGAGGCGTTCTTCGCCGCGGCCTTCGGCGGACACCCGCTCGGCCGTCCGATCGGCGGCACCCCGGACAGCATCCGTGCGGTCCAGCGCGACGAGGTGCTGGCCCACTACCGCGAGCACTACGCGCCGAACGGCATCGTCGTCACCGCCGCCGGTGCCGTCGACCACGACCGGTTCTGCGAACTCGTCGCCGGCGTCTTCCACGACGCCCCGGACGCCGAGCCGCTGCCGCGCCGCACACCCGAGACCGTGGCCGACCCGGTCGAGGCGAAGCTGACCGTGGTGCACCGCCCGACCGAGCAGGTCAGCATGCTCCGCGGCTCGCAGGGCCTCGACCTGCGCGACGACCGCCGTCCCTCGCTCAGCGTCCTGAACGCCGTGCTCGGTGGCGGCATGAGCTCGCGCCTGTTCCAGGAGGTCCGCGAGCGCCGCGGTCTGGCCTACGCGGTGTCGTCGTTCGCCCCCGCGTACCTGGACAACGGCGCCTTCGGTGTCTACGCCGGATGCGCGCCGGACAACGTCGCCGGTGTCATTGACATCGTCGACGCCGAGTTCCGCCGGATGGTCGACCACGGCATCACCGACGACGAGCTCCGACGTGCCAAGGGCCAGATCGAGGGCGCGCTGACGCTCTCGCTCGAGGACTCCGACGCCCGCATGACCCGCCTCGGCCGCTCCGAGCTCGGAACCGGCGAGTACACCGACCTGTCGACGGCGCTCGAGCGTGTCGACGGCGTCACGACCGACGGCGTGCTCGAACTCGCGCGCGACCTGCTCACCCGGCCGACGATCACCTCGGTCGTCGGTGCCGTGCAGCAGGACGAACTCGCTGCGGCCATCGGGATCGGCAGCTGAGCACGGACATGTCGCACTACCTGTACCTCGTCCGGCACGGCGAACACCAGGACGCCGAACACGGCCTGCGGGACGGCAAGCTCTCCGAACGCGGCAAGCGTCAGGCGACCCTGATCGCGGACCGTCTCGGCGGCGTGCCCTTCGACGGCGTGTACCACTCGCCGCTCGAGGCCCCGAGCGAGACCGCCGCGTTCCTGTCGCAGCGCCTGCCGTCGATCCAGCCCGAGCCCTCGACACTGCTGTTCGACTGCATCCCCTCGGGCCCGACCCCGGACATGCCGCACGCCTACCAGGGCTGGTACGGCGGCATCACCGAAGAGGAGATCGTCGCCGGGCAGGCCCAGATGGGCGACGCCGTGTCGGAGTGGTTCACCCCGGCGCGCGAGGACCGGCACGACCTGCTGATCACCCACAACGCCGTGATCGGCTGGTTCGTGCGCGAGGCGTTCCAAGCCCCCGAGTGGCGCTGGATGGGCACGAACGTCGCCCACACCGCGCTCACGATCATCCGGATCCGTTCGGCGAAGCCCGCCGAGGTCGTCACGCTGAACGACCTGGCCCACCTGCCGGTGGAACTGCGCACGGGTCTGCCCGTCGACCAGCCCGTCTAGCGGCTGCCCGTCCGGTCCGCGGCGGCGCGGCCGGGAGGCCCGTGGCGGCTCAGACGATCGGCTTGCGGTACCAGGCGGTCGCGTTCGGGTTGTCGTTGAACGGCTCGACCCGCTGGTACCCGCGGCCGCGGTACATCGCGCCGGCCGCCACGAGCGAGTCGTTCGTGTCGAGGACGATGCTCGTCGCGCCGAGGTCCGCCCCGGCCCGCTCGAGCAGGTCCATCACGGCCGTCGCGACGCCCGTGCCGCGCCCGGCCGGTGCCACGAAGACGTGCTTGACCTCGAACCGGACGTCGACGGCACCGGTCGCGTCGACCCCGTCCGCGATCCGACGGAGGCCGCCGCAGCCGACCGCGACATCGTCGTCGTACGCCACCGCGAACACCCCGTTCGGCGGCGTGAACTCGGCCGCGGGGGTGCGCTTCCGCGAGTACGTGCCCTGCGCGCTCGGGAACGTCGCCTCGCGCTCGTCCAGGTACGCGTCGAGCAGCACGTCGACCTCGGGCAGATCGGCCGGCACGGTCCTGACCTCGACTGACATGCGTCGATCCTAGGATGGACCGCATGGTCACTCCCGTCGCCGTCGTCGGCGCCACCGGTCGTCTCGGGGGCCTCGTGGCGTCCGTCGTCGAGGAACTCCCGGAGTTCGAGCTCGTCGCCCGCCTGTCGTCGAAGGACGGCGCGCACGAGGCGCCGCCGTCGGTCTTCGGCGGCGCGGCCCTGGTGGTCGACGTGACGGTGCCGTCGCTCAGCCCGGCGATCGTGGAGAACGCGCTGTCGAGCGGCGCGAACGTGCTCGTCGGCACCTCCGGCTGGTCGCTCGACCGGCTCGCGAAGCTCCGAACCGGGCTGCGGGAACGCCCGGACCAGGGGGTGCTCGTGGTCCCGAACTTCTCGATCGGCTCCGTGCTCGGCACCCACCTGGCGACGATCGCGGCACCGTGGTTCCCCGCCGCCGAGATCGTCGAGACCCACCACGCCGGCAAGATCGACTCGCCCTCGGGCACCGCGGTGCGCACCGCCGAGCTGATGGCCGACGCCCGGCGCGAGGTCGGTCCCGTGGACGCCCCGCACGTCGACCAGCGCGCCCGCGGCCAGCAGGTCGCCAGCGTGCCCATCCACTCGCTCCGGCTCCCCGGGGTGAAGGCCGTGCAGGACGTCCTGCTGAGCGGCCCCGGCGAGACGCTGACGATCCGGCACGACACCAACGACGACGTCGCCTACGTCGCGGGCATCCGTGCGGCGCTGGCGAACGTGGTGTCGGCGCGCGGCCTCACCGTGGGCCTCGGCAGCGTCCTCGGCATCGGCTGACCGCCGTGGGTCGGATGGAGCGGGCCGGACGCACGATCCGCTCGCCGTTCTGGGGTGCAGCGCTGATGGCGGTGCTGCTCGCCCTGTACATCGTGCTCGTCGGGCAGCGCGCCGTCGCCTTCATCGCGACCGGGATCCCGATCGGCATCGGCATCGGCGTCGCGCTGTTCGTCGTCGCCGCGATCGGGGCGCTCCTGCTCGTGCTGGAGTTCCGCTTCGGCATCCGCATCACCCGGCTCGGCGCGCGGCTCGAGGCCGAGGGCGGCACCCCGGACGACGTCGTCCCGGTGCGGCCGTCGGGCCGGCCGATCCGCGACGCCGCCGACGAGCTGTTCCCGCGGTACCGCGACGCGGTCGAGCAGGACCCGGCCGACTGGCGTGCCTGGTACCGGCTCGGTGTGGTCTACGACGCCGCCGGTGACCGCAAGCGCGCACGGTCGGCGATGCGCACCGCCCTGGCGCGCGCCGCCGACCGCTGACCCCGGGGCCGGAGGCGGATCAGAAGACGGCGTCGATCGCGTCCGCCGCCTGCGTGTACCGGAACGTGTAGCCGGACTCGAGCAGCTTCGTGGGCACCATCCGCTGGCTCGACAGGAGCATGTCGTCGGCGGCCTCCCGCAGCGCCAGGCGCAGGGCGAACTCGGGGATCCGGAAGAGGTACGGGCGGTGCAGGACCTCGGCGACGTGCTTCGTGATGCGGTCGGCCACGACGGGCTCAGGGCCGGCCAGGTTCACCGGACCGGACACGTCCGGTGCCGCGGTCGCCAGGTGCACGATGGCGCCGACCTCGTCCTCGAGCGCGATCCAGGGCCAGTGCTGGCCACCGGTGCCGAGCCGGCTGCCGACGCCGAGCTTCGTCAGCGGGACGAGCGGCGCAAGTGCACCGCCGCCCTTGCCGATGACGATGCCGGTACGGAGCGTGACGACCCGGACCCCGGCGGGAGCGGCGTTCGCGGCGGCCTCCCACGCGGTGCAGACGTCGGCGAGGAACCCCGTGCCCGGGGCGGCGTCGTCCTGCAGCACGTCGGCCGGGCGGTCGCCGTACACGCCCGAGGCCGAGCCCGACAGGAACAGCGCCGGGGGAGTGGCGGCGTGCCGCATCGCCTCGACCAGGGTGTCGGTGGCGTCGATGCGCGAGCTGCGGATCTCCTTGCGGTACGCGTCCGTCCACGGCAGCTTGCCGATGTTCGCGCCGGCCAGGTTGATCACCACGTCGGCACCGTCGAGGATCGCCGGGTCGAGCGGACGCCGCCCCGGTGCCCAGCGGAACTCGGTCGCGGTGCGCGCTTCGCGGCGGACGAGCGTGGTGACGTGGTGCCCCGCCTCGCGCAGGGCGCGGACGAGGGGCGTCCCGATGAACCCGGACGAGCCGGCCACCAGGATCGAGAGCGGTTGTTCCGTCGTGTCGGGCATGCCCGCAACGCTACTCACACCGACGTAGGCTTCTGTGTGTGACCGACAGCGAGACCGTACAGCCCGACGCCTCCGTCCCGACGCCCTACGAAGACCTGCTCCGCCGGGTCCTGACCGAGGGCTCGCCGAAGGGTGACCGCACCGGCACCGGCACCCGGAGCCTGTTCGGCGCACAGCTCCGCTACGACCTGTCGAAGGGCTTCCCCCTCGTCAGCACCAAGCGCGTGCACTTCAAGTCGGTCGCGTACGAGCTCCTCTGGTTCCTCCGTGGCGAGGGCAACGCCACCTGGCTGCAGGAGCACGGTGTCCGGATCTGGAACGCGTGGGCGGACGCCGACGGCGACCTCGGCCCGGTGTACGGCGTGCAGTGGCGCTCGTGGCCGACCCCCTCGGGCGAGCACGTCGACCAGATCGCCCAGGTCATCGACCAGATCAAGACCAACCCGGACAGCCGCCGGCTCATCGTCTCGGCGTGGAACGTCGCCGACGTGCCGGACATGGCGCTCGCCCCGTGCCACGCCTTCTTCCAGTTTTACGTGAACGACGGCAAGCTCTCGTGCCAGCTCTACCAGCGGAGCGCCGACATGTTCCTCGGCGTCCCGTTCAACATCGCCTCGTACGCGCTGCTGACCCACATGATCGCGGCGCAGACCGGGCTCGAGGTCGGCGACTTCGTCTGGACCGGCGGCGACTGCCACATCTACGACAACCACGTCGAACAGGTCGAGGAGCAGCTGTCCCGCACGGCGTACCCGATGCCGACGCTCGAACTCGCACCGCGCGACTCGATCGACGACTACGAGTACGAGGACTTCACCGTCGTCGGTTACGAGCACCACCCGGCGATCAAGGCCGCGGTCGCCGTCTGATGATCGGCATGGTCTGGGCCCGCTCGACCACCGGCGTCATCGGTGCCGACGGCGGCATGCCCTGGCACGTGCCCGAGGACCTGGCGCACTTCAAGCAGGTCACCGGCGACGCGACCGTGCTGATGGGCCGGCGCACCTGGGAGTCCCTGCCCGAGCGCTTCCGGCCGCTGCCCGGTCGTCGCAACGTCGTGCTCACCCGGGACACGACGTGGACGGCCGACGGCGCCGAGGTCGTGCACGACCTGCAGGCCGAACTCGGGCGTGCCGACGGCGCCGACGAGACCGTGTGGGTGATCGGCGGCGGTCAGGTCTACGCCGCCGCACTCGACGCGGCCGACCACGTCTCCGAGACGCTGATCGACGTCGACGTGCCCGGTGACACCGTCGCACCCACGCTCGACGAGGCGGCCGGCTGGACGCTCACCGACGAGGGCACCTGGCAGGAGTCCCGGAACGACGGCACCCGCTACCGGTTCCTGGAGTGGCAGCGCCGCGCCTGAGCGCCCGCACGGGCCGGGCGTGACCGGCGGGACGGACGTGATCCGGGCCTCCCGGCCGCGCCGCAGGCGGTCCACCGTCCACACGGACGGCGGTCCTCGCGCGCATCCCCGGTACGCTGGTGCCCGTGTCCCCGCGTGAGAATCCCTTCGGTCAGGTCCTCGTCGCCCTCGTGACCCCGTTCACGGCCGACGGCGAGGTCGACTGGCCCGGCGTCGAGCAGCACATCGACGACTGCATCACCGCCGGCGCCGACGGCATCGTCGTCACCGGCACGACCGGCGAGACGTCGACGCTGACCGACCCGGAGAAGCTCCGGCTGGTCGAGGTCGGCAAGTCCGTCGCCGCCGGCCGCGCGAAGATCATCACGGGCGGTGGCTCGAACGAGACCGCGCACGCGATCCACCTGTACAAGCAGAGCGAGAAGGCCGGCGCGGACGGCGTGATGATCGTCACGCCGTACTACAACAAGCCGACGCAGTCGGGTGTCCTCACCCACTTCCGGATGATCGCGGACGCCACCGACCTGCCGGTGATCCTGTACGACATCCCGGGCCGCACCGGCATCCCGATCACGTACGACACGATCCTGCGTGCGTCCAAGCACCCGAACATCCTCGCCGTGAAGGACGCCAAGGGTGACTTCGCCGAGGTCTCGCGGGTGCTGAACAACACCGACCTCATGTACTTCTCCGGGGACGACACGAACGTGCTCCCGCACCTGTCGATCGGCGCCACCGGCCTGATCGGCGTGACCGCGAACATCACGTCGGCGCCGTACCGCACCATCGTCGACGCCGTGAACCGGGGCGACCTGGCCACCGCGACGGCCGAGCACAAGCGACTCGAGCCGCTCGTCCGCGCCGTGATGACGCACGTTCCCGGTACCGTGGCCGCCAAGTACATCCTGCACGGGCTCGGCCGCATCGGCAGCCCGCGCGTCCGACTGCCGCTCGTCGGCCCCGAGGACTCCGAGGCGTACGCCATCGAGACCTCCCTCGAAGCCGTGCGCGACGTGCCCGGCGCCGACTTCTCGAACTTCCGCCCCGACCGCAACGCGGCGGCCGGCGGTGCACTACCGAAGGTGCCAGGCACCACCCGCTAGCGAACACCGCGGCGCGCAGCACGCGCGTCGCCCGAATCCGTAGGACCGAATGCCCACACAGATCTCCGAACCGCAGCCGCTCGAAGCCGGCACCCTCCGCGTCGTCCCCATCGGGGGCCTCGGCGAGATCGGTCGCAACATGACCGTCTACGAGTACGAGGGCAAGCTGCTCATCGTCGACGCCGGCGTGCTGTTCCCCGAGGAGCACCAGCCCGGTGTCGACCTGATCCTGCCGGACTTCTCGCCGATCCGTGACCGCCTCGACGACGTCCTCGGTGTCGTGCTCACGCACGGCCACGAAGACCACATCGGCGCCGTCCCGTACCTGCTGAAGCTCCGCGACGACATCCCGCTGATCGGCTCCACGCTGACCCTGGCGCTCGTCGAGGCGAAGCTCAAGGAACACCGGATCAAGCCGTACACGCTCGTCGTGGCCGAGGACCAGACCGAGCAGATCGGCCCGTTCCACCTCGAGTTCGTCGCCGTGAACCACTCCATCCCGGACGCCCTCGCCGTCGCGATCACGACCCCCGCGGGTCGTGTGCTGCACACGGGTGACTTCAAGATGGACCAGCTCCCGCTGGACGACCGCATCACCGACCTCCGTGCGTTCGCCCGTCTGGGCGAGGTCGGCGTGGACCTGTTCCTGCCGGACTCCACGAACGCCGACGTGCCGGGCTTCACCGCTCCGGAGCGCGACATCGGCCCGGTGCTCGAGAACATCATCATGCGCGCCCGCAAGAAGGTCGTCGTGGCGAGCTTCTCGTCGCACGTGCACCGCGTGCAGCAGGTCCTCGACGCCGCCGCGGCCGCGAACCGCAAGGTCGCGTTCATGGGGCGCTCGATGATCCGCAACATGACGATCGCCGCCGACCTCGGGTACCTGCGGGTGCCGGAGAACGTGCTCATCGACACGAAGAAGGCGAAGAACGTCCCCGACGACCAGATCGTCTACATGTCGACCGGGTCGCAGGGTGAGCCGATGGCCGTCCTGGCCCGCATGGCGAACCTCGAGCACCAGATCGAGATCGGCGAGGGCGACACCGTCATCCTCGCGTCGTCGCTCATCCCGGGCAACGAGAACGCCGTGTACCGCGTCATCGACGGGCTGACCAAGCTCGGTGCGAAGGTCGTGCACAAGGGCAACGCGAAGGTGCACGTCTCCGGACACGCCTCCGCCGGCGAGCTGCTCTACTGCTACAACATCCTGCGGCCGCGCAACGTGCTCCCCGTCCACGGCGAGCACCGCCACCTGTACGCGAACGCCGACCTGGCGATCCAGACGGGTGTCCCGCCGCGCAACGTGATCCTCGGGCAGGACGGCATCGTCGTCGACCTGAAGGACGGCGTCGCGACGGTCGCCGGCCAGCTCGACATCGGCTACGTCTACGTCGACGGCTCCACCGTCGGCGAGATCACCGACGCCGACCTGAAGGACCGCCGCGTCCTGGCGGAAGAGGGCTTCATCTCGATCTTCTGCGCGGTGGACTTCACCACCGGGCAGTGCGTGATCGGCCCGGAGATCCAGTCGCGTGGCTTCGCCGAGGACGACTCCGTGTTCGACGACGTCCGCCCGCAGATCGCCAAGGCGATCTCCGAGGCCGCGGCCAACGGCACGCGCGACTCGCACGCCTTCGCGCAGGTCGTCCGTCGCACGGTCGGTCGCTGGGTGAACACCAAGCACCGCCGTCGTCCGATGATCGTCCCGGTGGTCATCGAGGCGTAGGGCCCGTTCGCAGGGTGGGCGCGCGTTCGCGTCCGTCCGGCCCGGGAGGCCCGTCCAGCGTCCGTCACGGACGCTGCGGCGGGCCTTCCTGCGTTTGTCCTGAGCGGGCGTTAGGGTTCTGCCCATGGCCGGAGGCACCAAGTCGACCACGCGCTCGCGCGCGTCCACGTCGTCCCGTGGCAACGGGACGCGCGGTTCGTCGCGCACCCAGGCCACGACGAAGAAGCTGCCGCAGGCCGCACCCACGCCGGTGTTCCGCGAGCAGAACCCGCTCGTGACCTTCTGGCTCGCGATGGCGCACGGCGTCGGCGCGATGTTCCGGCTGCTCGGCAAGGAGACCCTCGAGAAGGACCAGCGGCGCGACGGGTTCCCGTTCCTGCTGTTCCTGCTGGCCATCGCCGGCGGGGTCGTCGAGTGGCTCAACCCGACCAACAGTGTCTCCGTTGCGCTCGACGCGTACACGTTCGGCGGGCTGTTCGGCCGCCTGGCGTTCGCCCTGCCCGTCATCATGATCGTGTTCGCCGGATGGTTGTTCCGGCACCCGGCCTCGGTGCACGACAACACCCGGATCGGCATCGGCCTGGGCATCCTGATCGTGTCGATCGCCTCGCTCTGCCACGTCTTCGGCGGCCGTCCGAGCGCGGCCGACGGCATGCCCGCGCTGGCCGCTGCCGGTGGGGTGCTCGGCTGGGTGGTCATCGGCTGGCTCGTCACGATCGCGACCGCCTGGGTGGCCGTCCCCGTGGCGATCGTGCTGCTGGTGCTCTCGCTCTTCATCATCACCAAGACGCCGCCGAACAAGCTCGGGCGACGCCTGCACGAGCTCTACGCCTACCTGTTCGGCGCCCCGGCCCCCGCAGCAGAACCCGAGGCCGACGCCGCCGCCGTGGCGGAGCCCGCCGCCCGCGCCCGCACGTCGAAGCGCGGCAAGAAGGGCGACACCGACTTCCAGCTGTTCGACGACCTCGGGTTCGGTGACGAGCAGGCCGCTGCCGACGCCGAAGCCGGTGGCGACAACGTGCCGTGGTGGCGCCGGAACAAGTCCGGGCGCGAAGAGGACCCGGCGTACGACAGCCCCGTGCTGCCCCCGGCCAGCGGGGTCGCCCCGGCTGCCGCTGCCGTCGCACCAGTTGCCCCCGTCGTGCCCGCTGCGCCCGCCGTGAGCCCGAACGCCGGTGCCGCCGCCGGGCTCGTCGACCTCACGCCGGCCGAGCCCGCGTCGGTCAACCTCAACGACTCCGTCGAGCAGGACCTGCAGGACGCCGAGCAGGCGCTCCGCGCGTTCGGTACCGACGTTCCCGCACGGCCCGAGCCGACGGCCGACATCCGTCCGGCGGTGCCCGAGGTGCTGTCCGAGCCCGAGATCGTCGACGAGCCAGAGGACATCGACGCCGCCGCCGAGCTGAGCGCAGCCGCCGCCGGTTCCGACGACGATCCGTCGAAGCCCTACCGACTGCCCGCCGCCACGACGCTGAGTTCCGGAACGCCCTCGGTGGCGCGGAGCCAGGCGAACGACGACATCGTCGCCGCCATCACCGGGGTGCTCACCGAGTTCAAGGTCGACGCGAAGGTCACCGGGTTCTCCCGCGGGCCGACGGTGACCCGGTACGAGATCGAGCTCGGCCCCGGCGTCAAGGTCGAGCGCGTCACGGCCCTGTCGAAGAACCTGTCGTACGCGGTCGCCTCGAACGAGGTCCGCATCCTGTCGCCGATCCCGGGCAAGAGCGCCATCGGCGTCGAGATCCCGAACACCGACCGCGAGATCGTCTCGCTCGGTGACGTGCTGCGCTCGAACGCCGCCCGCAAGTCGAAGCACCCGATGACGATCGGCGTCGGCAAGGACGTCGAGGGCGGCTTCGTCGTCGCGAACCTCGCGAAGATGCCGCACCTGCTCGTCGCCGGCTCCACCGGTTCCGGCAAGTCGGTGTTCATCAACTCGATGATCACCTCGCTGCTGATGCGTGCGAAGCCGTCCGAGGTCCGCATGGTCCTGGTCGACCCGAAGCGCGTCGAGCTCTCGATCTACGCCGGTGTCCCGCACCTCATCACGCCCATCATCACGAACCCGAAGAAGGCGGCCGAAGCGCTGCAGTGGGTCGTGAAGGAGATGGACATGCGGTACGACGACCTGGCGTCGTTCGGGTTCCGCCACGTCGACGACTTCAACAAGGCGATCGAGAACAACGAGATCGTCCTGCCGGCGGGCAGCGAGCGGAAGCTCAAGCCGTACCCGTACCTGCTCGTCGTCGTCGACGAGCTCGCCGACCTCATGCTCGTGGCGCCGCGTGACGTCGAGGAGTCGATCGTCCGCATCACCCAGCTCGCCCGCGCCGCCGGCATCCACCTGGTGCTCGCGACGCAGCGCCCCTCGGTCGACGTCATCACCGGCCTGATCAAGGCGAACGTGCCGTCGCGCATCGCCTTCGCGGTGACGAGCGTCACAGACTCCCGCGTCATCCTCGACCAGCCCGGCGCCGACAAGCTCATCGGTCAGGGCGACGCGCTCTTCCTGCCGATGGGATCGTCCAAGTCGCTCCGCGTGCAGGGCGCCTGGGTGCAGGAGGGCGAGGTCGCCGAGGTCGTCCAGCACGTCACGCGGCAGGCGCAGCCCGAGTACCGCCAGGACGTCCAGGCCGTGGTCGAGCGCAAGGAGATCGACGCCGACATCGGTGACGACCTCGAACTGCTGCTCGCGGCCGTCGAGCAGGTCGTGTCGACCCAGTTCGGCTCGACGTCGATGCTGCAGCGCAAGCTCCGCGTCGGCTTCGCCAAGGCCGGCCGCCTGATGGACCTGATGGAGTCGCGCGACATCGTCGGGCCGTCCGAGGGGTCGAAGGCCCGCGACGTCCTGGTGACCGCCGACCAGCTGCCCGCGGTGCTCGCGAAGCTCCGTGGCGAGGAGCCGCCCGCCGCGGCCGCTCCGGCAGCGCCGGCCCCGACGCCGTCCGGCGACGGCGACCGCTACGGAGCAGACCCGGTCGGGGACATGACCCGCGGGTACGATGAAGTCCACGACGAGCCCGATGAGGACGCGTGGGGACTGACGGGCAGGGAGTGACGGCGATGACCGCCTCGGACAGCACGAACACCACGCACGGCGCACGGTTCCCGTGGCGCGGGCGGCTGCTGCGCAAGGGCCCCGGCCCGGCGTCGACCGCGAACGTCGCGAACATCATCACGGTGGTTCGCATCCTGATGGCGCCGCTGTTCTTCGTCCTGCTGCTCACCGACGCCGGCAACGACGGCCCCCTGCGCATCTGGGCAGCGGTCGTCTTCGTCGTGGCCATCGTCACGGACAGCGCCGACGGCATCATCGCCCGTCGGCAGAACCTGGTCACGGACTTCGGCAAGCTCGTCGACCCGATCGCCGACAAGGTGCTCATCGGCGGTGCCCTCGTCGCGCTGTCGATCCTGCAGGAGCTGCCCTGGTACGTGACGGTGCTGATCATGGTGCGCGAGATCGGCATCACGGTCTTCCGGTTCGCGGTGCTCTCCGACCGGGTGATCCCGGCCAGCCGCGGCGGCAAGATCAAGACCGTGCTGCAGGCCGTCGCGCTGACGGCCGCGCTGTTCCCGTGGTGGAACCTGGTCGGCGACTGGGCGCACTGGGTCAACGGCATCCTGATGACGGCCGCGTTCCTGGCAACGATCCTGAGCGGGATCGACTACCTCTGGCAGGCATGGAAGCACAACCGCACCACCGCATGACCGGGCCCGACCGCTCGACGCAGGCCGCGCCTCCCGTCCCGGTCGCACCGGGGCTCATCGCCGAGCTGACGGCGCGGGGCGAGACCCTCGCCGTGGCGGAGTCGCTGACCGGCGGACTCGTCGTGGCGACGCTGGTCGACGTGCCGGGTGCGAGCGCCGTGGTCCGGGGCGGCGTCGTGGCCTACGCGACGCCCGTGAAGCACTCCGTGCTCGGGGTCTCGGCGGAGCTGCTCGAGGCCGAGGGCGCCGTGCACCCGGAGGTCGCCCGGCAGATGGCCGCCGGTGTCCGGATCGCGCTGTCCGTCGACGGGGAACCCGCGACGTGGGGGATCAGCACGACGGGCGTCGCCGGCCCGGACCCGCAGGACGGCAAGCCCGTCGGCACCGTGTACGTGGGGATCGCCTCCGCCGCGGGGGCTGAGGCCTTCGAGCTGCACCTCGACGGTGACCGGGGAGCAATCCGGCACGCCACCGTCTCCGAACTCCTTGCACGGATGTCGTCCGAGGTCCGGGGCCGGGAATAGGTCCCGTTTCCACTGGGTTACATCTCACGAAATCTCCAGCAGTACGGCAGCCAGCCTGGCTAACATGCTGCAACCGGCAACGCTATTGTTGCTGAACCCGAACTCGATCCACCGGACCGAGCGGGCGCGGAGACGACAGAGAGGAGGAGTTCTCATGGTTCTCGTTCGTCAGGAAATCGGCGATGTGCTCCGGGACTTCCGCTTGCAGAAGGGCCGGACCCTCCGTCAGGTCGCGTCCAAGGCCAGTGTCGCGCTCGGGTACCTCAGTGAGGTCGAGCGCGGGCAGAAGGAAGCCAGCTCGGAGATCCTCGCGTCCGTTGCGGATGCTCTGGACACGCCCATCTCGACCATCATGCGCGAAGTGGGCGACCGCCTCGCGATCGTCGAGGGGCTGACCCCCGTCCCCGACACGCTCCCGGACGACCTCGTCGCCGAGTTCGACAACGACCTCGCGGTTCGCTGAGCGCACCGCACCGAACGCCCTCGCCGGTCCTTCCCGGCGGGGGCGTTCTGCGTTCCGACCCACGACCACGCGCCTAGGCTGGTCGGATGCGCGTGAGTGAGTTCTGGCGAGCCGTCGACCAGGTGTTCGGTGAGGCCTACGGTTCCGTGGTCACCCGTGACGTCGTGCTCGAGGGGCTGGGCGGTCGCTCCGCCGTGGACGCCCTCGCCGCCGGCATCGACGCCCGCCGGGTGTGGGACGCACTGTGCGACTCGCAGGACGTCCCGATGGACCGGCGGCACGGCAAGGGCCTCGCCGAACCCCAGGACTGAGCGGGTCCCGCGGGGCCGCGCACCCGAAACTGTGTTCGGCGTGTTGCTCGAACGCGTGTTCGATCGGTGGTAGCTTCCTCCACAGCGGCGTCGCCCGGATGTTCCATCCACAGATCGCGTGACCGTCGGCAGTGATGTCGGTGGCTCGCCATAGGTTGATGGACATCGGGAACAGCCCGAAGCCTTGTCGCAGAACCATCGGCCTTGCACCATCGGCCGGCGTGGACGCGACAGCCTACAGGCGGCCGAACACGAGCACGAAGGAGCACCCCATGCCATCACCGGCAGACCGCGAAAAGGCCCTCGAGACCGCACTCGCACAGATCGACAGGCAGTTCGGCAAGGGTGCGATCATGCGCCTCGGTTCGGACGAACGCGCCCCCGTCAACGTCATCCAGACCGGGTCGGTGGCGCTGGACGTCGCGCTCGGCATCGGTGGCCTGCCCCGTGGCCGCATCGTCGAGATCTACGGCCCGGAGTCGTCGGGTAAGACGACCCTCACCATCCACGCCATCGCCAACGCCCAGCGCGCCGGTGGCATCGCGGCCTTCATCGACGCCGAGCACGCGCTCGACCCCGAGTACGCCAAGAAGCTCGGTGTCGACATCGACGCCCTGCTCGTGTCGCAGCCCGACACCGCCGAGCAGGCGCTCGAGATCGCGGACATGCTGGTCCGCTCCGGCTCCATCGACCTGATCGTCATCGACTCCGTCGCGGCCCTCGTGCCCCGTGCCGAGATCGAGGGCGAGATGGGTGACTCGCACGTCGGTCTGCAGGCCCGCCTCATGTCCCAGGCGCTGCGAAAGCTCGCCGGTGGCCTGAACCAGACGCAGACCACGATGATCTTCATCAACCAGCTGCGCGAGAAGATCGGCGTGTTCTTCGGTTCGCCCGAGACCACCTCGGGCGGTAAGGCGCTGAAGTTCTACGCGTCCGTGCGCCTCGACATCCGCCGCATCGAGACGCTCAAGAGCGGCACCGACGCAGTGGGCAACCGCACGCGCGTCAAGGTCGTCAAGAACAAGATGGCGCCGCCCTTCAAGCAGGCCGAGTTCGACATCCTGTACGGCGTCGGCATCTCGCGTGAAGGCTCGTTGCTCGACTTCGGTGTCGACCACGGCATCGTCAAGAAGTCGGGTGCCTGGTACACCTACGACGGCGACCAGCTCGGGCAGGGCAAGGAGAACTCGCGTTCCTTCCTGATCCAGAACCCCGAGATCGCTGCCGACATCGAAGGCAAGATCCTTGCCAAGCTCGGCGTCGGCGGCGCCAAGGCCGAAGATGCCCCGGTCGAGTCGATCGCGCCGAAGCTCGCGGAGCGCAAGGGCGCGTGAGCACCGACCACGACGACGACGGCCTCGCACCGGTCACCGACCTGTTCGGTGCGAGGTCGCGTCGCCGTGCCCCCGTCACCCCGGTGGCGCCGGCGATCCCCGAGCCCCCGGTGTCACCGGACGAACCGCGCGACACCGACGGCTGGGCACTGCCCGAGTCGGACGAAGATCGTGCGGACGAGTTCCCCGCATCGTTCGACGCTGATTCGCCGGTGCCCCTGCACGGTGCCCGCGGGCCGGCGGCGTGGGTGTCGCCCGTCATCGGAGACGGCAGCGGGCGCTCGAGCCGTGCGGAGCAGGACGGCTACGACTCCGAGACGGCTGACGCCACCACGGCGTCGGTGTTCTCCATCGCCGGCGGCGAGGAGATCGACCCGGCCGACGCACCCCGTCCGCTCGACGAACAGCGCGCGGACGCCGAACGGCTCAGCCTGCGTGCCCTCGGGCGCAAGGGCGTGAGCGAGTCCGAGATGCGGACCCTGCTGCTGCAGCAGGACCTCGACCCCGACGTGGTCGAGCACGAGATCGAACGGTTGACCCGTGTCGGGCTCCTCGACGACGTCGCCCTCGCCACCGACCTGGTGGATCGGCTGCACGCCCGCAAGGGCCTTGGCCGACAGGGTGTCGTGACCGAGCTCCGTCGCCGGGGGATCGACCAGGTGGCGATCGACACCGCACTCGACGAAGCCGCCGACGACGAGGACGACGAGTTCCTCCGCGCGCAGGAACTCGCCGACAAGCGGGCACCGCAGATGCGCGGACTCGACCGGGCCACCGCGGAACGCCGGCTGTCCGGCTTCCTGATGCGCAAGGGCTACAGCTCCGGTGTCGTCCGGATCGCTGTGGCACGTGCCCTCGACGGTGGCGGGAAGCGGCCGCCTTCCGGCCGCGGGACCGTCCGGTTCGAGTAGCCGCTCCGACCTACACTGGGACGACCATGGCCACCGTCGAAGCGCGCCCCCGCACCTACGAAGTCCGCACCTACGGGTGCCAGATGAACGTCCACGACTCCGAGCGGTTGAGCGGGTCACTGCAGGCCGCGGGCTACACCGCGGCGGACGGTGCGCAGGCCGACGTCGTCGTCATCAACACCTGTGCGGTGCGCGAGAACGCGGACAACCGGCTGTACGGCAACCTCGGGCAGCTCGCGGGGATCAAGCGCGAGCACCCCGGCATGCAGATCGCCGTCGGCGGGTGCCTGGCGCAGAAGGACAAGAACGTCATCCTCGAGAAGGCGCCGTGGGTCGACGTCGTCTTCGGCACGCACAACATGGGGTCGCTGCCGACCCTGCTCGAGCGGGCGCGGCACAACGACGAGGCGCAGATCGAGATCCTCGAGGCGCTCGACGTCTTCCCGTCGACGCTGCCGACCAAGCGCGACTCGACGCACAGCGGCTGGGTCTCCATCTCCGTCGGCTGCAACAACACCTGCACGTTCTGCATCGTCCCCTCGCTCCGTGGCAAGGAGAAGGACCGCCGTCCCGGTGACGTCCTGGCCGAGATCCAAGCGCTGGTCGACGACGGCGCGATCGAGGTCACGCTGCTCGGGCAGAACGTGAACTCCTACGGGGTCGAGTTCGGCGACCGACAGGCGTTCGGCAAGCTGCTGCGGGCCACCGGTGCCATCGAGGGCCTCGAGCGCGTCCGCTTCACGAGCCCGCACCCGGCGGCGTTCACCGACGACGTCATCGACGCGATGGCCGAGACCCCGAACGTGATGCCCCAGCTGCACATGCCGCTGCAGTCGGGTTCCGACCGGGTGCTCAAGGCCATGCGCCGGAGCTACCGCAGCGAGCGGTTCCTCGGCATCCTCGACCGCGTCCGCGCGAAGATCCCGCACGCGGCGATCTCCACCGACATCATCGTCGGGTTCCCCGGCGAGACCGACGCCGACTTCGAGGACACCCTGCGCGTCGTCGAGCAGTCACGGTTCGCCTCGGCGTTCACGTTCCAGTACTCGATCCGCCCGGGGACCCCGGCCGCGACGATGGACGACCAGCTGCCGAAGCACATCGTGCAGGAGCGCTACGAGCGACTCGTCGCCCTGCAGGAACGCATCACCGCGGAAGAGAACGCGCTGCAGGTCGGCCGGAGCGTCGAGGTGCTCGTCGCGTCGGGCGAAGGCCGCAAGGACGACGCCACCCACCGGCTCTCCGGTCGCGCGGAGGACTCCCGGCTCGTGCACTTCACCGTGCCCGCCGGGTCCGAGGTCCCGCGCCCGGGCGACGTGGTCACCGTCGACATCACCCGTGCCGCACCGCACTTCCTGCTCGCCGACGACGACGCGCCGCTGCGCATCCGACGCACCCGGGCCGGTGACGCCTGGGACCGCGCGCAGGCCGAGAGCTGCGGCGTGCCCACGCCCGCTGCCGCCACGGGCGACGGACCCCGTCCGGTCTCGCTCGGGCTGCCCACGCTCCGTGTCGGGCGCTGAGCTCCCCGGGGCTGCGCCGACGAGCGACGCGTTGCTCGCATCCGGTGACGCCGCGGACCTGATCGCAGTCGTCGGGGCGACGGGCACCGGGAAGTCCGACCTCGGCATCGCGATCGCGGAACGGTTGCGTGCTGCGGGCCGGAACGCCGAGATCATCAACGCGGACGCCATGCAGCTGTACCGGGGCATGGACATCGGCACCGCGAAGCTGCCGCCGGCCGAGCGGCACGGCATCCCGCACCACCAGCTCGACGTGCTCGACGTCACCGACGAGGCGAGTGTCGCCGCCTACCAGGTCGCCGCCCGCGCCGACGTCGACCGGATCCAAGCCGACGGTGGCGTGGCCGTCCTCGTCGGCGGCAGCGGCCTGTACGTCTCCGCGGTGTTGTTCGACCTGGCGTTCCCGGGCACCGACCCCGCGCTCCGTGCGCAGCTCGAGCGCGAGCACGAGGAGCTCGGCCCGGGCATCCTGCTCGAGCGACTCCGCGCTCTGGACCCGGCAGCTGCCGCGACGATCGACGCGCGCAACCCACGGCGGTTGATCCGTGCACTCGAGATCGCGAGCCGATCCGAGGTCGTGACCCCGAGCCTCCCGGCCGCGCCCCGCGCCTGGCGACCGTCCCGGATCCTGCACCTGCGGCGTGACCGCGAGCAGCTCGTGTCGGCGCTGCACGAGCGGGCCACGCGGATGTTCGAGGCCGGACTCGTCGACGAGGTCGCGGCCCTCCGCGAGCAGGGACTCGAGCAGGGCAAGACCGCGCGGGGCGCGATCGGGTACTCGCAGGCGCTCGAGGTGCTCGCCGGCACGGCGACCCGCGAGCAGGCGGTCGAGGCGACCGGCATCGCGACCCGCAAGTACGCCCGGCGGCAGGTGTCGTGGTTCCGCCGGTACGCCGAGGCCGAGACGCTCGACGTCACGGGGGCGGACCGCGGCGACCTGTCGGAACTGGCCCGTAGGATCGTGCCGTGACCGAGCTGCACTTCACCAAGGGCCAGGGGACCGGCAACGACTTCGTCCTGTTCGCCGACCCCGACGCCACCGTCGACCTGACCCCCGAGCGGATCCGCGCCATCGCGGACCGACGCTTCGGCGTGGGCGGCGACGGCGTGATCCGCGCGGTGCGGTCCGAGGCGATCCCCGAGGGGCGGGCGCTCGTGGCCGTCGAGCCCGAGGCGACCTGGTTCATGGACTACCACAACGCTGACGGCACGGTCGCGGAGATGTGCGGCAACGGCATCCGCGTGTTCGCCCGGTACCTGACCGAGTCCGGCCTGGTCGAGCTCGCTCCCGGCGAGACGCTCACCGTCGGCAGTCGCAAGGGGCTGGTCGACATCCAGCGCACCACGAACGGGTTCGCCGCCGACCTCGGTCGCTGGGGCCTGGGCATCGAGGGCGGTGGTTCCGACGACGTGCTCGTCCGGGCGAAGAACCTCGACGGCGCGCGGCCCGGCATCGGCATCGACGTGGGCAACCCGCACGTGGTCGTCGCCGTCGAGACCGAGGACGAACTGGCCGACCTCGACCTGACGTTCCTGCCGGTGCTCGACCCGGCACCGGAGCACGGTGCGAACGTCGAGTTCGTGCTGCCCGGCGACCCCTTGATCAAGGACGGCGTCGGCGAGATCACGATGCGGGTGCACGAGCGGGGGAGCGGTGAGACGCTGTCATGCGGCACCGGGGCGGTCGCCGCTGCCCTCGCGACGCGCTACTGGGTCGGTGCGGGGGCGCCGGACACCTGGCGCGTGCGGGTGCCGGGCGGCCTGCTGACGGTGCGGATGACGGCGACCGAGGACGGCGAGCACGTCTCGCTGTCCGGTCCCGCCGAGCTCGTGTTCTCCGGCGATCTGACGGTCTGACGCGGAGCGGCGCGCGGGGCGCCCCGCTCGCGCGGGTGCGGGGCGGCGCTTCGGCTCGTTGCCGTTACGTGAGCAGAAATGGTCGGGTGCCCAGCGGCGACCCGACCATTTGTGCTCACGATGTGAGCGCTAGAGCTCGCGCCCTACGCGCTGCGCTGCACCCGGATCACGCGGAACCCCTTCGCCGTCGACTCGCGCGTGACCGCGAACCCCGAGCCGAGCGCCCCGACGAGCCACTTCTGCAGCGAGTCACCCCCGAGGTCCTTCGACACGACGAGCCAGGCGTCGCCCCCGACCTCGAGCCGGGGCAGCCACGTCAGCAGGATCTCGTGCAGCTCGTCCTTGCCGACACGGATCGGCGGGTTCGACCAGATCGTGCGGAAGCGCAGGTCGGCCGGCACGTCGTCGGGCAGCGCGATCGTGACGTTCGATGCCCCCGCAGCAGCAGCGTTGGCGCGCGCGAGCCCGAGCACCCGCTCGTTGACGTCGACGCCCCACACCTGGGCGTCGGGGGACTGCAGGGCCATCGTGATCGCGATCGGTCCCCAGCCACAGCCGATGTCGAGCAGCGCTCCGTCGGCAGCGGGTGCGGGCACCGAACCGAGCAGGACCTTCGTGCCGCGGTCGACGCCGTCGGGGCTGAAGACCCCCGCCGCGGTCGACAGGGTGAGGGGCTGACCAGCGAGCGTGACGTGCACCTGGCGCGGCCGGAGTTCGCTCTCGGGGCTGGCCGAGAAGTAGTGGTCGTTCGCCATGGATGAACCGTACCGGCAACCGAGTGTGTCGGAGGGCCTCCAGAGGTAGCCTGTGCACAGGATGACGGATACCCATCAGCAGAACCACCAGACCAACGACGACAGCGCAGAGGGTGTCGTCGAGAGGGTGTTGCGCAACGCAGACCACCGCGCAGCATCGTCCATCTTCGCACCCGCCCAGGCCATCCAGACGCAGTCGGTCGACGACCGCAGCTGGACCGGCGACGGCGACCAGTACGACCGTGAGGACCGTGCGGCGCTGCGCCGTGTCGCCGGCCTCTCCACCGAACTCGAGGACGTCACCGAGGTCGAGTACCGCCAGCTGCGGCTCGAGCAGGTCGTCCTGATCGGCGTGTACCCCCAGGGCGACGCCTCGGACGCCGAGAACTCCCTCCGCGAGCTCGCGGCACTCGCCGAGACCGCGGGCGCCGTGGTGCTCGACGGGCTCCTCCAGCGCCGGCCGAACCCGGACCCGGCCACCTACCTGGGCAAGGGCAAAGCCCAGGAGCTCGCGATGGTCGTCAAGGCCACCGGCGCCGACACCGTCATCGCCGACACCGAACTGGCACCCTCGCAGCGTCGTGCGCTCGAGGACGTCGTGAAGGTGAAGGTCATCGACCGCACGGCCGTGATCCTCGACATCTTCAGCCAGCACGCGAAGACCCGCGAGGGGAAGGCGCAGGTCGAACTCGCCCAGCTGCAGTACCTGCTGCCTCGACTGCGCGGTTGGGGTGACTCGATGTCCCGACAGGCCGGTGGCCAGGTCTCCGGCGGCGCTGGCATGGGCTCTCGTGGCCCCGGTGAGACGAAGATGGAGCTCGACCGCCGCAAGATCCACACGCGGATGGCGAAGCTCCGCCGGCAGATCGCCGGGTTCACCCCGGCCCGTGAGGCCAAGCGTGCCGAGCGCAACCGCAACGAGGTGCCGAGCGTCGCGATCGCGGGCTACACCAACGCCGGCAAGTCGTCGCTGCTCAACCGGCTGACGAGCGCGGGCGTGCTGGTGCAGAACCAGCTGTTCGCGACGCTGGACGCCACCGTCCGTCGGACCGAGAGCGCCAAGGGCCGGGAGTTCACGTTCGTCGACACGGTCGGCTTCGTCCGCAACCTGCCGCACCAGCTCGTCGAGGCCTTCCGCTCCACCCTCGAAGAGGTCGGCGACGCGGACGTCATCGTGCACGTGGTCGACGGCTCGCACCCCGACCCCGGTGCGCAGCTGTCCACCGTGCGCGAGGTCATCGGCGACGTCGGTGCGGGTGACATCCCGGAGATCGTCGTCTTCAACAAGGCCGATCTGATCGACGACGCGCAGCGCCTCGTGCTCATCGGACTCGTGCCGGACGCGGTGTTCGTGTCGGCGCGCACGGGCGAGGGCATCCCGGAGCTCCTCAGCGTCATCGAGGACCGCCTGCCGGAGCCCGACGTCGACCTGACGATCGTGGTGCCGTACGACCGCGGCGACCTGGTGTCGTCGCTGCACGACACCGGCTCGGTCGAGTCCGTCGACTACGTCGAGGACGGCACGCGCCTGCGGGTGCGCGTCTTCCAGCGGCAGGTCTCCGAGCTCGAGCCCTACGTGGTCACGCCGGTCCCCACCGTCTGACGGTCACCTCCGACACGCGCTGGCGCTGGGGAGCGCTGCCGCGCGGCCTGGAGGCCCGTCACGGGTCCGCCGGACACCGTCACGTCGCCGAGACGCCCCGGAACACACGAAACGCCGCCGGATCCGGCGGCGTTTCGTCGTGCAGGGGGCGTCGTACGGTGACGACGGCGTCTCGCGCCGGTGCAGCGCGGGCCGCGGTCAGAGGGAGCGGAGGACCGCGACGACCTTGCCGAGCACCGAGGCCGCGTCGCCGAGGATCGGCTCGAAGGCGGAGTTGCGCGGCAGCAGCCACGTGTGACCGTCGCGCTGGCGGAAGACCTTGACCGTCGCCTCTTCGTCGAGCATGGCCGCGACGATGTCACCGTTCTCGGCGGTCTGCTGCGACCGGACGACGACCCAGTCACCGTCGCAGATCGCGGCGTCGATCATCGACTCACCGACGACCTTGAGCATGAACAGCTCGCCGGTGCCGACGAGCTGTCGGGGGAGCGGGATGATCTCGTCGACGTGCTGCTCGGCGGTGATCGGGACACCGGCGGCGATCCGGCCGACGAGCGGCACGAGCGTGGTGGCGTCGATGTCCGGTCCGCCGACGTCGGACGACGGCTCGTCGACCAGGACCTCGAGCGCGCGCGGGCGGTTCGGGTCGCGGCGGATCCAGCCCCCGAGCTCGAGTTGGCCGAGTTGGTGGGAGACGCTGGAGAGCGAGGAGAGGCCGGCGGCGTCGCCGATCTCGCGCATGCTCGGCGGGTAGCCCCGTGAGGCGATCGACGCACGGATCGCGTCGAAGATCGCCTGCTGCTTCGGCGTCAGCGGCTTCTGGCCCCGCAGTTCGTCCACCACGTCGTCTCGCTTTCGTCGGTGCCGGTCCGGCCGCGGCGGGAATGTCGGTGGTCCCCGTCAGGCTTGTCCCAGTCGATCGAAACAGTATCCGACCAGCCAGGGCCGGACAAACACCTGTTCGAGCGTGTCGCAAGAAAACCCCGCAGAAATCCACTCCCAGGACTTGTGCGTCGTCTGATTCGAAACTATGTTCGGTACACGACTTCGGTTTCACCGAACGGGAAGGCAAGAACGACATGAGCACCATCGCCATCGCTGACATCCAGCGCACCGCGGCGCCCGCCGTGCGTACCCGCCTGCGTCTGACGCGTCGCGGCCGCATCGTCTTCACGACGCTCGCCGCGCTCCCGCTCCTCATCGTCGTCGCCCTCGGCGTGCTGAACGGCGGGCAGGCCTCCGCCGGAGACGCCACCGCCGGCGGCGCGCGCACCCAGTTCGAGACCGTGACGATCCAGCCGGGCGAGACGCTCTGGCAGCTCGCCGAGCAGACCGCGCCGAACTCGGACCCGCGTGACTTCGTGCAGGACGTCGTGAGCCTCAACGCGCTCGACGGCTCCGCGCTGCAGGCCGGCGAAGAGATCGCCATCCCCACCAAGTACACCGACGGCGAGTAGCCACTCGGGCAGCGCCGTCCAGACGGCTGGTCGTCGCACGGTGACAGCGGCCTACGATGGATCGGTGGCATTCACGCTCGAAGACCTCCCGATCCGAGACGACCTGCGCGGGCAGAGCCCCTACGGCGCCCCGCAGAAGCACGTTCGCGTGCAGCTCAACGTCAACGAGAACACGCATCCCGTTCCGGACGACGTCGCTGCCGACATCGTCGAGTCGATCCGGCAGGCCCTGCTGACGGTCAACCGGTACCCGGACCGCGAGTTCACCGAGCTCCGGCAGTCACTTGCCGACTACCTCGGGCACGACCTGACCGCCGAGCAGCTCTGGGCGGCGAACGGGTCGAACGAGGTGTTGCAGCAGCTCCTCCAGGCGTTCGGCGGACCCGGTCGCTCGGTGCTCGGGTTCCCGCCCACCTACTCGATGCACTCGATCCTCGCGTCGGGCACCGGCACCACGTGGATCCCGGCCCAGCGGGACGACGAGTTCCGCATCTCACCCGAGACCGTCGTGGCAGCCATCCGTGCGCACCAGCCGGACATCGTGTTCCTGTGCGGGCCGAACAACCCGACGGGCACCCCGCTCGACATCGAGACGATCGCGGCCGCCTACGACGCGACCGACGGCATCGTGATGGTGGACGAGGCGTACGCCGAGTTCATGCCGTCCGACGCCCCGAGTGCCCTCACGCTGCTGCCCGGTCGTGAGCGGCTGGTGGTCTCCCGCACGATGAGCAAGGCGTTCGCGTTCGCCGGTGCCCGGGTCGGGTACATGGCTGCGCACCCCGCCGTCGTCGACGCCGTCCGACTGGTCCGGCTGCCGTACCACCTGTCCGCGCTCACCCAGGCGGCAGCGATCGCGGCACTCCGGCACGCCCCAGAGATGCTGGCGATGGTCGACGACATCAAGGGGCAGCGTGACCGCATGGTCACCGAGCTCCAGGCCCTGGGGTACCGCACCTACGAGACCTGGTCGAACTTCGTCCTGTTCGGTGGTGTCGCCGACCCGAACGCCGCGTTCGAGGCGCTGCTCGAGCGCGACGTGATCGTGCGCGACCTCGGGATCCCGAACCACTTGCGGGTGAGTGCGGGGACCGAAGCCGAGACGACCGCGTTCCTCGACGCCATGCGGCAGGTCGCCGCCGAGCAGCCGCCGGTTAGGGTTGAGGCATGACCGCCCGCACCGCCTCGATCAGCCGTTCGACGAGCGAATCGAGTGTCGAACTCGAGCTCGACCTGGACGGTACCGGGACCTCGTCGATCTCGACCTCCGTCCCGTTCTTCGACCACATGCTGACCGCGTTCAGCAAGCACTCCCTGATCGACCTGCGGGTGCGCTCGACGGGTGACACCGACATCGACGTGCACCACACGGTCGAGGACACCGGCATCGTGCTCGGACAGGCGATCAAGCAGGCCCTCGGTGACCGCTCCGGCATCGGCCGGTACGGCGACGCCCTGGTCCCGTTGGACGAAGCGCTGGCCCAGGCCGTCGTCGACGTCTCCGGGCGCCCGTTCCTGGTGCACTCCGGCGAGCCCGCGGGCTTCGAGTTCCACCGCATCGGTGGCCACTTCACCGGCTCGATGGTCCGCCACGTGTTCGAAGCGATCACGTTCAACGCCGGCATCACCGTCCACGTCCGCGTGCTCGAGGGCCGCGACCCCCACCACATCGCCGAAGCCGAGTTCAAGGCGTTCGCCCGAGCCATGCGCAAGGCGGTCGAGCTGGACCCACGCGTCGACGGCATCCCCTCCACGAAGGGCGCCCTGTGACAACCGCCAAGCCGAACGTCGTCGTCCTCGACTACGGGTCGGGGAACGTCCACTCCGCCGCCAAGGCACTCGAGCGCGCCGGCGCCGAGGTCACCCTGACCTCGGACAAGCAGGCGGCACTCAAGGCCGACGGCCTGCTCGTCCCCGGCGTCGGGGCGTTCGCCGCCGTGATCGACCAGCTCGAGGGCGTGCAGGGCGGCGAGATCGTCGACCACCGTCTGGCCGGCGGGCGACCCGTGCTCGGCATCTGCGTCGGCATGCAGGTCCTGTTCTCGCGGGGCATCGAGCGTGGTGCCGACGTCGAAGGGCTCGGCCAGTGGCCCGGCACCGTGCAGGAGATCCAGGCCGAGGTGCTGCCGCACATGGGCTGGAACACCGTGCAGGCGCCCGAGGACTCCGTGCTGTTCGACGGGCTGCACGACGAGCGCTTCTACTTCGTGCACTCCTACGGCGTGACCGACTTCCCGCTCGAGGCGTACGGGCCGTTCCGCGCGCCGCGTCTGACCTGGGCCGAGCACGGGCAGCCCTTCATTGCCGCGGTCGAGAACGGGCCGCTCACCGCCACGCAGTTCCACCCCGAGAAGTCCGGCGAGCCGGGCATCCGCCTGCTCTCCAACTGGGTGCGTTCGCTCTGAACCCGGCCGGTGCCGGGCGCGACGGCCGTGCCGGACGCGCACCGGGCCTCCCGGCTGTCCGCAGCCCCTTCTCCACCGCAACGAAACCGACAGGACCATGACCGACCTCACCGACACCCCGCCCCTCGTCCTGCTGCCGGCTGTCGACGTCGTCGACGGACAGGCCGTGCGGCTCACCCAGGGTGAGGCGGGGAGCGAGACCGGCTACGGCGATCCCGTCGCCGCTGCCCGGACCTGGCGTGACCAGGGTGCCGAGTGGATCCACCTCGTCGACCTCGACGCAGCCTTCGGTCGTGGCGACAACCGCAGGGTGATCGCGCACGCCGTCCGCGAGGTCGAGGGTGTCTCCGTCGAGCTGTCCGGCGGCATCCGCGACGACGCCTCGCTCGAAGCGGCACTGGCGACCGGTGCGGCGCGCGTGAACCTCGGCACCGCGGCGCTCGAGAACCCGGACTGGGCCGCGCGGGTGATCGGTGAGTACGGCGAGCAGATCGCCGTCGGGCTGGACGTCCGCGGCACCACGCTGTCGAGCCGCGGCTGGACCGAGGACGCCGGTGACCTGTGGGAGGTGCTCGACCGGCTGGAAGCCGCCGGGTGCGCCCGCTACGTGGTGACCGACGTCACGAAGGACGGCACGCTGCAGGGGCCCAACGTCGAACTGCTCCGCCAGGTGTGCGACCGGACCGACCAGCCCGTGGTGGCCTCCGGCGGGATCTCAACGCTCGACGACCTCCGTGCGCTCCGCGAACTCGTGCCGTACGGGCTCGAGGGCGCGATCATCGGCAAGGCGCTGTACTCCGGGGCGTTCACGCTGCCGGCCGCACTCGACATCGCCTCCGAGTAGCGCCGTGGCGGGCATCTCGAACGGCCGCGGCACCGGGCCGGACGCCGACGACGCGCACACCCCCGGCGGGGCGGCGGACTCGGCGGGCTTCTCGTGGGAAGGCCGCACGTTCGACCACCACGACACCGCGTTCGCCGAGGACGACGGACTCGCCGACCCCGCGGTGGTCGCCGCGATCGGTGCGCTCGCCGCGGGTGCCTCCCAGGCGGCGATCGTCGAGGCGCTCCGCACCGCCCGGCTGCTCATCCCACTCATCGCCGAGGCCGGTGACGTGGGGGAGACCGACGAGGGCAAGCTCGTCGACAAGACCCAGGAACTCTCGATCGTGACGGTCGCCGGTCCGGATGGTCGCAGCGTGATGCCGGCGTTCACCTCGGTGGACGCCATGCACGTGTGGGACCCGGACGCGCGCCCGGTGCCGGTGGAGTCGCGCCGTGTGGCGATGGCCGCGGCGAGCGAGGACACCCAGCTCGTCGTGCTCGACCCGAAGTCGCCGACCGAGTTCGTGCTGCGACGTCCGGCGGTGTGGGCGCTCGGGCAGGACCTGCCGTGGACCCCGTGCTTCGAAGACCCCGAGGTGGCTCGGGCCTTCGCGGTCTCGGTCGAGGGGGAGCCCGGCGTCGCCCGTGTCGAACTCGCGCCGGGCGACCCGGTCGGCCGGTTCGCCGGGCCGGAGCTGACGGTGGGCCTGGCGCTGCACCCGGGGCTCGACCGCGAGCAGGTCGGCGAGCTCGTCGGGCGACTGCAGCAGCGGTGGTCGACCGACCCGGTGATCGCGGAGCGGGTCGACAGCATGCGCGTCGCCCTGCGCGCTGCCTGACGAGCAGCAGCGCGGCGTCCCGCGGCGGTGCGACCCGGCCCAGCCCGAGGTCGCCGGTACGATGACGGGGTGAGCCCGAACCCGACGACCAACCCCACCGGCGCGACCACCCACGGTCCGACGGGGCGTCCCGTCCGGGACTTCCCCGTGCCCGAGGAGCTCGACAGCACCGGACCCGCCCGCATCATCGCGCTCTGCAACCAGAAGGGCGGCGTCGGCAAGACCACGACTGCCATCAACCTGGGCGCCGCGCTCGCCGAGTACGGCCGCAAGGTCCTGGCCGTCGACTTCGACCCGCAGGGTGCACTGTCCGCGGGCCTCGGCGTCCGGACGCACGACATCCACACCGTCTACGACCTGCTCATGGGTGCCGTGAAGGACCCGAACCAGGTCATCCAGCCGACGAACACCCCCGGCCTCGACGTCATCCCGGCGAACATCGACCTGTCCGCGGCCGAGGTGCACCTGGTCAACGAGGTCGCCCGCGAGCAGATCCTGGCGAGCGTGCTGCGCAAGGTCGCGAACGACTACGACGTGATCCTGGTCGACTGCCAGCCGTCGCTCGGCCTGCTCACCGTGAACGCCCTCACGGCCGCGCACGGCGTCCTCATCCCGCTCGAGTGCGAGTTCTTCGCGCTCCGCGGTGTCGCCCTGCTCATCGAGACGATCGACAAGGTGCGCGACCGCCTCAACCCGGCGCTCAAGCTCGACGGCATCCTGGCGACGATGTACGACTCGCGCACGCTGCACTCGCGCGAGGTCATGGAGCGGGTCGTCGACACCTTCGACGACCGCGTGCTCGACACCGTCATCGGCCGCACCGTGAAGTTCCCGGACGCCACGGTGTCCGCACGCCCGATCACGCAGACCGCGCCGGACCACCCTGCCGCCCACGCCTACCGGCAGCTCGCACGAGAGCTCGTCCAGCGTGGCGCCGTCGCCTGACGCGGGGTTCCGGGTCCGGCTCGCCAACTTCGACGGACCGTTCGACCTCCTGCTGTCGCTCATCACGAAGCACGAGCTCGACATCACCGAGGTGTCGCTCGGTGCCGTGACGGGGGAGTTCATCCAGTACGTCCGGCAGGCCGAGTCCGCCGACGAGCTCGACGAGGCCAGCGAGTTCCTGGTCGTCGCGGCGACGCTGCTCGACCTGAAGATCGTCGGGCTGCTGCCCCAGGGTGAGCTCGTGGACGCGGAGGACGTCGCCCTGCTCGAGGCCCGGGACCTGCTGTTCGCCCGACTGCTGCAGTACCGGGCGTTCAAGCAGGCCGCCGACTGGTTCGGGGAGCGCTGGGGCGTCGAGTCGCGCCGGCACGTCCGCAGCGTCCGGCTCGAGGAGCGGTTCCGCGCGCGGACGCCGGAGCTCGTCTGGACCCTGTCGGTGCAGGACTTCGCCGCACTGGCCGCGCTGGCCTTCGCCCCGCGGGAGATCCCGACCGTCGGCCTCGACCACCTGCACGCCCCGCTCATCAGCATCCGCGAGCAGGCCGCGATCGTCGTCTCGATCCTCCGCACCCGTGATGGTGAGGGCGTCTCGTTCCGTGAACTGGTCGCGGGCGTCGACCAGACGGGTATCGTGGTGGCTCGCTTCCTCGCGATCCTCGAGCTGTACCGGAACGCGTCGATCTCGTTCGAGCAGCTCGAGCCGCTCGGGGAGCTGACACTGCGGTGGACCGCCGAGGACTGGTCCGACGAGAGCCTCGCGAACCTGGGAGCCGACTATGACGGATGACGTGCACGACACGTCCAGCGCCGAACCCGGCGGCGCCGACGAGATGGCCGACGCCCGCGCCATCGAGCGCGAGATCCACGAGCGCGCCGCGTCCGAGGCCCACCCCGCCATCCCCATCGACCGGCAGCTCGAGGCCATCCTGATGATCGCCGACCAGCCGCAGTCACTCGTCGCCCTCGGTGCTGCCGTCGGCTCGCCCGTCCCCGCCGTCCGCCAGGCGATCGAACGCCTGGTCGCGGACTTCGACGGCGTCGACGGCACGATCCGCCGTGGTTTCGAACTCCGCGAGGTCGGTGGCGGCTGGCGCTTCTACGTCCGCGCCGACCTGGACCCCGTGGTCGAGCAGTTCGTCGAGGCCGAGCGCCCCTCGCGGCTGTCGCAGGCCGCACTCGAGACCCTCGCGGTCGTCGCCTACAAGCAGCCGATCACCCGCTCGCAGATCGCTGCGATCCGCGCCGTCAACGTCGACGGCGTCGTCCGAACCCTGGTGGCACGCGGCCTCATCGAGGAGTCGTTCACCGACGCCGAGACCGGCGCCATCAACTACGTCACGTCCGACCTGCTCCTGCAGCAGCTCGGCATCAACTCGCTCGACGAGCTGCCGCTCATCTCGCCCCTCCTGGACGACGGTGCGGACGGCTTCGAGCAGAACGAAGGGATCCCCGATGGCAGGGTTTGACGACCGGGGGCGCGGCGCGCCCCGAGACCGAGACGACCGCAACGGACGCTCGGGAGGCCCGGATCGCTCCGGCCGCCCGGCCGGCGGACGCGGCGGGGCCGGCTCCAGTGCCGGTGGCCGCTCCGGCGGGTACGGTCGCGACGACCGTGGGGGCGCACGCCCGCCGCGTGACGACGACCGTCGTGGCGGGTACCCGTCGCGCGACGACCGCGGCGGCGAGCGTGGTGGGTACCGCGGGGCTTCGGCTCCGCGTGACGACCGTGGTGGCTACCGGGGTCGTGACGACCGCTCCGGTGGCGGTGACCGTGGTGGCTACCGGGGTAACTCGGCTCCGCGTGACGATCGCGGTGGCTACCGCGGCCGTGACGACCGTGGTGGGTCCGCTCCTCGCGACGACCGCGGTGGTGACCGTGGGGGCTACCGCGGCAACTCCGCTCCGCGTGACGACCGCGGTGGCTACCGGGGTCGTGACGACCGTTCCGGTGGCGGCGACCGTGGTGGGTACCGCGGCAACTCGGCTCCGCGTGACGACCGTGGTGGCTACCGCGGCCGTGACGATCGTGGGGCTTCGGCTCCGCGCGATGACCGTGGTGGCTACCGGGGCTCGGCTCCGCGTGACGACCGTGGTGGGTACCGGGGCCGCGACGACCGTGGAAGCTCGGCACCCCGCGACGACCGTGGTGGGTACCGCGGCAACTCCGCGCCGCGTGACGACCGCGGTGGGTACCGGGGCCGCGACGACCGTGGGAGCTCCGCACCGCGCGATGAGCGTGGCGGCTACCGGGGTCGCGATGACCGTTCCGGTGGCGGTGACCGTGGTGGCTACCGCGGCAACTCCGCTCCGCGTGACGACCGTGGTGGGTACCGCGGACGTGACGACCGTGGTGCTTCGGCACCGCGTGACGACCGTGGTGGGTACCGCGGGCGGGACGACCGTGGGGCTTCGGCCCCGCGCGATGATCGCGGTGGCTACCGGGGTCGCGACGACCGTGGCAGCTCCGCGCCGCGTGGTGACCGACGTGATGACCGCGGCCGCGACGACCGCCGCACCCCGGACGGCCAGCAGAGCCGCGTCTGGCACAACGGCCGCCGCTACGTCGGCGGCACCACGAGCGTCCGCAACAGCGACCGCACCACGCCGAAGCCGAGCGGGCAGCGCGACGACCGGGGCAACCCGGCCGAGGGCACGCCCGAACGGCCGATCATCGAGGACTGGGACGCGGCGGACGGAACGGCTCCTGCCGGGGCCGAGCCGAGCCTCCAGGCAGAGGGTGAGCGCCTGCAGAAGGTGATCGCCGCTGCCGGCGTGGCATCCCGCCGGGTCGCGGAGAACCTGATCGTCGAGGGCCGCGTGACGGTCAACGGCGAGGTCGTGGACGCCCTCGGGCGCCGCGTCGACCCCGAGAAGGACGCGATCAGCGTCGACGGCGTGCCCGTGCAGATCGACTCGTCGCGGCGCTACATCGTGCTGAACAAGCCGACCGGTGTCGTCTCGAGCCTGCAGGACGAGCGCGGTCGCCGCGACCTGACCGAGTTCGTGGACCGTTACGAGGAGCGCCTGTTCAACGTCGGCCGTCTCGACACCGAGACCTCCGGGCTGCTCGTCCTAACGAACGACGGCGACCTGGCACACGTGCTCGCGCACCCGTCGTTCGGTGTGCAGAAGACGTACATCGCGAAGGTCCACGGCAACGTGAACCCCGCCGTGGTGCAGCGCCTGACCGAGGGCGTCGAGCTCGAGGACGGTCCGATCAAGGCCGACAAGGTGCGGTTGCTCGAGTCCTCGCGGGGTGAGTCGCTCGTCGAGATCACGCTGCACTCCGGCCGCAACCGCATCGTCCGTCGCATGCTCGAGGCCGTCGACCACCCGGTCCTCGAACTCGTCCGCCGGTCGTTCGGACCGCTGCACCTGGGCAGCCTGCCGCCGGGCAAGATGCGCGAGCTCGGCACGGTCGAGGTCGGCAAGCTGCTCAGCACCGTCCGTGACGCGAAGCCGTCCGCTCGTGACGACCGCGACGACGCGCTCGACCAGGACGACGACGAGTACGAGGACGAGTCGGCGGACTGACCGAACCCGACGCTCGGGCATCGACCGATGCCCGAGCCTCGATCGGTAGGCTTGCCCGGTGACCGACGTGAACCCGACCGACATCGACCGCCGTCTGCGCGGCCCGGTCCGGGTCGTCGGTGCCGGGTTGCTCGGCGCCTCGATCGGTCTCGCCCTGCGTGAGAAGGGTGTGGACGTCGTCCTCGACGACGTCTCGCCCGCCGCGCTGGCGCTCGCCGTGGACTACGGCGCCGGGCGTCGACCGGCCGCCGGCGACCAGCCGGAGCTCATCGTCGTCGCGGTGCCGCCGGACGTCGTGGCGATGGTGGTCGAGCGTGAGCTCGCCGCCCACCCCGACGCCGTGGTGACCGACGTCGCCAGTGTGAAGTCCGGGCCGCTCGCCGCCCTGGTGGCGGCCGGGGCCGACGTCTCCCGCTACATCGGGTCGCACCCGATGGCCGGACGCGAGCGCAGCGGTCCGACCGCCGCCCGCGCCGACCTGTTCGTCGGCCGCCCGTGGGTGATCGCGGGGCACGACGGCATCACGTTCCAGCGCGCCGCGGTGGTCGAGGACCTCGCGCTCGACGTCGGCGCCACCGTCGTGCCGATGGACCCCGAGTCGCACGACCTCGCCGTCGCGTACGTCTCGCACGCGCCGCAGCTCGTGTCGACGCTGATGGCCTCGCGCCTGCGGGACGCCCCCGACGGGTCGCTCGGGCTGGCCGGTGGCGGCGTGCGGGACGTCACCCGGATCGCCGCGAGCGACCCCGGGCTCTGGGTGCAGATCATCGGGGCGAACGCCGGGCACATCCGGCCGGTGCTCACCGACCTGCGCGACGACCTGTCCCGCGTGATCGACGCGCTCGGCGACCCGGACGGTGCCGGATCGCCGCGCACCATCGCCGAGACCATCGCCGACGGCAACCGCGGGGTCGAACGACTGCCCGGCAAGCACGGCACCACCAAGCGCTTCGCCCAGGTGGTCGTCCTGGTCGACGACACCCCCGGGCAGATTGCCGCACTCCTGACGTTCATCGGGGAGATCGGCATCAACCTCGAGGACATGCGCCTCGAGCACTCACCGGGCGCACAGATCGGCATCGTCGAGGTGTCGGTGCTGCCCGAGCAGGAACAGCGACTCGTCGAGGAACTCGAGGGGCGCGGATGGAGGATCGCAGCAGCATGGGCCTGAACGACGACACGAACGACTCCGGCGTGATCAGTGGACGCGCTCCGGCCGGTGGGACCGACGGGCCCGACTCCGGCTTGCCGACCCCGACCCCGACCCCCGGCGACGGGGCGCGCGGCGGTGCTGAGGGTGGCCCCCTCGGTGGTCCCGCTGGCGGCCTCGGTAAGCCCGGCGGGGAGCCCGGTTCGACCAGCGCCCCGATGCCGTCCGGCCTGGCCGACGGCGCCTACGTGGCGAAGATCGTCATCGCGGTCGACGGTCCCGCCGGCAGCGGCAAGTCGAGCGTCTCCCGCGCGGCCGCACGCGCTCTGGGCTACGGGTACCAGGACACCGGCGCCGCCTACCGTGCACTCGCGTGGCACGCCCTGCAGCAGCGGGTCGACCTCGACGACGCCGCGGCGGTCCTGGCGAGCTGGGACACCTTCGACTACGCCATCGGCACCGACCCCGACGACTACTACGTCAAGGTGGGGGAGACCGACGTGACCGAGGCCATCCGCACCCCCGACGTCACCGGCGCGGTCGCCCACATCGCGAAGCTCCCGGACGTCCGGAAGCGCCTGGTCCAGCTGTTCCGCAACGTCATGCGGAAGACCGACGCCCCGGGCATCATCACCGAGGGCCGGGACATCACCACGGTCGTCGCACCCGACGCCGAGGTCCGGATCCTGCTGACGGCCGACGAGTCCGTTAGAATGGCCCGACGCTCGGCAGAGGTCACGACCCAGTCGGCCGCCGAGACCTCCGCAGCACTCGCTCGTCGCGACGCGGCGGACGCGAAGGTCGTCGACTTCATGAACGCCGCCGACGGCGTCACGACGCTCGACTCCACCGACCTCGACTTCGACCAGACCGTGCAGGCGGTCGTCGACCTGGCCCGCGCGGCCACGCACTGACGCACGACCGGACGGCCTCGGCCGCCTGGTCACACCACGGCCGGACCCCCGGCCCCGGCCGGCAACGGCCACCGACACCGCGGCCCCGGCCGCTCGCGAGGAACCCAAGATGGCTCAGCTGGACAACCCGGACAACGACGACTTCCCCCGGTACGACGACGCCCTCGGCGAGCGGCTCGCCGGACTCGACGAGGCCGAGGCCGAGCAGCGCGCGACCGCGCTCCGCGCCGGACTCGAGGAGTACGACCTCGAGGACGAGGACCTCGCCCTGCTCGAGGCCGGTCAGGTCGGCGAGGACGGCGTCCACTACCTGCCCGCCTACCCGGTGCTCGCGATCGTCGGCCGCCCGAACGTCGGCAAGTCCGCGCTCGTGAACCGCATCCTCGGTCGTCGTGAGGCGGTCGTGCAGGACGTCCCCGGCGTCACCCGCGACCGTGTCAGCTACAAGGCCGACTGGAACGACAAGCGCTTCACGCTCGTCGACACCGGCGGCTGGGAGCCCGGCGCCGAGGGCATCAACGCCTCGGTCGCCGCGCAGGCCGAGGTCGCGATCGACCTCGCCGACGCCGTGCTGTTCGTCGTGGACGTCACGGTCGGGATCACCGCCACCGACGAGCACGTCGTCAAGATGCTCCGCGGCACCGACCGCCCCGTCATCGTCGTCGCGAACAAGGCCGACGACGAGCGCCGTGAACTCGACGCCTACGAACTCTGGAACCTGGGGCTCGGGGAGCCGCACCCGGTGTCGGCCCTGCACGGCCGTGGCGTCGCGGACCTGCTCGACCTGATCATCAAGACGCTGCCCGACACCTCGGCCGTCGCCAAGCAGGAGGTCGGCGGCCCCCGCCGCGTGGCCATCCTCGGCCGCCCGAACGTCGGCAAGAGCTCGCTGCTCAACAAGGCCGCCGGTGAAGAGCGGGTCGTCGTGAACGACATCGCCGGCACCACCCGTGACCCGGTGGACGAGCAGATCGAGCTCGGCGGCAAGGTGTGGCGCTTCGTCGACACCGCCGGCATCCGGAAGCGCGTCCACATGCAGCAGGGGGCCGACTTCTACGCGTCGCTCCGCACCACCGCCGCGCTCGAGAAGGCCGAGGTCGCCGTCGTCGTCCTCGACGTCACCGAGCCGGTCTCCGTGCAGGACCTCCGCATCATCGACCTCGTCCTCGAGTCGGGCCGTGCCCTCGTGCTGGCCTACAACAAGTGGGACCTGCTCGACGACGAGCGCCGCCGCTACCTGGAGCGCGAGATCGAGCAGGACCTGGCGCACGTCGCCTGGGCCCCGCGCGTGAACATCTCCGCCCGCACCGGCCGCCACCTCGAGAAGCTCGTGCCGGCGCTCGAGACCGCCCTCGAGTCGTGGGACACCCGCATCCCGACCGGCAAGGTCAACGCCTTCATCGCCGAGCTCGTGCAGGAACACCCGCACCCCGTGCGCGGCGGCAAGCAGCCCCGCATCCTGTTCGGGACCCAGGCGTCGAGCCAGCCGCCGACCTTCGTGCTCTTCACGTCGGCGTTCCTCGACCCGCAGTACCGACGCTTCATCACGCGTCGCCTCCGCGAGGTCTGGGGCTTCTCCGGCACGCCGATCAACGTCAACATGCGGGTGCGCGAGCGCCGGAAGCGCTGAGCGCTCCCACCCGTCACGCAGAACGCGCCTCGATCCGTCGGGGCGCGTTCTGCGTTCGGGTTCGGCCTGGAGGCCCGCAGCCGGACCGGCGCGCCGGTGCGGCATCATTGGGGCGTGGGTACCGGGCCGTGGGCAGCGGACCGACGTCGGCTCGCCCTGGTGGGTGTCCTCGTCGGTGTGGTCGTCGTGGGGTCGGTGTCCCTGTGGACGATCTCGCACGCACCGGACGACGGCGACTCGGTCACCCGTGCCGACTCCGTGCCCTCCGAGCCGGCGCAGTCGCCCGACGTCCGACTGCCGCCGTCCAACGGCCTCGAGGAACCGATCGAGCCCGAACCCGTCCGTCCGGTCGACGGTTCGCCCATCGACCCGTGGTGGCGCCGCGTCCCGCCGGTCTCCGGTGACATCGTCGGCATCGGAGCTGCGGCCTCCGGGCACGTGCGGATCGCCGGGAACACGGGCGACGAGACCCTCGCGGTGGAGATCGACCACCTGGAGACCGGCGGGGACGGCCCGGTCGACGTCGTGCTGTCCGCGGGGACGGTGCGCGGTGGCTCGAAGCCGGTGTGGACGCCGGCCGCGGATTCCTACGACCTGTTCCAGGCTGCCGGGGTCGAACAGGGGCTGACCGTCGTGCTCAGCGACCCGTGGTCACTGCCCGACGAGGTCCGTTCCCTGGTCCTGCTCGACGCCGACACCGGGACCGTGCTGGGTGGTGCGGCACTCGTCCCGTCGGACTGAGCGGGGCGCAGGCTGAGGCTGGGCGGGGTTGGGGTGCGCTGCCCCGACGTAGAACGACGGTGTCGTGGTCGTCCGACGTCGACAGTGTCGTTCCGCATCGGTGCTCGTGGCTGTGCCGCGTCCGCCACCACCGCCGGGATGGGGCACGATGTACTGGTGACGCAGCAGAACGACGGACTCGGTGTGTTCGCCGACCGCGTGTGGTGCCGTCTGCGCCTCGACCGGTTGGCCGGAGGTCGGCAGTCCGGGTACGTGATCCGCGAGGACATGCTCGAACACCCCGACACCGTCCGCTCGTTCCGGTGGATCCGGTGGCTGCTCGTCGCGGAGACCGTCGTCGGCCTCACCGCCATCGTGGTCGCCGTGCTGCTGACCCGCGCAGGGGAGTCCCTGTCGTGGGCGGTGTGGTTCCGGTCCACCGTGGTGCTGCTCATCACCCTGACGCTCTACGTGTTCGCCTGGCGGGCACAGCTCGGGTACTACTGGGCGTACCAGCGGCTGCGGTTGTTCAGCCGGATCTTCCCGATCGTGACGCTGATCGTCGCGGCGATCCCGGGGCTCTACCCGTTCTGGATGGTCATCGAGCAGATCCTGTTCTCGGTGCTCATGGTCGGCATCGGCGACGTGCTGACGAGCGACCACATGCGGGCGACGTTCCCGAAGCCCGCGCGGCGGTAGGGCTCCGGCGGGCGGCAGACCGGCTCCGCGACAGAACACGAGTCGATCGACACGTGGACTGTCGCAAAACAGATGTGGGGGCGGCGCGAGCGGGCTACGCGACCGTGGCCAGGGCGAACGGGAGCACGGCGGAGGCCCCTGCGCGCCGGAGCTCCCGACCGGCGACGGTCATCGTCCACCGGCTGTCGACCAGGTCGTCGACGAGCAGCACCGGGCCCTCGTGCGACTGCAGGGCGGCGGCGAGCGACGGATCGACCACGAAGGTGTCCCACACGCCGGACAACCGGTAGGCGCTGTTCGTCGCACCGTCGCCACGAGGGGTCCCGCCAGCGCGGCCGAGCGTGCCGAGGAACTGCAGCCGCCCGATGGTGGACAGCGCCTGGGCGAGGGACCCCACGAGCTCGGGCCGTGACCGCGAGGACATCGCCACGACGCCGGTCGGCCGGGTCTCCCACGGCCAGTCCTTGAGCGCCCGGACGCAACCGTCGACGAGTTCGCGCGAGATCGGGGCATCGGGGGTGGACGTCGAGAACAGCGCACGCAGTGGACCGCCCCAGCCGAGGTCGGTCAGACGCGCCACCGCACGGCCGGGCTGCACGAGCTCGTCCGGGCCGATCTTGCCCCGCACGGAGACCCCGAGCGACGACATCCCCGAGGGCCACTGGGCACGCGGGGCGATCTCGACACCGACCTTGTCGAGCGCGGCCGCTGCACCGGACGAGTCGGTGTCGGACACGGCCGTCGGGAACCACGCCCCGGCGCAGTTGTCGCACCGGCCACAGGGCTCGGCCGAGGGGTCGTCGAGGTCCTGCTGCAGCAGCTGCATGCGGCAGGCCGAGGTGGACTCGTAGTCGAGCATCGACGCTGCCTCCGCAGCACGGGCCGCTGCGACCCGCTCGTACCGGGGCGCGTCGTACTCCCACGGCTGCCCGGTCGACACCCAGCCGCCGGTGACGCGTCGGACGGCGCCGTCGACGTCGAGCACCTTGAGCAGGAGTTCGAGGGTGGAGCGCTTGATGTCGACCAGGCCCTCGAGCGCCACGGTCGACATCGCGGTGTCGGTGGACAGGGCACTGAGCACGGCGGCGGCGCGGGCCTCGGTCGGCATCGAGGCGCTGGCGAAGTACTGCCAGATCTCGCGGTCCTCGCGCCCGGGCAGGAGCAGGACGTCGGCGTTGTCGGTCGCACGACCCGCGCGACCGATCTGCTGGTAGTAGGCGACGGGCGACGAGGGAGCCCCGACGTGCACGACGAACCCGAGGTCGGGCTTGTCGAACCCCATGCCGAGCGCACTCGTGGCGACCAGGGCCTTCAGCTCGTTGCCCTTGAGCTGCTGTTCGAGCTGTTCGCGCTCATCGGTGTCGGTGCGCCCCGTGTAGGCGCGGACGGCGTACCCGTTGTCGCGGAGCAGCCGGGCGATGTCCTCGGCCGCCGAGACGGTGAGCGTGTAGATGATGCCGCTGCCGGGCAGGTCGCCGAGGTGCGCGAGGAGCCAGCCGAGGCGCTGCCGGGCATCGGGCAGCGTCAGCACACCGAGGCGCAGGGACTTGCGGGCGAGCGACCCACGGATCGTGAACACCGGGTCGGCCGGGCCAGCGGTGAGCTGTTCGGCGACGTCCTCGACCACGCGCTCGTTCGCCGTCGCGGTGGTCGCCAGGACGGGGACGCCATGGGGGAGCGAACGGATGAGCTCGGCCAGCCGGCGGTAGTCCGGCCGGAAGTCGTGGCCCCAATCCGAGATGCAGTGTGCTTCGTCGACCACGAGCATGCCCATCCGGGCGATCAGGGTCGGCATCTGCTCGTCGCGGAACTTCGGGTTGTTCAGCCGCTCGGGGGAGACCAGCAGTACGTCGACCTCGTCACGGGCGAGGGCTGCCTGGGTCTCGCCCCACTCGTGGGCATTCGCGGAGTTGATCGACACCGCACGGACACCGGCCCGCGCGGCAGCGGCGACCTGGTCGCGCATTAGGGCGAGCAGCGGCGACACCAGGACGGTCGGGCCGCCCCCGCGTCGGCGCAGCAGCAGCGTTGCCAGGAAGTACACCGCGGACTTGCCCCACCCGGTGCGCTGCACGACGAGGGCGCGTTGCCGGTGCTCGACCAGCGCCGAGATGGCCTCGAGCTGGCCGGGGTGGAACACCGCGTCGGGGCGCCCCGTGAGCGCAGCGAGCGCCTGCTGCGCCTCGGCGGCGATGTCCGCAGAGGGGGACACGGAAGACGACGCGGTGGACCCGACACCAAGACCAGACATGCCCCCATGCTGTCAGCACCGACCGACGTAACGCAGGTCGCGCCTCCAGGCTGTGGAGAAGCTCCCTACTGGTAGGTGACCAACGACGGTGTCGGCTGCACGTCCTGCATGGTCTGCGCGGGCGTCAGCATGGGCGTGTCCTCGTCATAGAAGTTCTTCCAGCCCCAGTGCAGCCCCTTCGGCGCGCCCTGGTGCAGTGCCTTCCACGTCGCCTGCTTGTCCGGCTGCGACCCCTGCCCGTCGACGTGCACGAGCATGTCGAGCTCCGGGTGGGTCTGCAGTGCGGAGCGGTCCTGGATCATGGACAGCCGGAACTGGTGCAGCACCAGGGCCTTCGGCGGCAGCCCCTCGTCGCGCACGAGTCCAGCCAACCACGTGGAGACCTCGTTCACCTCGGACGCCGAGACACTCCCGATCTGCTTGAGGGGCACCTGGTCCTTCGTCAGCCGCCACTCCGGGTCGAGCGCCAGCCAGACGCCCGGCTTCTTCAGCAGTGACTCGTACTTCTTGGCCTGCGACAGGAAGTCCGACCGCCCGGGCTGCAGGTCGATGATGACCGGCATGTCCGCATCGTGCGCGGCCTCGACGTAGGGCTCGAGCGTCGACACCGGCAGCTCCGTCGAGTAGTCGCCGTCGGCTCCGGCGTCCCCCGCGGCGACGGTCGCGATGACCTCCATCGCGGGCGTCACGAGCTCGTCGGACTCCGCCCGGTACGGCTTCGCGACCTGCTCGGCACGCTGCACGGTCTCCTTCGGCCCCTGCTCGCCGAGCACGCCCAGCGCAGGCGCCCCGGGAGCCCCGTACAGCGCGACGTACCGGTGCCCGTCGAACGGTCGCTGGCCGCCGTTCCGCAGCTGGAACCCGCCCTCGGCCGCCCGCACCGTCCACTCCGCGTCCGGCAGGGCCTCGAACGCCGCACCGACCAGGACGGTCGGGTGCTTCGACCGCTCGTGCAGCGCCGTCACCACGTCGGGTGCGGCAGCCGGGTCGGCTACACCCTTCGGCATGGTCACGACGCGCGCGCCTGCGGCCTTCGCGGTCGCCACGGCAGCAGCGTCCGCACTCGCGTCCGCCACCACCACGGTCGCCTGCCGGGAGGCCCGGGTCGACTCCGGCGCGTCACCGCCGTCCGGCGCCTGCCGCTGTTCGGCGTCCGTGTCGACCGACACGTCGCCCTCGGCCTGGTACCAGTCGGCGCCGAGCCGGTCGAGCTCGCGGGCGACGGCGGCGCTCTTGTTCTTTGCGGTCAGCAGCACCGGGACGTGGGCGCTCGCCGCAGCCTTCGCCGCACCACGGATGCCGTCGGCGTCGCCTGCCCGGGCGACAACCGCTCCCGGGGCGCTCGCGAACAGGGCCTTGCTGACGCGGACCGACCGGGCTGCGGCATCCGAGGCATCGGCCACCGTGACGGTGTCGGCCGAGGCCTTCGCCAGGGTCGGGCGGCTCGTGTCCGGTCCGCTCGACGTGCACCCGGCGGCTCCGAGCAGCAGGCCGGAGACCGCGATCGCGACCAGGAAACGAGGGGTGGAACGAGAACGCATCGAGCCACCATACGAGCCAGACGGAGAGGTCCCTGAGAATCCGACGGGTGTCGTCTCGTACAAGGGAGGCATGCCCCACCACCCCGACGACCGCCCGCTCATCGGACCGGTCCGGTCGCCCGAGGTGCACTGCATGACGCTCAACGTGCGTCGCCGCGTGCCGCGACAGCCGACCCACCCCGACGCCTGGGAGCGTCGCCGAGAGGCCGTGCTCGCGCTCGTCACGTGCGAAGCGCCCACCGTCCTCGCCGTCCAGGAGGCCCTGCCCACGCAGGCAGACGACCTGACGTCCGGCCTCGGGTCGGGTTGGGAGCCCGTCCTGGCCGGACGGGGAGCGCGCGGCGGTGGCGAACAGGTCGGCCTGTTCCTCGACCGCTCCCGCCTCGACGTCGTCGAGCGCCGCACCTGGGCGCTCTCCCGCACGCCCCACCGCCCCGGCTCGCGGTCGTGGGCGACGTCCTTCCCCCGGCACGCCGTCGGAGCCGTCGTCGACGACCGCGCGACCGGCGTTCGGTTCCTGGCGATCGCCACCCACCTCGACGTCGCCTCGCCGTGGGCCCGAGTCCGCTCCGCCGAACTGCTCGGCCGGATCGTCCGGCAGCGCGGCCTGCCCGCCGTGGTCATGGCCGACTGGAACAGCCCGGCCGGTTCCGCACCATGGCGAGCCCTGGCGGAGGCGGGGGTCGAGGACAGCTGGGGGCGGGCCTCCAGGCAGGTGGGTGAGCCCTACGGGACGTACCCGCACTACGGGAGTCCGCGTGTCGGTGGCCGGCGGATCGACGGGGTGCTCGTGACGTCCGAGGCGGAGGTGGAACGCGTCGCGGTCGACGTGCGGCGGCCGGGCGGCGTGTGGCCGTCCGACCACGCTGCCGTGCACGCGGTCGTGCGGTGGGCGTCGTGATCGCCACGCTCGGACCGACGTTCCTGCGGCCGCGGTTCCTGGTGGCCGACGTGGTGCGGGCGCTGACGCTCGTGAGCGTCGTCGTGGCGACTGTCGGGTGGGGCGGGACGGCGTTCCCGGTCATGGCGCTGGCGCTGCTCGGCGTCGTCGTGCCGCGGATGCTCGGGCTGCGGCCCGCGTTCGACGTGGCGGTGTGCGTGCTCGTGCTCCTCGCCGGGTGGTCGAGCGTGCTCGAGTGGTACACGACGGTCTTCCTGTGGGACAAGTTCATGCACGTCGTGCTGACCGGGCTGCTCGCGGCGGTGCTCTACGTCATCGGTGCCGACCTGCGCGCTGTGCCGGCCCCGCACGCCGAGCGCCGGGTGGTCGTCGCGGTGCTCGCGCTGTGTGCGGGACTCGCGGTCGGGGCGGTCTGGGAGATGGGGGAGTGGCTCGGGCACAACTTCGTCGACTCGAAGATCTTCGTCGGGTACGACGACACGATCGGGGACCTGGCGGCGGACGGCTCCGGCGGGTTGCTCGTCGGGCTCGGGTTGCCGTGGTTGGCGGCGCGGCGCGAGGTGGTGCGGCCGGGCTGAGCGTGTCGTTCGGGTCGCGTTGCTCCGACTCGCCGTGGCACGGAGGGGGTCTGACGTCCGCTATGCTGGACCGGTCGCTCGCGCTCCGGTCGGACGTGGGCGAGGATCCTCCGGGATCCTGAGTTCTCCGGAACTCGCGGGCTGTGGCGCAGCTTGGTAGCGCACTTGACTGGGGGTCAAGGGGTCGCAGGTTCAAATCCTGTCAGCCCGACCGAAACGTGTCTGACACGACGACAGAAGCCCACCGAGGATCTCGGTGGGCTTCTTCGTTCTCATGGCTGTCGTTGGGTCGTACGCATGGGGTGCCTCACTGCGACGTTTAGCGGACCACCCGTGTGCGACGTGGGTCTTCTGACCCCTGCGGCCCGGTCGATTCAGACACCGCGTTGCGCGACGGGACCGGCTTACGAGACGTTCCTACCGGGGCTCGTCACCGAACGAGTGCCTTTGTCCATCGAGGCGAGTCGGACACCAGCTCATGACGGCGACGATAGATTCGCGGCATGACCCCTCGACGCGTTGTACTCGTGACGCTGGGTGCACTGGTCATCATCATCGGCTTCGTGTTGATGGCCCACTCGGACGGCAGGCTCGACCGTCTGGTGGCTTTTCTCGTCATCTTCGCCGGGTTCGCTCTAGTCGTGTTCACCACGGCTCGACCGGGCCAAGCGGCGCTCGCCCGCTACTGGAGCAAGTACGAGAAGAAGTAGCCACGACACATGTCACTCCTGCCGGACCGTTGAGCGCTCGTCATGCAGGACACGGTCAGGGCCGTCAGCCCCGCCCGGTTGTGGATCCCTATCGGCAGCCGATCCGACCTCACCTGCCGTCACTCGGCGGCCCCGGTAGAGTCGGTGCGAACGCCGAAGCGGACGAGATGGGGGATCTCGATGCGCAGGATCGTGTCGGTTGCAGTGATGGCCGTTCTCGCTTGCACCGTTGTCGGTTGCACTGACAGTTCCAAGCCTGACGTCACTCCGGCCCCATCCTCCGACCAACCGTTGGCTTCGGCATCTGCGGTCTCCGAGAGTGCTCCGGCCGAAGATCACGAGAGGACCGTGACGGCGAATGGAAGCGTCACCGGCGGTCCCTCATCATTCGTCTACACCGTGGCATCGGGGGACGCCGTGACAGGAATTGCTGCGCGTTTCGGTCTCTGCACTGCCGACATTTACCTGGCCAATGAAGACCCAGAGGTATATGGGCACGAGCTTGCGGTCGGCCAGCAGCTCACTATTCGCCGGATGGTCGGACCGGGTCATACAACGGAGCAGTGCGACCAGCCCTACCCAGACGGCGTGTACTGACCATGCGAGAGCGAGACTTGCAGGGTCCGCCTACCCAGCACGGCTGGAAGTCAACACCAAGTGCGGTGTTGTTCTGGGTACTCGCGGTGGTCGGGCTGCCCATCATGGCCGGCGCGTGGTTGTGGCTCAGTCTTGCCTCGTTAGAGGAAGCTACAGAACAGCCGAAGGCCGTTGCTGCGGGCACCACGATGGCTGGCACGACGCTGCTCGTGGGCGGCAACCCGCTGGCGCTCACCCATGTCCTCGGACTGGTCGTCCTTGGCGCGGTAGCAGTCAAGGGACGGTGCCACCGGTGGACGGGAATGATCGCAACCCTGGTTGCAGTGCTGTCGCCTCCGCGGCTGGGATCGCGTTCGTATTGATCCTGAACGGCGGGCAGCTGCTCACTCCAGTGAGTGGTTCATACGCCCCGTAGCCGCTACCGGCGCGCAACATGATGCTGAGGTCCCTCGACACGTGTGGGCCGACGAGGCCAGATGAGTTCCGGCGTCCAGTAGCGCATCGGCTACTGAGACATTTGGGCCGGTTCTATGAGCCGGTCACACTTCGTGTCATAACGATGCTGCCGTAGCGCTTACCGGGGAAGCGCACGTCGTCGACGTGCTCGAAGCCCCAACGCGCGTACATGGCGACAAGGTGCTCGGCCGGTGCCGCAGTGTCGAGTCCAATCCGCGTGATACCGTTCCTCGCGGCCCACGCGCACGCGACGTCGAACAGCGTTCTGGCGACGGCGCGACCGCGCAGTTCCGGCCCGACCGCCACTTGGCACAGCCATCCGGTGCCTGGCTTCTGAGCATGCTCCGACAGTGAACGGACGTCGTCCGGTGGAGGCGCGGACATCGTCATGCTCGCTGCGACACGGCCGTCGTTCTCCACAATCCAGCAGACGCCCCCTGCCACCCGCTGACGGGTCGTCTCGACGTCCTGGGTCGCTGCGGTGAAGTTCAATCCCGCATCTTGAAGCTCTCGGTAGGCCGAGTTCAGAAGAGCCGTCAGCTCCACTGCGTCCTCAGGACGGAAAGGACGCGGCTCGACGTTGGTAGTCACTCTGCAAGCCTAGGAGGCTGCCTCACGGTAAGCCGGTCCCGCCCGCCGACGCCCGGATCGGGATCGGCTACTGGACTTCTTCTTCCTCCCCTTGAGCTGAGGGATTTGCCCTATCCGCTTGCGCGGGTGGGACGACGCACGCCTGTCGCCCTGATCTCCGCATCGCCTTTCTTGCTCGTCTCTTGACAGATCCACAGGTTGGGGTCGAAGGTAACTGTCATGGGGACGGATCGGGGGGCTGGCGCTGAGGACCAGCCCGCGGAACGGCTTGAGCGCCTCGTTGCTGAGTCGCCCGGGTCAGTGGTTTCTGCGCCGGAGCAGGCGCAAACCTCTCGTCGAGTCCTCGGTGCGGTGGGCTTGCTTGCGGGTATCGGTGTTGTTGTGGCCGTGGGGTTGATTGCCGTTTGGCACTTCGTGTTGTCGCACGTTGTGCGTGCGGCCATGAGTCATTGGGCCGGTTAGTAGAGATCTGAGGCACGTCCAGCATGGGCAGGGCCGTGTGGGCGTCATTTGGGGGAGAGATGGCTGAGTTGTGGTTGCGTCGACGTTCGTTCCGTACCACCGCAGTGGCGGTTCTGGCGTGCGTGGCAGTGTTTGCAGGAGGTCCAGCACTGGCTGCCGCGCCGCCTGCTGCGGATCCGGACGCCTCGTTGCCGCCGGTTCAGAGCCAGGGGGATGCATCGCAGCAGGTTCCGGAAGGCGACCGGCGTCAGGCTCTTGGATCTGAGTGGGCGTCCTCGGGGGATGCCGCGTATCAGCTGGTGGGGACGGCTGACGGTCTCGCGGTGGTGCGCGGCACCGCGAAGGCGGGGTACCGCTGGGAGACGTTGGCGCAGATCACCGTTCCGGGTGTTGAGACGGACCGGTGGATTGGGAACTTCTGCCTGACCGCTGATGCGTCGCGCATGGTTGTGGTTTATGCCCCGCGGACGACGACGAACTCGGAGCAGGGGTTCGGGGAGGGTGCCTGGGCAAGTGTCGTGGACACGAAGACGGGGGAGCAGTCCTCTCTCGGCCGGGGGTACAGCATCTCGTATTCCAATCCGGGCTGTGGAGCAGGGCAACGAGTCGCTTTGATGCGGTCCGTGGACGATGCGACGTCAATTGCGAGCTTTGACGCGGTGGACAAATCGAGCCAGTGGACGGCTGACATCCCGCGGCAGCTGACATCCCCCGTGCCACTTGCCGACGGGTCAGTGCTCGGCGCCACTGCTGGGAAGATTGTTCGTGTCCGTGACGGTGGTGCGGTGGAAATGGTCGCCAAGACAACCGGTACCGCCTTTGATTTGGTCGTCGCCGGAAGTCGGCTGACGTATGCCGAGTACAAGGGTGCGACCGCCACGGTGAAGACGGGGACAGTGCCCGCGACGGGGACGGCTGCGCTCCGCTCAATTGGCTCCGGGAAACTTGAACAGGTCGGGGTTGCAGCGGATTCCCGCGGCCACACCTACGTCCTCGGCGACCTCAAGGCAGCTGGTTCGGTCCCGGATGGGATCCGTACGGCACCAGAGGTGCAGCCGGGTGCGGACATCTCGACGACGGGGCTAGTGGCGACAAGCGACGCGGCATCCCCGTCCACCCTTGGTGGTAGCGCCGCTGGTGACGCAACGATCGGGGTGCAGTCTCTCGAGACGGGGAAAGCCACAACGCTCGAAGTCCCTCCGGCGGGCGGGGACGTGACTTCTTCGCCAGTCGGTTCTCCTGCCGCATCACGGTCTCGGGTCGCCGCAGCTGCGGTGGGCTCGAAGTCGAATCCATCCGAAACGGAGCGCACGTGCGCGGTGCCCCGCAACGACCCGCGCGCACAGGCGCTGCAGCCCAAGCCGCGGCAGGTCGAGTGGGCCGTCAACCGGATCGTCTCCGGCCAGCTGACCATCTCTCGCCCCGCGAACTGGAACAGCACCGGCATGGCCGCGTACAAGCCAGCAGACCTGTTCCCGACGAAGGCGCTCTCCGGCGGCGGACGCATCCCCTCGCAGGTGCTCCTCGGGATCCTCGCGCAGGAGTCTAATTTGTGGCAAGCGTCCCGCTATACGAAGCCTGGAGCGACCGGGAACCCGCAGATTGGCGTGTTCTACGGCAACCCGCAGGCCGCAGGTGTGAATGACAACGCGTTCTGGGCGGTGGACTTCTCGAACGCCGACTGCGGCTATGGAGTCGGGCAGGTCACCGACGGGATGCGTCTCGCCGGCCGCGAGCAAGGCCGCGTTACCGCACTTCCGGTCGCGAAGCAGCAAGCCATCGCCCTCGACTACACGGTGAACATCGCTGCTGCGGCGCAGATCCTGACGGACAAGTGGAACCAGAGCCGCGCCGACGGCACCACCATCAACAACGGCGACCCGACGAAGATCGAGAACTGGTTTGCAGCGGCCTGGGCGTACAACTCCGGCTACCACGCGAAGGGAGAGCCCGAGTCGAACGGCGCGTGGGGGCTTGGCTGGCTGAACAACCCGGTCAATCCGGCCTACCCGGCGAACCGGAAGGCCTTCCTCGATGGCAACGCGGCGGACGCCGCACACCCACAGGACTGGCCCTACCCAGAGAAGATCATGGGGTTCGCGGCGAACTCGCTGACCTTAACCGAGAAGCAGACCGCCGACGCACCGCCGACCGAAGTGGGCGGGTACCGCACCGCCTGGTGGAACGGCACCGACGAGACCGCTCCGAAGAACCGCACGGCGGTGAAGCCCCCGCTGACAACCTTCTGCCAGCAGGGCGTAAACGAGTGCGCACCGATCTACACCGGCTACTGCTCCCGCTCCGACCTGCACTGCTGGTGGCATGGAAACGCGACCTGGAAGAAGGACTGCGACACCACCTGCGGCAACGAGCTCTACCGGTTCGCCCCCGCTGCCGACTACATGACCGAACAGCCCAACGGGGAAAGCTTCCCGCCTGCCTGCACCCGTACCGGTCTGCCGAGTACCGCGCGAGTCATTGACGACGTCCCGATCACGACGGACGCGGGAACCCTCACCGCCAACCCGACGAGAGCTGGATGCTCTCGAGTAGCCACAGAGGGGTCATTCCGATTCGACTTCGGTGCTGCCGGTGCATCCGGTTCGTACCCGTCGAAGATCGACACGCACCAGCTCGGCGGCGGCTTCAACGATCACTTCTACTTCACCCACACGTGGGCATCCAACAACACCCCGGCCTCTTCCGTGACTGGCACGTGGACGCTCGGCGGCAGTCTCAAACAGTGGGGAAGAGTCTGGATCCACACCCCGGACAACGGGGCATGGGCGAAAGACGCCCGCTACGACATCAATCTTGGCGACGGACGCACCAAAACCCGTGTGCTCCCACAACGCAACTGGTCCAACAAGTGGTCATCCGTTGGGGTGTTCCAGTTCAATGGCACACCGTCGGTATCGCTGTCGAACATTACGAACGACGCCGACGACAACGCCGCACGAGACGACGTCGCGTGGGACGCCGTCGCATTCGAGCCGCTGTCCGCGAAACCGAAGGACATCGTGGTCAACATCGGCGACTCGTACTCCTCGGGCGAGGGAGCGCCAGGTGACACCCCTGGCGGCTACATCCCGGTCAGCGACACCAACGGTGATGATACCTACTACCAAAACGCATGCCACCGCTCGGTGAACTCCTGGACCAACCGGGCCGTCTTGCCCGGAGCGACAGCCACTGTGGCCAGCCGCGACAGCACACGCGACGCCACGCTGGACTACCACTCCGTGGCGTGCTCGGGCGCGCAAGCGACGAATCTGCTGACGACGAAGCAATGGGAACCACCGCAGCTGTCGCAGGGGTACCTCGATGAGAACACCACCCTGGTGACGATGTCCATCGGGGGGAACGACATCGGGTTTGGCGACATCATCCGCGGTTGCATCTTCAAGGGTGTCTGCGAAGACAAGCAGAAGCCTTCCGCATACGCGGCACTCGACATTCTCAAGGGCCGCCTCGACGCCACCTACACCGAGATCAGGCGGCAAGCACCAAACGCCAAGATCGCGGTGATGGGCTATCCGAACATTTTCGAGGACGGCGTCAAATGCGTCGCGGGGATGAAGGAAGCCGACCAGGCGTGGCTCGTACAGCTCGGCGTCGACCTGAACCAAACGATCAAGGACCGCATCACGGCGCAGAACGCGGGCGCGAAGATGGTGTTCATGGACCCGGCGCCGGTGTTCAAGGGGCACAACGTCTGCAGCGCAGACCCAGCCATCCACACAACTCTGCCGATCGTCACGAACCTTTACGGTGCCCGGCGCAGCGGCGAGAAGGCCTGGTTCAACATCCCCGTTACCGAGGGCGCAGACGCGATCTTCGCGGTGTCGCAGCAGAGCTTCCACCCGAAGGTTCTCGGTACTGGCTACGAAGCGAAGCTGCTCGAGGCAGCCCTCAAATAGCAGCCCGCCGCTTTCGGACCAGGCGCCACTCGCCGCAGCACGGGTGGACGGCCGTCACAGAATGCTGCTGTCACAAGGGGATAACTATGGAACTGACCAGCGACCGCCGCATCGTCGCGACACTGCTCGCGTTCGGACTCGCCGCCGGCGCCCTCGTCGGGGGAAGCCAGACCGCCGGCGCCAGCCCGGCTGCCGCGGCCACCACCGCCGCTGCGTGCACCGACGGAGGCGAGACAGCGGACAACTTCGTCGCGTACAACATGTACGTTGAACTTCGCCGCAGCGCCAAGTGCGGAGGCACCGCCTGGTTCCGCATCAACTACAACGGCGGCGGCATCCAAGGCAACGGCGAAGTCACGCTCCAGCTCAAGTCCCGCACCGGGACCGTCTCGTCGGTATACACGAAGGACGTCCTCAGTGCCAGCCCGTCCTGGGTGAGCCCGTACTACACCGGTTACAGCCAGGCTCGGTTGGTCTACAAGAACAAGTCCGGTGGTGTCGCCAACCGCACGGGAGGGTGGAAGTCGATCTACCAGGAAGCACGGTAGTTCGACCACTTACGACTGAACGGGCTTTGAGGCTTCCTATCTCAGGGCCCGTTCAGCGCTTCATCCGACACCCTCGGGGAACGATGCATGGCACTGATCCACCTGATGACCCGGACCCTTCACATGACGGATATCCAGCCGTTGCCCGACCGAGAGTTCCTGCCCTAGGACGTCGTCATTGCTCAGGTAGATGTCCGCAGTGCAGATGCCAAACCGCTGCGCGATCGCTATCACCGCGTCTCCTTGTGCAACCCGGTACCTGTACCCGTTCCCGTCAGCGGTGCTCGATCCCGCGGCGCCGGCACGAGATCCCAGATCAGAGGGATCCGCAGAGACAACCCCCACGGGAGTCGACGAGGCGGACGGCGTAGCCGTTGGCGACGCCGATGGGAGTGGCGACTCTCGATGCGCGGTGCAACCGGTCAACAGGACCCCGCTTACAACAGCAACGACCACTGCCGTAGTCACTCGATTCACTCTGCCCCCTTAGCTCAGTGGACCCAGCATAAGGCGCGCCTTCGACAGGGCGACTCGCCGCCCGGTGGACGACGTCTTGCATCACTTCCAGCCCCGCTGACATGCTCCGAGAAGCAGCATTATCGGAACCGGGCCGCGCCGACTCGGTATCCGTGTGCGCGCATGGCGGCTTCGACGGCGGTGGTGATCAGCTTGCGCTGGTCGGTGTTGTCGCCGGCGGTGAGGGCGTTGAGTTGCACGGTGCCGATCGGCGTGGTGCTGTCAAGGATCGCGACGAGCTGCTCGAGGGGGAGCTGGCTACGGGTGTGGAGGGTGTGCAAGTGGCGGGCGATACCGTCGCGGAGATGCTGTTGGAGCTCCTTGGTGAAGGTGGCGTCGTCGGCGTGTACCCAGCCGGCCTGTCGGTAGGTTCGGCGGGTGGCATAGACAGTGCGTGCGAACGTTGCGGCCGCAGCAAGGCCCGCCAGGACCCAGGTGGCGGTCGTGCCGACGGCAGCGAGCCCAACTGTGATGATCACGCCGCTGATCAGCGTGGCGAGGATCCATGGCACGTCGGATCGTGTTGCAGCGTGCGCGATGCTACGGGCGGTGTCGGCGATCGCGGTGACTTCTGATGCTGCTGGTTTCGGGACGGGAGCGCGGCTGATGGGTTCGTAGGTGGTTGCAGTCCGTTGAAGGGGAGTCGTGGAGCGGATCTGTCCGTCGACTGAGATCCGTGTCAACTGCCCATCGCCACCGAGAGCGCTCGGTCGCCTCCGGTCCCTCCCGAGCCTTGCAGATCGCGAACGGCTGGGAGCCCTCCCGGGCAACACCCACACTGGCCATTGCCTGACCGGCGCAGGCCCAGGAATGCGCCGACACCCACCGCAGCAATGCCTCCGAAGAACGAAAGGCTCATGCTGCTGAACCAGGGCGCGTCCGAGCACCCGGTGTGTGGAGGTTTTGGGCAGAGCCCGTAGGCGTACAGGTTCTCGTTGAACACGTAGCCGGTTGAGATGACCACGGCCACGATTTCCGACCACGACGAATGCCCAGTTCATGACCAGGTCGCCGCGAGCAGCATTCCCTTCCCGAGGTGTGCTTGTGGTGCGTGTCCTCGTTCACGAGTGCTTCGATCGGTTCTTCTCCACCGGCCAGCTCCGTATCTGATCACGAGAGCGGCTGTCGCCGGATCCACACGGTCACCCCGAGGTGAGCGATGCCGGTCGCAGCGAGACAGACCATTGCCCACCCGACGACGCTGTGCCCGGTGGCGAGCCAGAAGATCCCGAAGGCGAGGACGAGGGCGGCCAGGAGAGCACCGACCAGGAGCAGCAGCAGGCTGGTCACGGGGGTGGCGTTCAAGGTGAGCTGCACGTCACGCACCCAGGCCGGGGTCCGCACACGATGCACGAGGATCGCGACCGTACCCACCAGGACGGCGATGCTCGCTGCAAACAGACCTGCTTCAGCCATGGCGAGATGGTACCGGCGAAAGGTGCATGCTTCGGCTGGTCCGCAGCCTCGAACGCCCCGGCTGACGCTGACAGGATGAGTTCGTGCAGATCGAAGACGTGGACGAGCGGCACTACGGCACCGAAGGCGAGCGCGACACGTTCGTCGTGCACTTCTTCCATGGCCCGAGCGGCGAGACGGTCGCGCCCGACTGGGACGCCACGAGTTGGGCGGTCAGAGTGATCCGCGTCACCGACGCGACGTACCGTGCGGCGTTTGCAGAGGCCCGGCGGATCGCCGCAGGCGAGGTGTTGCCGACACTGTTCTCGGTGTCCCTCGAGACCGCGGAGCCGAGTGGTCCTGGGATCCTGCGACTGTTCGGGACCGACCTCAACATGGAGGGACTCGAGCTCGAGCCCGATTCACACGCGGCGAAACGGGAGATGTTCGCCGAGTTCTTCAGCCGCGACCGTTCTGCGCGCGCGTGATCGGGCCTCCAGCCCATCACGCGCCGCGCGCGAGGAGCTGCTCGTGATGGAGCTGCAGTCGACGTCCGCACCGCTGTGCAACGCGCTCACTGTGGGTGACGATCACGAACTTGGTTCCCGCTTGCTGCAGCCGGTCGAAGAGGGCGAGCACTTCGTCTTCGGTCGTCTCGTCCAGTGCGCCGGTGGGCTCATCGGCGAGGACGACCGCAGGGCGCTTCGCGATGGCTCGAGCGATCGCGACGCGCTGCGCTTCTCCTCCTGACAGCCGTCGTGGGCGCTTGCTGGCGAGGTGGCCGATGCCGACCGCCTCGAGGGCCTCACGTGCTCGGTCAGCGGAGTCAGCGCGAGCAGGAACGCCGAGCCGGACGTTGTCGAGCACGCTGCGGTCGCCGAGGAGGCTGTGGTCCTGGGTGACGATGCCGATGTGTCGCAGTCGGTGCGCCGCCATCCTCCGTGCGGTGCGCTCGAGCATGTGCCCGTCGTGCTCGTAGCTCCCGCGGAAGTCGCTATCGAGGCCGGCGAGGATCCGGAGCAGCGTGCTCTTGCCGGATCCGCTCCGCCCGGTGATCGCGACCGAGCGATCGTCGTCACGAAGGTCGAAGTCGAGTCGGTCGAACAGTGCTCGGGTCGATCCGTCGGGCTCGGTGATGGTCTTCGAGACGTTGCGCAGCACGATCATCGTGGGGTACCTCTTCGGCGTTGGGCGGTCAGTTCGATGCGGAAGGCTCGTCGGGCGAGTGCCCCGTCCGACGCACACCAGAGGAGCAGGGCGGTGCCGGCGCCGAGTCGTGCCGTTGCACTGTCGTTGGGGAGCAACGCGCTGATCGCGAGGAACAGCCCGAGCACGGCGGTGTACTCGGTCAGGCGGCTCGCACGGAACAGTCGGTTCGTGGCATCCGGATTCCTCCCGAGGAGATGGTGCACCCGCGCCACTGGCGCTCGTCGGTGATGCAGGAGTCGGTTGAGGAACGCCGTGATGATGCCCACGCTCGCGGTGAGGACGACGAGCAGCGCGGTGACGAGCGCCACGTTGTCCTGGACGAGCTGGCGGACGAGGGAGAGCTGCACGAGGTAGCTCGGGACTCCGAGCAATGTGTACGACCGGAAGCCGGTGTCGTCTCCGATCGCGTCGAGACGCGCGACGACGGCTCCGAAATCGAGGCTGTGATCGGCGGCGAGATCGGCGTTGAGCACCTGGAACACCAGGCGCCCGAACAGCTCGGGATCCAGTCGGTCCAGTGCTGCTCGGTCGAGTCGGGCGAGTGTCGGCGGGTAGGGCACGATGACGGTGTCGTCGAGGTACTGGTTGGGTTCACCGCGGAAGTACATGGCGCTGTCCGGTTCGAGGAAACCGACGACTTCGAGCTCCTGCTCCTGCAGGATGACCGCTCCGGTGAGTCGCTCTCCGAGCTCGTACACGCCGCGGTACTCGTTGCCGAGCAGCACCGGGATCCGGCCGGATCCCCAGTCGACGCCGTCCCACTCGATCGGCTTGCCGTCCTGCACGGAGAGCCCCGCGAACTCGTACGCGGTCTCGTTGAGCTGGATCGACTTGATGTCCTGGACGCTCCGTCCGGACTCGTCCTGGTACTTCCCGTTGAGCGTGTACTCGGTGCCGTAGCCGACGTCGAAGCGGTCGTCGCCGCGGAAGTCCTGGACAGTGACGGGCTGGTCGTACGAGGAGATGAAGTCGAATCCGGGCTCGTCATCGATGCGGTCGACGAACGAGGCGACGTCGTCGAGTGCGTGCTGGTCTCGCCGGATCGCTTCGAACGCATCCGGGTCGAGATCGTCGACCACCGTGTAGAGGTCGGCGTCGGCATCAGCGGACAGGCCCTGGGCCACTGCCTGCGAGGTGGACTGAGTGAACGACGCCACGTTGTACCAGCAGAGTGTTAGCAGCACGAGCAGGACGATCTTGGCGACGATGATCGTCCAGTTGGACCGGAGGTCGTTCAGCAGTTCCATCGTCGGGTTCCCTGCAAGAACGAAGCGACGGACACGGCGAGCACGACGGTTCCGACCGCGACGACTGCGGGGGTGACGTCGAGGTCGAGGATGGTGGTCTGCCTGACGACTGCCGCGCCCGCGAGGGCGGCAGTACTGGCGGCGATGCTGATCACGCCGACTCGGATGGCAGCGCTGCGAAGGGTGTTCAGCGGTCGGATCCCGGTGGTGAAGCGGACGGCGGCGGTGCGGAGTTCCCATCGTCCGGCCTGAAGACCTGCGACCACGGCGATGAGTATGACGACGAGCGCGCCGAGCGCGACCAGGACCGGCGACACGGCGTCGACGTTCGTCCTGCGGTTCGTGCCGTCGTCGATGATCTCGACGCTCCTGCCGGGGAACTCTGCGCGGTAGTGGTGGGCGCTGCTCGGGCCGTCCAGGAGTAGCCGCTGTGGTGACGCCGAGAACCGCGACGGATCACCGAGGACCACATCGTCGGACAGCAGGCTGTCGGCCCGGACGCCGAGTCGCCCCACCACGTTGTACGGCTTGCCATCGACGGCGATGTCGTCGCCGCGGATGGCAACGTCAGCGCCCGCGAGGGCTTCGCCGGGGCGCCCGGTCAGTGCGTGCCCGTCGTGCAGTGGGACGTCTGTCCACCGTCCGGACAGGATCGCAACGGCGCGGACACCATCCTCGAGTTCCGCGAACACCTTGGTTCCCGGTTCGAACGTGCTCCGCGCACGCTCGAGCTCGTCGAGTGTCGCGGTCACCCACGCGCTCTGGCCCGTACGGAGGTCGTTGCCTTCCGCGGCGATGACACGTCGGCGAGCGTCGAACACCCCGATCAAGACCGTCAACAGCATGGCCAGCAGGAGCAGGCCCGCGATTGCCGTGATCTGTTGCTTCGTCACGTCTTCTCCTCGTGCAGCAGCGGGCGTGCTGACACTAGCCGTTAACATGTCAGACGCGGATCGATCTGTCGAGCGGGCGTGCTGGATCGCCGCAGAAGCGTCGTTCTGCTTCAGGCGCCTTCCATTCGAAGGGCCGTGCTGGTGCCGTGACGCTCATCGCTCATCCGAGCGATGTCCTCGTCCGAGCGAGGTGCTCTCCCGGTCGACCGCACCGGTCGCAGCACTCGCTCCGGCTGGTCAGAGCTTGACGGGGAACGTGGCGAGGAGGGCGATGCCGGCGAGCGCGCCAACGACGGCTGTGATCAACAGGACATCTCGCAGTCGCTTGCGCAGTTCCCGTTGGGACAGGGCCGTGAGGAACAGGACGAGGGCGAAGAGGACGGTGAGGATGGAGTAGTTGTCCGCCCGTTGGTTCATCTCGAGCGCCCGGGCGAAGCTTCCGTCCGCGCGATCGGCGAGTGCGGTCGCGGTGGCGGTGCCCTCGGGGACGTAGGACCGCTCTGCGAACGGTCCGGCCGCTGCTTTCCCGTCTGCCTGCCACGCCTCGAACGCGGTCCGGAGCTCCGGGGTGAACCGTTGCTCGACGTAGTCCCGGAGCACCGTGTCGTTGCGTGCATCAGCGAGGACCCACTGCACCCAGATGGTGAGGTCCCACTGCCGGGCGTCGCGCGCTTCCGAGGTCGCATCGGCGGCTTGCACCCGAGCGCTCGAGGCCTGGCTGAACGCGATCGACATCTCGCCGCTCCACTTGGATGCCTGGAACCCGCACCAGGCGGTGAGGACCGCGGTGATCGAGAGGATGAGGACGGTGATGAGCTCGCGGTTCGAGCGCCAACGTGTCCGGCGATCGGACTGCCCTGTACTGCTCATGCCTTCTGCTCCCGGCCGTCGGTCCGTTGAACGGACCACCACCTTCGTCCTGCTGGGGGAGGCGCCCATCGCCCGGAGCGGGTGAACTCGGCGAGGACCTGGAGCGAAACCACGGACGGACTGGAGGCGCGGTGCCAGCTGGCACCGTGCCTCCAGTCCGGCCGTCACCCCGCTGGGGCGGGGCGCCGGGACAGGCTGGTCATCTCGAGAAGCCGCGGATCCGCGTCGGTGTCACTCGGTGGGTCGCAGGCGACGCCGGCGACGCAGCGCCAGAGTCCCGGCGCCGGCCAGGAGGAGCAGTGTCGCGAGCAACGCCGGTCCGACAGGTGACTCCGCTCCGGTCGCGGCCAGCGTGCCCGTCGCCGTCGCCGGGGTCATCGGTGTGGTCGTCGTCGGGGTCGTCGGTGTGCCGGCGCCCTGCGCCGCTGGTGCCACGGTCGGCGTCGGCGTGGGCGCCGCGGTGGGCGTCGCGGTCGGTCCTGGCACGGCCGCAGCGATCAGCGGGCTCTCGGTCATCGCCGTGCCGGTGAGGCAGTGCTTGAGCTCGGTCTCCTTGACCCAGTGCGACCCTGCGGCGACCGCACGGCACCCGGAGGCGAACGCGATCTCCCGTTCGTTGTAGAGGATGCGCACGAGCGGCGTGTAGGCCGCTCCGGTAGCGGGGTCGATGCCCGCTCGTGACACGACGTCCCACTGCACGTTCGCCGCCATCGGCGTCACCTGGGAGCCTCGCCACGGGTTGGTGGCGTCGTCGTAGACGTCGGCGTCCGAGGTCGGAGCAGCGTTGTCGGGCGCGGCGACGGTGGAGCCCGGCAGACGCAGCAGCGCAGCGAACGGGATGATCGTCTCGGCATGCGCGAAGCGGAAGGTCGCCACCACGTCGCCGCCGGCGACGCGGCGGTCGATCGTGGCGAAGAAGTCGTCGAGCAGGGGCTCGGCGATCGAGTACGTCTCGTCGTGCCCGGCGAGGCTCGGGCCCTTCTCGTAGAAGTCCTCGGCGTCGAGCAGGTACGCGAACCACTCGGCATCCGCCGGCCGGCCAGCGAAGTACTGCGCGAAGTCGAACTGGTGCGGAGCGACGTTCTCCTCTTGCATGTCGGCCGCGATGATGTACAGGTTGTACAGCGACATCGCCGCGTCGACGGTGCTCTTGATCGACTTCTTCGGATCGCCGCAGGCATCGGGATCGGCCTTGGTGTCGGCACCGGGCGCACACGCCACCGCGCCGCCCTTCGAGCCGTCGGCGGTGTTGTACCAGGTGTGCGCCTTGTCCGTGCCGATCGCGGCGATGAACCCGGGCGTGAAGATGCCGGAGAGCAGGTCCTTCGCCGCTTCGAAGGATCGCGGCTTCGCCTCGATGTACTGCAAGGCCGCGGCGATCGTGCCGCCGTCTCCGGTCTGTGCGGCGACGTAGTCCTCGTACGCCTGGGCGCGCTCGCGCTCGGGCGACCCTTCGGCCTTGTCGGTGCCGTCCGGGTTCTCGACGTCGTGGAAGTAGAGCAGGTCAGGGCGCGGTTCGAGCTTGACGCCCGGAGCCCCGAAGCCCCGCAAGAAGTTCTCGCCCGACTCCGTCGCGCGAGACTCACCCGAGGTCTCGGCGACGACACGCCCGCCCGTCTTCGCCGCAGCTGCGAACAGCTGCTTGTTGCGCTGCGCGGCTCGTGCTCCGATGCCCTGGTGCTGGGTGGCGCCCTGACCGGTGAGCATGCCGTAGCCGTTCGCGACGTTCGCCGCGGTGATGGCGTCGAGGTTCGCGGAGAACTCCTTCCCGATCTCCGGCGTCAGGAACCCGTTCTCCGCCTGCGCGGTCGCGGCGAGACGGTGCAGCAGTGCGTCGTACTTGTACGCGGAGAGTCCCCGGGAGCCGTGTCGGGCGACCGACTCCGTGGCGACGGGGGCGTAGCCCGTCGGCGCCGGCGAGTAGGCGTCGATGTCCGACTGGCTGGGGGCGATGTAGGGCTGCTTGCTGCTGGTGAAGCTGGCCTCGTCGGCGTGCGCCGGTGTCGCGAACACCAGCGAGGCGAGGGCGGCGACGGCAACGCAGGACAGTGCGGTGCGGGTGTTCATGGGTCCTCCGGTATCGGGACCCTCGGGCAGCGGTCCGACAAGCAGAGGTAGCGGCAGCGGGTGAACAGCCCTTGACCTGGGGGTGACCGGACGGTGCTGCCGGGCACGGCGGCGCGCGTGGGATGCGACGACAGGAGCGCAGGCCCTGGACGCGTGCCACTGACGGACTGGAGGCCCGGTGCCAGCTGGTACCGGGCCTCCAGTCCGTCAGTTGCGGGCCACCGAGACCTGCCTAGCTGTGCCCGGATCGTCGGGTCAACTTCGAGCTGACGACGCCGTAGAGCAGCCAGGCGACGACAACGACGAGTGCGACCGCCTGACTTGCACTGGCTGGCGCCCTTGTCGAGGACGAACGGGTTCCACCCCGAGAGCGGGGTTCCGGAGAGCCCGTACCCATCATCGGATGGTGACGACGAGCTTGCCTGACCGGGTCCCGTCCTCCATGTCGCGGTGGGCCTGCACGATCTCCTCGAGCGGATACACCTTCGCGATCGGGACCTGCACGGTGCCGGCTGCGACGGTGTCGAGGAACGTCTGCAGCACCGATGCCGGCAGGTCGCTCGCTTCGCCGGAGTACGCGGTGAGGCGCACCCCGTTGGGGATCACCGCCATCGGGTAGAAGTCGGGGATGGTCCAGACGTCGGAGAGCATCCCGCTGAACGACACGGTGCCGTGGACGGCTGTCGCCCGGAGCGTGTCGGGCAGCGTGTCGGTGCCGATCAACTCGACCGCTCCGTTGACGCCGTCCGGCACGATTCGACGGACCGCGTCGGCGATCCGGCCCGAGTCCACCACGACGTGGTCCGCACCAGTGGCGTGCAGTCGCTCGGTGCGGTCCGGGTTGCGCGTGGTGGCGATGACGGTCATGCCCTGCTGCTTCGCCAGCACGATGCACGCCAGGCCGATCGACGACGTGCCACCGCGGATCAGGATCGTGTCGCCCCGGCGGGCACCGACGCCCACGGTGAGCGACCCGTGTGCGGTCTGCAGCATCTCGGGGACGGCGCCGAGCACGGACCAGTCGAGGCTGCTCCGGAACGGCACGACGCTGCTGGCCGGAACGACGGTGTACTCGGCGTAGCCCCCGTCGAAGTCGCGACCCATCCCGCCCATCAGCCCGGCCACTTGGGTACCGGCGGGGAACTCTCCACCTGGGGCTGCCTCCACGGTCCCGACGGCTTCGATCCCGGGCACCCGTGGGAAGGTCCCGAAATGGCCCATGCCGCGGCGGAAGTGCAGCTCGGACCGGTTGAGCCCGAACGCTTCCACACGGATCAGCACCTGGCCCGGGCCTGGGATCGGGATCGGCAGCTCACGGAGGTGCAACACGTCGGGGCCACCGGGTGCGTCGATCACGACGGCCCGCATGGTGGCCGTCATCGCCTTGCCTCCAACGTCGACTGCAGGCGCTCGAGTGCCGCGATGCCGTCTGCGATCGCCGTGGCATCGGCATCCGAGAGCACGGCGTCCAGCGCTTGGTCGAACCGCTCGTCCGCGAGGGCGAAGGCGTCTCTCCCCTGGGGTGAGAGCACACTGCGGACACTGCGCCGATCGTCCGGGTCCGTCGAACGCTCGAGGAAACCATCGGCGGCGAGCCGGTCGAGCAAGCGACTGGCTGCAGCGATCGACGTCCCGACGCCGGTCGCGACGTCCTGCACCCGGGCGCCCGATGGGGCCGCCTGGACGATCCGCAACACTTCCAGTCGGGCCAGGCTCAGCACACCCTCGCCCCGCATCCGCTTCTCGACCGCGTTCCACACGTCGGTCTCGTGCCGCACCAGCGCGGCGAAGTACTCGTGCAGACGCGCCGCTCGCCCGGTCCGGTCATCCGCGGCGTCGATTCCAGGGAGGGGGGCGAGTTCCGTGCTCATGCTTCGACTCTACGGCATCTACTTGCTATGTAAAGTAGTTGCCCATGACCACAGACACACGCCTCTCGTTCCTGCGATTCGTCGACTTCATCAACAGCGCCGACCCGTCCATCGGTGAGACGGTTATCGCACCGGAGGCGGCGTTCTTGACGCCGTTCTCGCCCGAGCCGCTGCGCGGGCTGCCGGGGTACCTGCAAATCCTGACGATCATGCGGGGCGCGTTCTCTGACATCCAGTGGAGCATCGACCGGATCGTCGTCGAGGGCGACACGGTCGCAGCACGTTTCGAACTCCGCGGCACGCACGACGGCGAGTTCCTCGGTGTCCCCGCTACGGGGAGGACGGTGGTCGCGAACGCGAGCAACTTCTACCGTTTCGACGAGGGACTGATCGTCGACGAGGTCGGCCAGCCTGACGTGCTCAGCATCCTCGGGCAGATCGGGGCGCTCCCGCCGGCACTCGGCTGAACGGTCACCGTTGAACGCCCTCGAGGACCCACCCGTTGTCGCAGATGCGCATCGGGGGAGTGAGTGACCTGGAACCGTGGATGCTGCTCGGGTTCGGCGAGGACGTGCCCCGATCGCTACGGTGATGCGCGCGCAGCCTCGGGCGGCAGCGGCGTCCGTTGGCAAGGTGCATGGATGCAGACCGAGGACGCTTGGCAGATCGCCACCCGAGCTCCGTCACCGACGCTGTTCGCGGGGGAGTTCGCCGAGTTCTCCAGTCGAGACTGCACCGCGGTCGAGTGATCGGGCGTGACCCGCGGTCGTCGTCGAGGAGGTCCGGAGCGCAGCCGGCGGCGGACTGGGTGTGGCCGCCACATCCCCGGCACGGACGTCACTTCGCCAGCGCGCGCGGATCGCGGAGAGTCGAGAGTTAGATGGGCGCATGTTCTCTCGCGTTCCGCCCCGTGTGTTCGGCCTTGCGTTCGGCCTCGGGGCTCTGGTCGCGGGGCTCGTGATGGCGCTCCTCGGTGCGGGCGTTCAGTACATCGGGCTCGTGGCCGGAGGGCTGGTCATCGCGGCGATGGGATTGCTGGCTGCGATCGTCGGCGCGATCGGCTTCGCACTCCACGGGTCCGCCCGATCCGAGCGTGACCGGACGAAGCGAACCTGAGTCGCTGGCAGGCTCGTTCGGCGGTCGATCCGTTACCGAACGGCGATCGTCCTGAGTGGTGAGCACATCGCCACGACGACGGCGACGGCGAACACGAGGGTCACCGCGAGCAGCGCGACGCCATCTCCAGCGCCGGTCATGAGCGCGCCGCCGCCCACTGCTCCTCCAGCCGCGAGGGTCCTGTTCGCGCTGCGCATCGTGCCGTTCATCCGACCGAGCAGCGCGTCGGGTGTGACGGTTTGGCGAAGACTCATCTCGTTCGCGTTCTCGCAGCCCGCTGCAGCGCCGTGCACGGCGAAGGCGACGAACAACACCGCGACAGTCGCCGGTGTTCCTGCGGTGTCGGTGCCAACCGTCGTGAGCGTGATGGCGGCCCAGGCGATCGGGTACGCGGCTCGAGCGGCGATGATCGTCCGGCCGGCGCCGAAGCGGGTGCCGAGGCGCGGCGCCGCAGTGGCGCCGAGGAGCATCGCGACACCGCTGACGGCGAGGATGCCCCCGTACACGGCCGCTGAGAGCGCGAAGGTGCGGAGCGCGAGTGTCGCGAACACCGTCAGTCCGGCGGCGTTGGCGAGGAACCAGAGATGTGTCGACAGCGCCAGCGGTGCGAGCGTCGCATGACCGTACGTCCACCGCAGACCGTCGGCGATGTCGCTCCGCAACCGCGCACCCGCCGTGCGCGCTGGCGTCTGCTCGATGACGCGGACGCCCGCGATGAGGACGGCGTCGACGAAGTAGCTCACCGCGTCGAGGGCGATCGCGACCGGCGCGGTCACGATGCTGACCAGGACACCTCCGAGAGCCGGGCCCACCGTCTGCGCTGCAGCATCACTCTGGTCGACCCGCGCATTCGTCGCCAGGAGGAGTGGGCGAGGGACGATTCGGGGGAGGAGGGACTGCGTTGCGGCGAATCCGATGACGGACAGGATGCCGAACACGAACAACGCCGCCGCCGTCACCCAGAGGTTCAAGAGCCCCGTGAACCAGAGCACCGGGATCGTGCCCAGGCACACGCCACGACCGACACTCGCCCAGATCAGGAGTGGCTTGCGTGGGAATCGATCAACGTACGCGCCGACGATCAGCCCGAACAACGCGTACGGGAGGAACTGGGCAGCGTTCACCAGCCCCACCTCGAACGGGCTGGCGTGCAGCACTGTCACCACGAGAACCGGTACGGCGACCGCGCTGACTGCTGATCCGAACGACGAGACGGTCGCAGCAGACCAGTACGGGCGGAACCCGGGGACTCCACGCAGCGTGGTCGCGTCCTCGCCCATGCGCCAACGCTGGCAGACCGCGACGCTGCGAGCAAGACAGTTCGCCCAAGACACTGTTCAAGCGTCGATGTCGGTCGGCTCCGCGACTTGTACGCGTCCCGGCAAACCCCGGACCGCTCTGTGCCAAGCCCAGGCGGCGGCGAGGAACACACCCGTGGCGATGAGCCAGAGCAGCCAGGGCGTGCGCGAGTCCAAGAGTCCGAGAGTGAGCGGGAACAGTGCCATGCCGATCGAGCTCGCGGTCTGGAACACCCCGATTGCCCGGCCGCGGATTCGAGGGTGTGGAGCTTCGGCCATGACCGCGTTGGCGGCCGGGAGGTAGATCATGTCCGCAGCTGCCAGCAGGATCGCGACCACGATGACGAAGGACCACGCAGCCAGCCCATGCAGCGGAGGAAGAACGATGAGCGGTGCTGCGGTCGCGGCCGTCAAGACTGCACCGAGAGCGATGAGCGTTCCACGCTGCTGACCAGCAACCCAGCGGGTCACGGAGGTCTGGAGCAACGCGCACAGGCCCGTAGCGACAGCGAACTGGACGGGCGCGACCGCTGGGGACATGCCCCACCGCTCGACGAAGAGAACGCTGAACGCGACGTTCGGCAACACCATTGCGGGACCGATGAGGAACTGTCCGAGCGTGATGAGTCGCATCGACCGGTCGGCGATGAAGGAACGAAGTGACCCGGTCGTGTCCGCCCCTTCCGCATCGGCGAAGGCGGACGTCGGCGTGGATCGGTGCCCGGTGGGTTGCGTCGCGAACACGCCGGCCGCCACAACGCTGGTGACGACGTTGGCGAGGACCAGCCACCGCAACCCGTCTTGGTGGCCGTTCGCGAGGGTGACCGCGGCGATGATCGCGCCAGCGCCGAGCGCTGCGGCCTTCGTCGCTTCGAGGAACGCGAACCACCGCTCGAACGGGCGGCCTTCAGCGAGGTCGTGGACGTACGCGGTCCATGAGGTCCAGTAGAGCCGCTCGGAGCCGTTGGCCAGGAAGATCGCCGCGAAGATCATCATCGGATCGTGAGCGAACAGGTAGAGCGTGAAGCCCGCTGCTGAGAGGAGGTTGTTGAGGATCATCGACGCCTTCGCGCCGAATCGATCGGTGAGGACGCCACCGACCAGTCCGATCGGGAGGGCAACCAGTGTCGCGACGGTGGAGACGGCGCCGAGCACTGCAAGCGGCACGTCGGTGGTGATGGTGAAGTAGACGATCGTCAGTGGCAGCGTGAGGCCGGCGCCGATGGTGTCGGTCAAGACTGCGAAGGTGACGAAACGGTGTTCGCGCAAGCTCGCGAGTGAGGCCCGAAACCGGGCAGGGGTGAAGAGCATGGATGTGGTCCCGTGAAGTCGTCGCGCCGCCGTCGTACGACGGCGCGGGCAAGCAGAAGCACGCGAGCAGGACGCTCGCGTCGGGGAGGGGCCGACCTTCGTGGTCAGCTCAGTACTGCGTTGCCATGACTCCGGGAGGGATCGGCCGCGGTCCGACGAACTCGGGCGCAGGCTTGGTGGAGAACAGTCGACGAGGGGCACAGAACGGCATCGTTGCCACCCTTCGCCATCATCGGACCAGTTGAACGAACGCTAGCAGCGCTCAAGATGAGAGATCAACGTGCCGTCTCAATTGGTGCCCCCTCCACGGGACGCACCCCGCCGTCCGCGCTCGGCGCACTGACAGGCTCGTTGTTCAGGGCTCCGACGTCACGTCGTCACTTGTTGGCTTCGTCGATCAACGTCGTCAACACACTGCGATTGATCGGACCGAGGATGCGGGCGCTCACCCGGCCCTCCTTGTCGAGAATGATGGTTGCCGGCGTCGAGTTGGGGGCGTTCGTCCCGGAGAATGCGAGTTGCACGGCCGCGTCCTGGTCAACGGCGTTGCTGTACGAGACGTCGTGCTCCTTCACGAAGGCACGCGCGGTCGCTGCAGAGTCCCGGACATCGACGCCGAGGAACGACGCCTGCGCGTGCCGATCATCGCTGACGGCTTGGAGGTCCTTCGCCTCGACGCGGCAGGGTGCGCACGACGCGTACCAGAAGTTGAGGACGAGCGCCTTGCCACGGTAATGATCGGCACGGATGACCTTGCCGTCGAGGTCATGGGTCTCGAAAGTGACCCGTTCACCACGATCGTTCGCGGCGAACTCCGTGACAGCGCCGTCTCCCGAGATGTAGTTCTTCGTGTCGCCGTCGCGGTACTGCTTCGCGAGGCCGTCGCTGCCTCCCGTGCAGCCGGTGAGCGTCACGGCGACCGCGACGGCGACGCCGACCAACAGTGCAGGACCCCCGACTCGACGTTGCCTCATTGCGCCAGGGTACGCACGCTTGCGGCCACTCTGGCGTCCGTCAGCAGATGCCCTACAGAGATGGCCGAGTCATGAGTTCTGCCACTTCGACGACCGCGTCGTCCGGCATCTCGGGGTAGTAGTTCTCGCGGAGCTGTTCCCCGAAGCGCCGCATGTCCGTCCCCGGAGGCTGATGCGCCTGTTCCGCCGTGAGGGTGTCGAGCCGGTACCGGTGCACGGCGGTGATCGCGCCGGTCAACGGTTCGGCGGTCGGGTGATCGTCGAAGACGAACGTCGCCGCGCCGACCTGTACAGACTCGTTCCACCGCACGGTGGTGACCTTGTCGCCGCGGATGATCGCTTCGTGGTGCTTCTGATGGAAGTGGACGGTACCTGGGGCTGTGTCGGCCATGCTCCCAGCTTGCCGGACGTCGCGGAGTGAGTGCGTCCCCTGTCACGCTGAGGACTCAACGATCGAGGAGGACCGGCAACTCGCGATCAGTCTCGGCGACCTGGGTGAGCTTCATGGCGACTGGTCGGAGCGGCCGTGACATCAACACCTTGTTGAGGAGCCCGCGGAGCGCGAGCGCCAGTCGGGACTGCGGGTACGCCAGTGCCTTGAGTCCGCGAGGGAGGTCCTGCACATCGTCGACCAGCGGGCGCATCCACTTCTCGTACGCGGTCAGCGCTGCTTCCTGGTCCTGCGTCACGTCGGCGAGCTCCGCGGCAAGGACGTACCCGGCGGTGAGCGCGAGTGAGGCGCCGCCGCCCCCCATCGGTGTGACGCACCATCCGGCGTCACCGGCCATCACGACGTGGCCGCGGTGCCAGGTCCGCATCCGGATCTGCTGGAGCTGGTCGATGTAGACGTCCGGGGACGTGTCGAGCGCGTCCAGGACCCGTGGCGCCTCCCACCCGACTCCGTCGTACCTGCGCCGCACCGCCGCCAGTGTCTGCTCACGAGTCAGACACATGACGTCGTCCCCGGGAGAGTAGGCGAGGATCGCGCGGGTGGTGCCGTACGGGTCGGGTCGCAGGTGGACCTGGCGTCCGCGAACGGCGTTGTGCCACCGCCAACGGTCGTCATCGCTGTCGGTCCGCGGGATGGTCCCGAACACCATGGTGACGTCGAGGTCGCGCTGGTCGACGTCGCCCTCGGCGAAGACCATCGCACGGGTCCGAGACCGCACACCCTCGGCGATGACGAACAGGTCCGCGCTGAGGCGCTGTCCCTTCGCGGTCGTCACGGTGACTCCCGCAGCGTCGTCGGCGACGTCCGACACGGTGTCCCCGTAGATGAAGGAGACGCCGGCCGGCAGGTTGTCGAGGATCGTCCGAGCGAGGTCGCCGCGCAGGATCTCGAGTTCCGCGGTCGCACCGCCGGCCCCGTCGGAGGGCAGTTCGGCGGTGACGGCCCCTCGCCCGTCGACGAGCACGGTGCCCGTCTCGGTGGTGTTCCGTGCCTTCACGGCGTCGAACAAGCCCATCTTGCGAAGCACGTCGCGCGCGACGCCTCGAACATCGACGTTCTGTCCGCCGTCACGGAACGCAGCGGCGCGTTCGATCACGGTCACGTCCCATCCGGTCCGGCGGAGCCAGTATGCGGTCGACAGGCCAGCGATACTGGCTCCTGAGATGACAGCGGTGCGGTTTGCCATGGTGTTCCTCCGTTGTGAGCTTTACAATAAAGATACTACACAGTAAAGGAATTCGATGGACGACGTGTTCGAGGCGGAGTGGGATGCACCCCAGGTCGAGGTGATGGAAGCACTCCAGAGCTGGGCGGTGGCGTTCGCGGAGCTCAACCAGCTGATGTCCTCCTGGCTCGACCTGCCGACCACAGATGCGAACGCCCTCGGACAGGTGCTCTGGGCCGACTCGTCCGGGGACCCGCTGTCGCCCGCACGGCTCGGGCAGCGGATCGGTATGACCTCCGGCTCCGTGACGGTGCTGCTGAACCGCTTGGAAGCGGCCGGTCTGCTCGCACGCAGCCGTGAGCACACCGACCGGCGCCGGGTGACGCTCCGTCCGACACCGGCGGCACGGGAACGTGCGCGGGCGTTCACGGAGAGGTCGACCGCCGAGATTGCTGCCGCCCTGCAACAGGTGCCTGCAGTGGAGCTCGAGCACCACGCCGCGTTCATCCGCCGCATGGTCGGTGCCGCGACGGACGCCGCGGACCGGCTCCGCAGGTAGCGGCCGTCGATTGCGGGGAGCGGCGTGGATCGGTCGGTCACTCATGGCCGGGGTCCTCGTCTGGGTGCTACCGCCCACGATCGTCCGGATCCGCCGCGCGCGCCGGTCCGTCGAGGAGCACCCGTCAGCGGACCCGGCATGGGAGCCGGAGCCCCTCGCCTCGTGAGCTCGGGTGCCAGCGCTCTCCCTTCATCTCAGGAGCCGATCGGCGACGGGATGCCAGGGTCGTCGTCATCGATCGGGGGCGTCACCGTCACCGTCGAAGACCTGCCGGTTGCCGGCGATCACCTGCTGGTGTTCCCGCACCCAGTGGGCGAGGGCGAGGGCCACGTACTGCAGCGACCGTCCGAGGTCGGTGAGCTCGTACTCGACGCGCGGCGGCACCTCGGCGTGGACCGTCCGCGAGACGAGCCCGTCGCGCTCGAGTGCGCGCAGCGTCACGGTCAGCATCCGGCGTGAGATGCCGGGGATGACCTCGGAGAGCTCGGTGAACCGCCGCCGCTCGTCACCGAGCACCCCGATCACCAACAGCGTCCACTTGTCGCCCATCCGGGACAGCAGCGACCGGAAGAGTTCCGGGTCCTCGCTCGTGCACAGCTCGGCCATCGTGGGCATCGACTGGTGGAGCCGGGCCTGCAACGTCTCCAGCGCGGTCTGGTCCGTCATGGGGTCTCCCGTGGTTACTGCCGGGTAACAGGGGATCGTTTGCGGTAACGGGAACCCGGCGGGCAGAGTTACTCATCGTAACCGAAGCCCGGGTCGTCGACTCGGGAACGATCGAAGGAGTGTCATGACCCTGTTCCGACTGGACGCCAGCATCCGCACCGAGGGTTCCACCAGCCGAGCACTCGGCGACATCGTCGAGACCGAGTGGAGTGCCGTGCACGCGGGCGCCGAGGTGACCCGCCGTCACGTCGGCACCGACCCCGTGCCCGCCGACAGTTGGGCGAACGCCGTCGCCGCCTCCGCGACGCCCGAGTCCGAGCGCACGGCGGCCCAGGTCGCCGCCGTCGCCCTGGCCGCCGAGCTGACCGAAGAGCTGGCCGGTGCCGACGCCCTGCTGTTCGCCGTGCCGCTCTACAACTTCGGCGTCTCGCAGCACTTCAAGTCCTACGTCGACCTCGTGCTGACCGACCCGCGCATGGCACCCGGCGCCGTGCCCGCGACCGCGGGCAAGCCGGCCGTCCTCGTCACGGTGCAGGGTGGCAACTACTCCGCAGGCACACCCCGGGAGGGCTGGGACCACGCCACGGCCTGGATGCGACGCATCCTGGAGGACGTCTGGCAGCTCGACCTCGACGTGGTGACGCGCGAGTTCACGCTCGTCGGGGTGAACCCCGCCCTCGATCAGTTCACGGAGCTGGCCGACGAACTGCGGGTCCGCGCCGAAGAGCAGGCGGCCCGGCACGGCCGCACGTTGGCGGCCGTGCCGAAGGCTGCGTGAAGCCGGCTCCTACGACGCGAGCATCTGCGCCACCACCGCGTACAGCTCCTTGGGGTCCCCGGCGAGCATCTGCTTGATCAACGCGGTCTGCTCGTCGACGACGACCTCGTAGTCGTCGCGCTCGACCCCGTCCAAGGTCGCGCGCGCCACGTCCGCCGGGTCGGTCTTGGGCATCGAGATCCCCGCGGTCATGTCGGTGTCTGCCACTCCGAGGTGCACGGACATCACCGCGGTCCCTTGGCCGGCCAGCTCGTGCCGCAACGCGTTGCCCATGTTCCACAGGGCGGCCTTCGACACCGCGTAGGCGGAGGCTCCGGGCATGGCGAGCCACGAGGCACCCGAGGCGATGTTCACGATGCTCCCACCGCCGTTCGCCGCCAGGACGGGTGCGAACGCGCGGATCACGGACAGGGTGCCCCAGACGTTCGTGTCCATGTCGGCGTGCGCTGCGTCCAGATCGCCCAACAGGGTCGCCGTGGTCGCGATCCCGGCGTTGTTGATCAGGAGATCGACGTCGGTCGCGACCGCGGCGGCGGCTGCGACGGACGCGGGGGAGGTGATGTCGAGGGCGAGACGCTCGACGCCCTCGAGGTCGATCAGTTCGGGGCGTCGGGCGGTGGCGTAGACCTTTGCCCCGCGGGCGATCAGCTGTGCGGCGAGGTGGCGTCCGATACCGCGGTTCGTGCCGGTGACGAGGGCAGTGGCTCCAGAGAGGTTCATGCCCGCTACGGTAGAACCTGACGTCAACGTGAGAATCAAGCCCGAGGGACAGAACGATGCGGATCGGTGAACTCGCAGATCGGGCCGGCGTCAGCGTCCGGTCACTGCGGTACTACGAGGAGCAGGGGCTCCTCGAGTCGGAGCGGACCACGGGCGGACACCGGGAGTACCGCGAGCCCGACGTCGCGCGGGTGCGCTTCATGCAGATGCTCTACGCGGCGGGCATGCCGAGTCGTCGGATCGTGGAAATCCTGCCCTTCCTCGACACCGGGGTCGCGACGCGGACGATGCTCGACCACTTCGACGAGGAGAGCGATCGCATCCGACGCCAGATCGAGGCCCTCGGCGCCACCCATGACCGCCTCGCGCGGCTCCGCGACATCGCGGCGGAGTCCGTCGCGGGGCGGCCGCCGGAGGAGTGCCGCTCGTCGGCGAACGCCGCCGCCGCCTGAGCACCCCCGACTAGCTGGCGGCGGGCCTGCTGAACAGGTTGACGACGTTGCCGTCCGGGTCGCGGACCAGTGCGGAGCGGTTGCCCCACGGCATCGTGGTCGGCTCCAGGACGACGTCGTCGCTGCCGAGCTGCAGTCCGGCGAAGGCACCGTCGACGTCAGCGACCTCGAACTCGATGAACACGGAACGGTTCGTCGCGGGCGTCACCGCGCCGCCGAGCATGGCGACCGTGGCGGTGCTGGCGATCGCGAGGGTCCCACCCGGGCCACTGAACTGCGCGAAGACCGGCGCAGGGCGCTCGGCTGGCTGGCCGGTGACCCGTTCGTAGAAGGCGACCATGCCCTCGAGGTCGTCGGTGATGATGCGGACGGATGCGAACGACATGGGGTTCCTCACGGTGGTGCTGCTGACTCGGAGCGATCAGCTTCACCGGCCGCCGCGACACCGTCCTGTCGGTGTTTCCGGAAACCGACCGCGTTTCCTGAAACCGACCGCGCTAGTCGTCGAGGACCGGCCGGAGCCGTCCGTACTGGATCGCGAGGTCCTCGGATCGCAGGACGCGCTGCGCCGTCCGCTCGTCGGTGACCTCGACTGACAGCATCCGGTCGCCGCGGAACGCCCGCACCCCGTCGCGGGTCCGGCACCAGGCGATCAGGTACCACTGACCGTCCTTCCCGATCGACCCCAGCGGTTCGACGTCGCGGACGGACTCCGCTCCGCCGGCATCCCGGTACCGGAGCCGCACGACTCGATCCGCGCGCAGGGCCGCCGCGAACTCGGCCGGGGCGACCGTGGTCTGGTCGTCCTCCAGGAAGTGCACCCGCGAGGCCAGCGAACTGGCTCGTGCGGCATCCCCGGCGGGCATCACCGCGAGCGTCTTCCTGGCCGCGGTCTGCGCCGCGTGCCGGAACGGACTGCGCCCCAGCGAGCCGAGCCCGATCAGCACCGCGAGGGCCTCGTCCGGCGTGAAGCCCGCCGGGCCGAGCGTCGCGGACGCGTCGATGACGTACCCGCCGGTCCGGCCGGGCTCCGCCCAGATGGGCAGACCCGCCTGCTGCAGCGCGGAGATGTCCCGTTCGATGGTCCGGACCGACACCTCGAACCGCTCCGCGAGACGACGCGCGCTCCGCGGCTGCGGGGCGACGGCGCGCAACTCCTCCACGAGGCCGTAGAGCCGGTCGGTGCGATTCACCTCGCCATCTTCGCTGTCGTCCCGACGTTCCGTCAGATCCACGCCGTCTCGTCTGCCACGTGCTCGTGGGTCTCGCGTCCGTCGGCCTAGGCTGCGGGGGTGTCCGCAGCCCTGACCGTCGAACTCCTCCGGACGTTCGGCGTCGCTCTCGAGCCCGGGTTGTCCGAACGGGAACTGGCGCGGGCCGAGCGTCGGTACGGCGTCCGGTTCGGCGCGGACCACCGAGCCCTGCTCTCCCTCGCGCTGCCGAGCGGGGACGGCTGGTTCGACTGGCGCGCGCGGAACGACGAGCGACTGCGGCGAGCGATCCGGTGGCCGGTCGAGGGTGCCCTGTTCGACGTCCGTCACGACGCCTTCTGGCCCGGGTCGTGGGGCGAGCGACCCGGCGACGAGTCGCAGCGTCTCGAGGTGGCTGAGCGGCACCTGCGGCAGTGGCCGCAGCTGGTGCCGTTGTACTCGCACCGCTACCTGCCTGCCGCGCCGCTCGGCAGCGGGGCGCCGGTCTTCTCGGTGCACCAGACGGACGTGATCATCTACGGCGATGATCTCGTCGACTACGTCAAGCGGGAGTTCCGGCCGGATCGTACAGAGCGGGAGACCAGCGTCGGAATGCACGACCTGGAGCCGTGGACGCTGCTCGCCTTCGGCGAGGACGTGCCCTGAACGCAACGAGCGGATCGGACTGCCGGCGGTCCTGAACGCGACGGCTGACGGACTGGAGGCACGGTGCCAGCTGGCACCGCGCCTCCAGTCCGTCCTGGGGTCGCGCCCAGGGCGTGTCAGGACTCCGACAGGAATCCGGCGCGAAGCGTGAGGGCTCCGTCAGGGAAGCACGCACGCCGTCGGCGGTCCGGCATGATCGGCAGGTTGCCCGCATGCACCACGGAACCAGGAGGACACCGGTGGCCCTCATCGACAACGGCATCTACGTCAACGGAACCAGAACGGAGTCGCCGCAGGACCTCAGCCTGACCTACGAGGCGCTCGACGCCGCGGGAAGCGGCGCGATGGCCTGGATCGGGCTGTTCCGACCGACGGCCGCCGAACTGGCCTCGGTCGCGGACGAGTTCGGGCTGCACCCGCTCGCGGTCGAGGACGCGCACAAGGGGCACCAGCGCGCGAAGCTCGAGCGCTACGGCGACACCTTGTTCGTGGTGCTGCGACCCGCCTGGTACGACGAGGACGAGGAGACCGTCGAGTTCGGTGAGGTGCACCTGTTCACCGGGCGCGACTTCGTCGTCACCGTCCGGCATGCGGAGCAGCCGAACCTCGCCGACGTGCGGAAGCGACTCGAAGCCGATCCGGACGCCCTGGGGCGCGGATCCGAGGCGGTGCTCTGCGCGGTCCTCGACGAGGTCATCGACAGCTACGCCCCGGTCGTCGCCGGGCTGCAGGACGACATCGACGACATCGAGGACGACCTGTTCGACGGGGACGTCGACCCGGCGTCCTCGCGGCGGATCTACCAGCTGCTCAGCGAGGTCATCGGGTTCCAGCGCGCCATCGGCCCGCTTCCCGGGATGCTCAACGCGTTGCTGCGCGGCGCCGAGAAGTACGGCACGGACACCGAGGTGCAGAACCAGCTGCGGAACGTGCTGGACCACGCGATCCGCGTGACGGAGCGGGTCGACACGTTCCGGACACTGCTCGAGAACGCGCTCACGCTGCACTCGACCCTGGTGACGCAGGAGCAGAACGACGCGATGCGCCGGATGACCAGCGCGAGCCTGGCACAGGGGGAGGAGAGCCGGCGGCTGGCGCGGGCATCGATGGAGCAGGGCGAAGAGGTGAAGAAGATCTCGTCCTGGGCGGCGATCCTGTTCGCTCCCACGTTGGTCGCGTCGATCTACGGCATGAACTTCGAGCACATGCCCGAGCTGCGGTGGGTGTGGGGGTACCCGGCGGCGATCGTCGCGATGGTCCTGTTGGCGGTCGTGCTGTGGGCGGTGTTCAAGCGGCGGCACTGGCTCTGAGCGTGCGTGACGACGGACTGGAGGCGCGGTGCCAGCTGGCGCCGTGCCTCCAGTCCGTCGGTCAGTCCGTCCAGGTCTGCTGGACGAGCGCTTTCAGGAGACCGTCGGTCGGGACGTTCGACTGCGTGATCGAGATCCAGGTGTCGCCGCGCACGAAGAACGTGTGCGTCGTCTCCACCTGATCCGAGTAGTACATCGACGTCTCGGTGTGCTGGCACGAACGTCCACCGAGCGTGTCGGTGCAGGTCCAGTCCTTGTCGGCGACGACGCGGAGGCGAGCCTGCAGGACGTCACGATCTGCCGTGCCCATCTCGAGGAACAACCCCTCGTCGCCCTCGGAGGTACCGCCCGGTGTCCAGGCACAGACCAGCTCCGCGTCCTCCTTGAACGGGATCTCGGGGTCGATGTAGTAGTCGGTCCTGCCGCCCGGTACCTGGGGGCGGAACTGGGTGATCTCCAGCGAACCGAACAAGCGCGGAGCATCGGCGGCCGGCACGGCATCGGTGCACGCCCCGGGGATCGTCGCCGTGGTGTCAGCCGGCGCGGGGGTCGGCGTGATGCGGGCCGCGGACGGGGACGGTGACACGGTCGGTGCCGGTGTCGGCGGTGCAGAGGACGGCGCGGGTGCCGGTGCTGCGGCGAAGGGCGTCGGAACGAGTCCGAGCGCCACCGAACCGCTCGCGGTGCCGATGCCGAGCACCCCGATCAACGCCACGATGAGGCCGACGCGACGGTGTGTGGAAGCCGGGCGAGGCTTGTCGTGCATGCCCCGGACGACCTGCTGCCGCATGCCGGCGAGCATCCGCTGCATCTCGTCGCCTCCGGGCGGCTCGTTGCTCATCGGGGACCCGTGGTCGGTTCGTCGTTCATCGTTCATCGTTCGTCACCGCCTTCTTGATCCGTGCACGGGACCGCCACACGCGCTGGGTGACGGCGCCGACGCTCATGCCGAGCAGGTCGGCGGCCTCGGCGTAGGAGCGGCCCTCGATGAGGCACAGCTCGCACACCTGGCGATCGAGTGGTGCAAGCGCGTCGATCTCGGCGCGGACCCACCGCAGTCGCTCGCGGGCGTCGTCGTCCGGCTCGGGCGCCGCGAGCTCGTCGGGCAGATCGACACCCTCGTGCCGTCGCTGCTGTCGCCGCAGGTTCGCGGCGTGGTTCCGGCACACGACGAGCAGCCACGGCAGGAGTGACTCCCCGGGGACCTCCACGGTGTCGGCCTTCTGCCACAGGGTCAGGAACGCGTCCTGCACGATCTCCTCGACGTCCATGCGCCGCGTGACCAGTGCCCACGTGTAGCGGGTCATGGTCTCGGCGTGACGGTCGAACAACGCGGTGACCGCACTGCGGTCGCCGCGCGCTGCTGCCGCCACGAGCGCGCTGTCCGGCTCGGCTGATCGGTTCATGTCCACCCCCTTCACTCCGCAGTGTGCACGGAGGGGACATCCTCACAGATCGGTCGCCACCGGGCGTGTCGCGACCGGGGCCGCCGCTGCGCGGACGGCGCGCACCCGCAGGAAGTCGAGCTTGTCGCCGTCGGGGCCGCTCTCCGGCGTGGAGTAGACGACGAGCTTGATGTCGGAATCGGGGACGGTGACGACGTCGCAGTCCAGGACCACGTCACCGACGATCGGGTTGTGGACCGTCTTCACGAGCGACTGGTGCGCCGTGGCTCGTCCTTCGTCCCAGTACCCGGCGAAGCGTTCGCTCTCGGTCCGGAGCCGGACGATGAACGCGCGGAACGCCGGGTCGCCGCCGAGGCTTCCGGCGGTGCGCCGGAGGTCGGCGACGAGCGCCCGCTCGAACGGTTCCGGTCCACCGTGCGCCGTCGCGATCTCGGCGACGCTGTTGTCGAGGAACGTCTGCACGATCAGGTTCTGTTCGGGGTCCTTGCGCACCGACGGCGCGTCGAAGAGTGCCTGCCAGAGCGGCGTGGAGTGCAGCAGTGTCCAGTCGGCGGCGAACACGGCGAGCGGCAGGTCACCCATGCGGACCAGCATGCGCTGGACACCGGGCGGGATGTGGCGGGACACCACACCAGCCCGGGGAGACGCCAGACCGGCGGCACGGTGGAACAGGTCCGTCTCGGCGCGGTCGAGCTGGAGCGCACGAGCGAGTGCCTGGACGACCTGGGCCGAGGGCGTGCGGGAGCGGCCCTGCTCGAGCCGCATCACGTAGTCGGCGCTGACACCGGCGAGCTGCGCGAGTTCCTCACGGCGGAGTCCCGCCGTCCTGCGTCGACCGTACGACTCCATCCCGACGTCCTCGGGGGTCAGCCGCCCCCGCCACGATCGGAGGAGATCGCCGAGGGCTTCGACCTGGTCTGCGGACACCCGACCATTCTCCGCGTGTGGACCCGCCGCTGGGTAGGACTGTCCTTCCGTGGCTGGAGATCCGGCAGCGCCGCACGCTGGTCACCTCACCACCAGCAACGAGCTCCAAGGAGATCCATGACGAACACCCTCATCACCGGCGGCAACAAGGGCATCGGCCGGGAGACCGCGCGACGGCTGATCGCCGCCGGGCACACCGTGTGGATCGGCGCTCGCGACATCGATCGCGGTCGGCGAGCCGCCGACGAACTCGGAGCGTCGTTCGTGCAGCTCGACGTCACGGACGACTCCTCCGTCGCCTCGGCCGCCGCGACGATCGGTGACCACGCAGGGCACCTCGACGTGCTGATCAACAACGCCGGCATCCTCGGGGACGTCACCGCACCCGAGGACATGACCGTCGACCAGCTCCGCGCGGTCTACGAGACGAACGTCTTCGGCGTCGTCCGTGTGACGAACGCGTTCCTGCCGGTACTCCGGCGGTCCGCTGCGCCCTCGGTGATCAACGTGACGAGCGGCCTCGGGTCGTTCACGATGATCCACGACCCCGAACGCGTGGAGTCGCAGTACCCCCTCGCGGCGTACGGGTCGTCGAAGACCGCGGTCACGATGCTGACGATGCAGTACGCGAAGACGACGCCGGACGTCCGCTTCAACGCGGTGGACCCCGGCCAGACCGCGACCGAGTTCACCGGGAACCTCGGGCACAGCGTCGAGGAGGGCGCCGACGCGGCCGTCCGGGTCGCGACCCTCGGCGCGGACACGCCGACCGGCACCGTCACGGATCGCGAGGGCACCCTGCCCTGGTGACCGCGCGGCGGTCCCCACACCGTGACGGACTGGAGGCGCGGTGCCAGCTGGCACCGCGCCTCCAGTCCGTCCGCTGGTCACGTCGCGCGACCGACGCCGGCTTGTTCACCCAACCGACGCATGCGCGTGGCAGGGTGGTCCGGGGCATCGTCGCCCGCAGCCCAGCCAGCCGCCAGCGGAGCACGATGCCAACACCCGACCTGATGATCGTCACGGACCTCGACGGGACGTTCCTCGACCACCACGACTACTCGTTCGACGCGGCCCTGCCGATGCTGGAACAGCTGCGGGCGGACGACGTCCCCGTGGTGTTCTGCAGCAGCAAGACGCGTGCCGAGATCACGGCGCTGCAGGCACGCACGGGGCTCGACGGACACGCGTTCGTGGCGGAGAACGGCGCGGTCGTCGTCGGACCGGCGGGCGACGTGCTGGTCGGACCGCGCGACGGCGACCTCGAGCGGCTGCACGCAGCACTCGACCGCGTCCGACAGTCACTGCAGCTGCGGTTCGAGACCTTCGGCGACGTGACCGACGCGGTCGTCGCCGCGTGGACCGGCCTCGACCTCGAAGCGGCCGGACGAGCGCAGCAGCGCGAGGCATCCGAGGTGCTGCTCTGGCACGCCGAGGACGACGACCGGGCGGACGCGTTCCGCGCGGCGCTCGCCACGGTCGGCCTCGACCTGGTGCGCGGCGGCCGGTTCTGGCACGTGCTGCCGGCGGGCCGCGACAAGGGCGCGGCGGTCCGGACGTTGATCGCCGAACACGAGCGTCGGACGGGGACGGTCCCGCGCACGATCGGACTCGGCGACGGCCCGAACGACACCGCGCTGCTCGACGCCGTCGACTTCGCCGTCGTGATCCGCGGACACGGCCCGGCACCCGGACCGCTCGCGGACGACCGCCCCGAGCGCGTCCACCGCACGACCGCCCCCGGCCCGCAGGGCTGGACCGAGGGCCTCACCCGGTTCACCACCCCGTCCGTCAGGAGCCACCGATGAGCGACTTCCACCAGAACGGCGTCATCACGACGTTCCACGACCTCGGTCGCCGCAGCACCGCGAGCCTCGAGGAGGACCTGCGGGGCTTCGCCGAGAAGCGTCCGATGAGCCTGATCCTGCCGGCGCTGTACTCCGAGCTCGAGCGTCCGGCCCTGTCGCGCATCGTCGACGAGCTGGCCGAGGCCGACTGGCTCAGCGAGATCGTGATCGGGCTCGACCGCGCCGACCGCTCGCAGTTCGAGCACGCCCGCGAGTTCTTCTCGCGGCTGCCCCAGCGGCACCGGATCCTGTGGAACGACGGGCCGCGACTGCGCGAGCTCGACGCCGAACTGGAGCGTGCTGGTCTGGCGCCGGGGGAGCCCGGCAAGGGCCGGAACGTCTGGTACTGCACCGGGTACGCCCTGGCGTCGGAGCGGGCGGACTGCATCGCCCTGCACGACTGCGACATCACCACCTACGAGCGGGGCATGCTCGCGCGGCTGTTCTACCCGGTCGCGAACCCCGCGTTCGACTACGAGTTCTCGAAGGGCTACTACGCCCGCGTCGCCGACGGTCGGATCAACGGCCGCGCCGCACGGCTGCTCGTCGGGCCCCTGCTCCGCTCGCTCCGCCAGGTCTACGGGGAGTCCGAGTACCTGGAGTACCTCAGCAGCTTCCGGTACCCGCTGTCCGGTGAGTTCGCGATGCGTGCCCACGTGCTCAACGGCCTGAAGATCCCCGGGGACTGGGGACTCGAGATCGGCATGCTCTCCGAGGTCTACCGCGACTACGCGACCCGGCAGGTGTGCCAGGTGGAGATCGCCGACGCGTACGACCACAAACACCAGCCCCTCGCCGAGGCCGACGGCACCGGTGGGCTCGCCCGGATGGGCAACGACATCGTGCAGTCGCTGCTCCGGAAGCTCGCGACGATGGGCGTCCCGCTCACGTCCGACTCGTTCCGGGTGCTCAAGGCGACGTACTACCGGAACGCGCTCGACATCGTCGAGGTGTACCGGCACGAAGCCGAGATGAGCGGGCTCGCGTTCGACCAGCACGCCGAGGAAGCCGCCGTGGAGCTCTTCACCAAGGCGATCCTCGACGCCGGCGGCGCCTTCACGGCGCGGCCGAACGACAAGCCGTTCATCCCGAGCTGGAGCCGGGTGCGCTCAGCGGTTCCGGACGTGCTCGACCGGCTGCGGGACGCGGTGGAGGCGGACCAGCAGGACTGACCGGTTCGCTCGACCGGGTGACGGCGTCGACGAAGCCGTCAACGACCAGACCGGCGCAAGCCGTCGAGGGGGACCCACCCTGGCTGCGAGCGTTGCCACGATCGGAAACGGTCGATGCGCCCCTGCGCGGCTGCCACGGCAGGCCGAGCCCGCCGGATCACGCGGCTCCGCAAGACGAGGAAGCCCGAGCCCACGAGGACGAAGAAGCCCGCCAGAGCCAGCCCCGTAAATCGGATCGGACCGACTACTGACCAGCCGATCGAGGCGCCGCCGAGCGCACACAGCACACACCCCCAGAACAACAGTCGGCTCGCGGTGTGCCGGAAGGTCCGGACGAGCCGTTCATCGTGTTCGATCGTCGGCGTGCTGCCGGGCTCTGACTCTGCGAACCCCACCCGGAGCCGCATCACGAGCCCCAGATGACGTACGCGACGACCCCGAGGACGACGACACCGCCGATGGGAACGAAGAAGATCCAGTCGTTCCGGATCGGCGCGCTACCCGGTTGATGGTCTCGCTGGAACGGGGCGACCGGGTTGCCGCTGACCCCGGGGAGGAAGTCGGTCGAGTGCTGTCGGACCGGTTCTTCGGGACGCTGGTCGTGCATGTGACCCCCCAGAGTCGACGGGTGCTGATGACCCTCCCGTCGATCTTGCCCGACATCGGGTGCCTTGACCACCACCGGTGCAATCGGCCGACTCGTCATCCGTGCTGCGGGTCCCACCCGTCGGATCCCGGCGCCCACCCGAGTTCCGGACCGAGACGCTCAGCGATGTCGGTGATGATCTGCGCGTAGTCGTCGGGCTCGAACGAGAACGGGAGTGCGAAGGCGACCTCGGTGACCGCCTGGTAGCCGACGTCGGCACGGAGCCGGTCCGCGATCTCGGCCGACGTGCCCACCAGGTCGGCGGCGAAGAGCATCCCGGCGGGGCCCTGCGGCACGCCGACGCGACCCGAGCGGCTGTCGACGTAGGCACGGTAGCGGGCCGCTTGCTCGGCCGTCGCGGTGTCGGTCGGGATGACGACCAGGCCCTGCGAGACGCGGGCGGCAGCGGGGTCGGGGTGGACGTCGAGGTAGGCGTCGATCTGGGCGCGCTGGTTCGTGGCGAAGTCGGTGCCGTTCTCACTGCGGGTGACGCTCGAGGTGAGCAGGTGGAAGCCGTTCTCACCCGCCCACACGGCCGACTTCGTGCTGCCGGTGCCGTACCAGATCCGGTCGGCCAGACCGGCGCTGTGCGGCTGGACGGTGCTCGCGAACTCCTCGATGCCACGCCGTTCGACGGTCTCGGTCGCCGTCACCGGGTCACCGCGCACCAGGTCGCGGAAGCGCAGGAGCCGGTCGTTGCCGAGGTCCTCGTGCTCCAGGGTGTCGGGGTAGATCGCGTCGCGGTACAGGTCGAAGTTCATCGGCGTGCCGACCGAGAACCCGGGGTTCAGGCGGCCGCCGAGCAGGACGTCGACCGTGCTGAGGTCCTCCGCCAGGCGGAATGGGTTCTCGGCGCCGAGCGGGGTGACGGCGGTGCCGAGGTCGATACGGGAGGTGCGCTGCGAGGCCGCCGCCATCACCGCGACGGGGGAGGAGATGCCGTGCTGCAGGTGCCGGTGGCGCAGCCAGGCGCTGTCGAAGCCCAGGGCCTCGGCGCGCTCGATCACGCGCAGGGTGTCCTCGTGGCCCTCGGACGGTCGGGCGGGGTCGAACGACCCGATCGTCAGGAAGCCGAGCCGGTGCAGGGGAGTTCCGTCGAGGGGCATGGGTCGATCGTGCCAGATGCGTCGTCCGTTGCGGCTGTCGATGACCGTCGTGCAGCCGCCGGGTCAGTCGCCGCTTTCCTTGATCAGCGCTTCGACGTTGTTGCCGTCCGGGTCGGACACGAACGCGGTGTACGCGTGGTACTCCGGCCAGTAGCGCGGTTCGTGCCGTGACACCCCGCCGGCGGCGACGGCTTCGCGGTGGAAGGCCTCGACCTCGCTCCGTGACCCGGCCTGGAACGCCAGGTGGAGTCCGCGCGTCGTCGCCTCGGGGGTCCGGGCAGTCTCGAGCGAGACGCTCGGGGTGTCGTCCCCGTGCTGCCAGAACTCGGCGACGGCGTCCGTGCGGTAGCCCGCTCCGATGCCGAGGGGCGCGAGGGCGGCGGTGTAGAACGCGTCGCTCGCGGCGAAGTCGCTGGCGAAGACGCCCAGGTGGTGGATGAGGTGACGACCCGGCATGGGACGACCCTAGGCCGCCGTCACGGCATCCGTCCGGGCAGCTTCCCGGTCCCGCTGGCAGGCTGGATCCGTGCACATCACCCTGGACTCAGCGACCGACATCGTCATCTCCGGCATCCGCTTCCCGGAGGGCAACCGCTGGCACGACGGACGGCTCTGGTACTCGGACATGCACACGGGCCAGGTCTTCTCGGTCGACCCGTCCTCGACCGACGGCCCCCGGCTCGAGGCCACCGTCGACGGGCAGTCGTCGGGGCTCGGGTGGCTCGCCGACGGGCGGCTCATCATCAGCTCGATGGAGTCCCGCACGGTCGTCGCCGTCGACCCGGACGGCAGCACCTCGGTGTTCGCCGACCTGTCCACGATCGAGTCGTCGCTCGTGAACGACCTGGTCGTCGACGCCCAGACCGGGCGGACCTACATCGGTGCCTTCGGCTACGACCTGTACGCGGGCGAGGAACTGCGCCCCGGCCCGCTCTACGTGATCGGCACCGACGGCTCCGTCCGCCTCGCCGCCGAGGGCCTGGTGTTCCCGAACAGCGCCAACATCCTGCCCGGCACCCGGACCCTGGTGGTCAGCGAGACGTGGGGCGGCCGGCTCACCGCCTTCGACATCGAGGACGACGGTTCGCTGACCGGGCGGCGCGAGTGGGCAGCCCTGCCCGGCGGCGTGACCCCGGACGGCAGCACCGTCGACCGTGACGGCGCGATCTGGGTCTGCTCGGTCGACACGGGGGAGTTCCTGCGGGTCGTCGAGGGTGGCGAGGTGACGGACCGCATCGACGCACCCGGGGACTGCGCGATCGACTGTGCGCTCGGTGGCGAGGACGGTCGCACCCTCTACCTGGCGACCGCCGACAGCTACGACCCGGCCGTGACGGCGACGACGCGCGCCGGTCGGATCAGCTCGGTGCGGGTCGAGGTGCCCGGGTGGTGAACCCGAGCGACCTCGCCGAGGCGACGCGTCGTGCCGAGTACCTGGTCGAGCACGGGCCGACGGTGGTCGTCATGTCGCAGCAGGCGGGGTTCGCCGGCATGTCGATCCTGTGGGCGTTCATCAGCGTTCCCTCCGTGCTCCGCACCGACTCGGTGATCTGGTTCCTGTTCGCCCTGGCCGGAGCGGTCGTGAACGTGACCGCATGGGTCCGTGCTCGACGCCACCGCAGGCTGCTGCCGTACCTCGTCGAGACGCCGCAACAGCCGCTCGGCGCGCTCACCCCGGCGGACCGCAAGTCCGTGACCCGACAGGTCAGCGGGAGGGCACCAGTGACGCCCGATGCCGTGCCGCTGGTGCGGGCGATGCTCGCGTGGCAGCGTCGGTCCGCCCGGATCTCGGCCCCGACCCTGATCGGCACCGGGCTCAGCCTGTTGGGACTCGGCGGCGCCTCGGCTACGACGTTCGGTTGGGGTTGGGCGTTCCTGGTGTTCATCGCCGTCGTCGCGGTGTTCGTCACGGTCGCGTCGGTGATCGGCGTGCGTCGAAGCCGCCGAGTTCTGGCCGAGATCGATCGGGCAGGCGCGCCCGTCTCCTGATCGGCAGGGCCTCACTCGGTGCGAGGTTGTACGCCTGGTGCGAGGCGGCAGGGTCGCACCAGGCGGACAACCTCGCACCAGGCGACACGGACGGCGCGCACCGCCCGCCACCACGCGCACCCGCGTCACCCGCACCCCTCCGGTTACGGCAGACTCAACGGACAAGCATCCAGGAGTGATCGTCATGTTCGTCGCCGCCATCGTCTTCCTCGTCATCGCGCTCGTCGCGCTCTTCTTCCGAACACGCACCTACTCCACCCCCGCACGACCGGCCACGCCCGGTCGCGAGGCACGTCCCGCCGTCCCGACCCGCCGCCCGAACCTCATCGCGACGTGGACCGCGGCCGCCGCCGGCGTCCTGTTCGTCGGGCTCACGCTCGGCAGCACCCTGTACGCGCAGGACACGGGCGAGTCGAAGGTCCAGGTGGACATCTCCGGCAACATCGTCGGACAGACCACGGACTCCGGGTTCCACTTCAAGGCACCGTGGGCGACGCTCCACACGTTCAACATCCGGAACCAGACCGTCACCTACATCAACGCGGTGAACGGCTCCGACTCGGACAACAACGGCAACGTCCGCTCCGGCCCGTACGTCACGGTGCAGGACCAGGACGGCGTCTCGTCGAACGTCAGCCTGAACCTGCAGTACAGCATCGACGCGAAGTCGGTCACCGACATCTACCGGTCGTACAAGACCGAGGAGAACTTCAAGACGCAGTTCATCGGCAACTCGGTGCGCAGCGTCGTCCGCCAGGTGCCGAACGACTTCACCACCATCGAGCTCATCACCAAGCGCGGCACCGTCGAGAAGGCGATGATCCAGGCGCTCGAGACGCGCTGGAAGGGCTCTGGCGTGCACGTCGACAACTTCGCGCTGCAGGAGATCACCCCGCCGAAGTCGGTCATCGACGCCTACGCCACGGCGCAGCAGGCGCAGATCCAGGTCACGAAGGAGCGCGCGCTCCTGGATGCCAAGAAGGTGCAGGCGCAGCAGCAGGTCGCCGAGGCCCAGGGTCAGGCCGACGCCAACGAGGTCCTCAACGAGCACCCGCTCTCCGACGCGGCCCTCAAGCAGCGCGAGATCGAGGCGCTCAAGAGCGCCGGCGACAACGGCTCCCTGATCGTCGTGCCGCAGGGCACCGACAACATCCTCAGCCTGCCCGGCACCTCGGGTTCGAAGAGCAAGTAGCGCGCCGAGACGCCGCCCAGTCGCCGAGACGCCTCCGTTTTCGGAGGCGTCTCGCGCACGGGGCGGCGTCGGGGGCACACGACGGCGTCTTCCGGATCCGAGACGCGCGCCGAGACGGACGGGAGGCACGGTGCCAGCTGGCGCCGTGCCTCCAGTCAGTCCGCGTGGCGGGGTCCAGGGCCCCGCTCAGGCCGCGCCGTGACTGGCGCGGCTGCGCCGCGAGAGCGAGTCGATGATGACGGCCAGCAGCAGGACCGCGCCGGTGATCATGTAGCGGATCGACGAGTCGAGGCTCAGCAGGGTGAGCCCGTTCGAGATCGACTGGATCACGATGATGCCGAGCAGTGCCGACCAGGCGCTGCCACGGCCACCGAACAGGCTGGTCCCGCCGATGACGGCTGCGGCGATCGCGTTGAGGTTCGTGTCCCCGGCGCCGGACGACAGGCTCGCCGAGTTCAGGCGGGCGGCGGCGAGGATGCCGCCGACGGTCGCGAAGAGCGAGGTCAGCATGAACACCGAGATGTAGATGCGGTTCACCCGGATGCCGGAGCGCCGTGCGGCCTCGACGTTGCCACCGACCGCGAAGACCGAACGGCCCCAGCGGGTGCGCTTCAGCACGAAGTTCATCAGCACGACCAGCACGACGAAGAACACGAACGAGGTCCCGGTGCCGAAGTCGCGCGACAGGTACCAGACCATCAGCGCGAGGCCGAGGAACAGGGCGACGGCCTTCACGATGGTCAGCGACATCGCTCCGGTCGACAGCCCGGCACGGCGGCGGCGGGCAGCGCGTCGGATCTCGGTGAAGAAGAGCCCGCCGGCGGCCAGGACGGCGAGCAGGTAGGCGAGCCACGGCGGCAGGTACGACGCCGACGCGAACTGCACGATCGGGGAGTCGTACGGCAGGTTGATCGAGCCGTTCGGGCCGAGGATGAGCAGCTGCAACCCGAGGAACCCGAGCAGACCGGCGAGCGTGATGACGAAGCTCGGCACCCCGAAGCGGGTGAACAGCAGGCCGTAGAGCAGACCGGCGGCGGCACCGACGGCCAGGGCGACCGTGAGCACGAGCCACAGCGGCCAGCCGAGCGTCGTGAGCCCCTGGCCGAGGATCGCGGCGGAGAGCCCGCTGACGCTGCCGACGGACAGGTCGATCTCGCCGAGCAGCAGCACGAGGACGATGCCGATCGCGATGGTGCCGACCGCGGCGCACTGCAGGGCGAGGTTGACCAGGTTGCCCGGGGACAGGAAGTCGGGGGAGAGCGCCTGGAACACCGCCCAGATGACGATGAGCCCGACGACCACCGGCAGCGAACCGATGTCACCGCCGCGCACCCGGCGGACGAACGCCTTCGCCGCGCCGCCGATCCCCTGGTCGCGCAGGAGCCGCTCGTCCTGCAGGTCGGCCGCCGAGGGCGTCGGGGTCGCTGCGGTGAGGGTCTCGTCGGTCTTGCTCATGCGCTGGTCTCCTGCTCGGTGCGGGCGGCGGCGCGACGGGTGACGGCGTTGTCGGTGGCGCCGGTGATGGCCGCGATGATCTCCTCGTAGGAGACGTCGTCGATGCGGAACGTGCCGTTGTTGCGGCCGAGTCGCAGGACCGCGACCCGGTCGGCGACGGCCTGCACGTCCGCGAGGTTGTGGCTGATGAGGACGACGCCGAGCCCGCGCTCACGCAGGCGTTCGACGAGGTTGAGGACCTCGGCGGTCTGTGCGACGCCGAGTGCGGCGGTGGGCTCGTCGAGGACGACCACCTGCGGGTCGCCGATCAGCGAGCGGGCGATCGCCACGGTCTGCCGCTGCCCACCGGACAACGACGCGATCGGGATCCGCACCGAGGGGATCCGTGCGGCGAGCTGCTGGAGGAGCTCCCACGATCGGCGCTCCATCTCCTCTTCGTCGAGGAACGGGTGGGCGATCTCGCGCCCGAGGAACAGGTTCGAGACCACGTCGAGGTTGTCGGCGAGGGCGAGGTCCTGGAACACCGTGGCGATGCCGAGGGTCTGGGCCGCGGCGGGGTTCGGGACGCTGACCTCGTCGCCGCCGAAGGTGATCGTGCCGCCGTCCGGCGTGTAGACCCCGGCGAGGATCTTCACGAACGTCGACTTGCCGGCGCCGTTGTCGCCGACGATGGCGACCACCTCGCCCGGGTAGACGTCGAAGTCGATGTCGCTGAGGGCCTGGACGGCGCCGAACCGCTTGGTGATCCCGCGCAGGGACATCACCGGGTCGGCGGAGGGGTGTGCTGCTGGTGACGCGTTGCTCACGGGTGTCGTGCTCACGGGTGTCGTCCTCGATCGGTGAGGCCCGCCCGGTCCGCAGTCGGACCGGGCGGGCAGAGGGGGTCGGACCTACTTGATGCCGGCGCTGTCGCAGGCCGACTTGTACTGCGCGGTGCAGATCTTCGACACCTCGTACAGGCCGTCCTTGACCACCGTCGACTGGACGTTGTCCGTGGTGACGGCGACCGGGTCGAGCAGCGTCGACTGGACGCTGGCGCCGCCGGCGGTGTCGACGGTGGTGTCGCCCTTCGGGGTCTCACCCTTCGCGAACTGGATCGCCAGGTCGGCGGCCTTCGACGCCTCGGGCTTGAAGGCCTTGTAGACGGTCATGTACTGCTCACCGGCGAGGATCCGCTGGATGCCCGCGAGCGAGGCGTCCTGCCCGGTGACGGGCGGGAGCTCGGTGACGCCGGCCGACTTCAGGGCCGCGATGACGCCGCCGCCGGTGTCGTCGTTCGCCGCGTAGACGCCGGTGATCTTGTCCTTGCCGAGCTTGCTGATCTGGCCGGCTGCCCAGTCCTGCGCCTTGGCGGGGTCCCATCCGGGGGTGTCGTACTCGGCGAGCACCTTGTAGCCGCTGTCGTCGATGACCGAGTGCGCGCCCTTCTTGAACTGCGAGGCGTTGTTGTCGGTGGGGGAGCCGTTCACCATGATGATGCCCGAGCCCTCCGGGACCTTCTTCGCCTTGAGGGCGTCGACCAGGGCCTGGCCCTGCAGCTCGCCGACCTTCTCGTTGTCGAACGAGATGTAGTAGCTCAGGTCGGGGCTGTTGATGAGCCGGTCGTAGGAGATCACCGGCACCTTCTTGGCCTTCGCCTGCTGGACGATGGACGCTGCGGCCTCGCCGTCGAACGGGTCGAGGACCAGGACCTTGACGCCCTGCGTGAGCATCGACTGGGCCTGCTGCAGCTGCTTCGACGCGTCGCCGTCGGCGTTCGCGTAGATGACCGAGCAGCCGCTGCACTGCTTCTTCACCTCGGCGGTGAAGAGCGGACGGTCGGCGCTGGCGTAGCGGGCGGTGACGGAGTCGGGCAGGAGCAGGCCGATCTTGGCCTTCGACGCGTCGCCGCCGCCTCCGCCGGAACCGGTCCCGGCGTCCGCGCCGTTGGAACAGCCCGCCAGGGTGGTGATCGCGAGCAGCAGGGCGCTGACGCCCAGCATCGCTCGTGTGGTGGATTTCTTCATTGAAACGTCCTCCAACAGTGGACCGCCCCCATCGGCGGTGCCCTGAGTGTGACAGCGAGCGTTCTTGGCTGCAAGAGTTGAACGCAAGGACCGCGCGCCGTGACGAAAACGTTATCCGGAGGGCGCGGAGCGGCACGGCCGGCGCAGCGCGGAGCGCCCCGGCCTGCACGGGGTGCCCCGGCCGGCACGGCCCGGCGCGTCTCCGCCTAGCGTGCGCGCGTCACGTCCACGGCTTCGATCGCCAGGGCCAGCGCGCCGGTCACCGAGGCCTTCTCGCCGAGCTGCCCCTGCACCACGTCCGGCGTGCCGTCCACGTCGACGATCAACGACGACTCGAGGGCCTGCCGCATCGGGCCGAGCAGGAGTTCCCCGGCCCGTGCGAACTCGCCGGTGACCACCACCCGCTCCGGGTCGAGGACGTTGCACAGGCCCACCGCCGCCGAACCGATCGCCCGCCCGGCGTCGGCCACGGCACGCATGCAGACCTGGTCGCCGCCCATCGCGCGCAGGATCAGGTCCGCCAGCTTCAGGGTTCCGACCTCGTCGCGGACGCCCTCGAGCACCGCGGGCGCGCCGGCGATCGCCTCGAGGCACCCGCGGTTGCCGCACCGGCACAGGGGCCCGTTCGGCAGGACGGGGGTGTGCCCGAACTCACCGGCGATGCCGTGGTGCCCACGGAACAGGTGCCCGCCGAGCACGAGTCCGGCGCCGATGCCGTTGCCGACGTCGAGCGTCACCACGGTGTCGCGGCCGCGGGCCGCCCCGCTCCGGTGTTCCGCCAGGGCGGCGAGGTTGGCGGAGTTGTCGACCTGCACGGGCTTGTCCATCCGCCGGGCGAGCGACTGGCCGAGCGCGATGCCGTCCCAACCCCGCAGGATCCCGCCGCGCGCCGTCATCCCGGTGCGGGCGTCGATCGGTGCGGCCACGGCGAGGCCGACTGCGAGCACCTCGTCCATCGACGACTCGATGGACTCCACCATGTCCAGCACGAGCAGCGCGGTCTTGTCGAGCTCGGCGTCCGCGCGGTGGTCCCGGGCCAGGGGCATGTGCCGTTCGGCCAGGACGGCACCGTTCAGGTCCGACAGCGCCAGCCGCAGGTGCCGCGGCGAGACGTGCACCCCGGCGACCAGCCCGAGGCCGTGCGGCAGGGTCACGCGGAGCGCCCGACGGCCGCTCGAGGTGCTCGGCGTCGCGTGCAGAGCGCCGGTCGCGACGAGTTCCTTGACGATGTTCGAGACGGTTGCGGGGGAGAGTCCGGTCACCCCGGCGAGCTCGACCTGCGTCAGTCCGCCGTGCCGCTTCACCGCGCTGACGACCCGGCCCCGGTTGGCTTCACGCAGTGAAGCTTGGTTCCCCGGACTGCGGCGCGGCTCTGACACGGGGACAGCGTAACGGGCGGGTCCGGAACGCTCGCCGTGACGGTCTGGAGGCACGGTGCCAGCTGGCACCGTGCCTCCAGTCCGTGGGTCGTCGCGTCCACCGCCCGCACCCGTCGTCAGACGCGTCGCGCCGTCCGGTCGAGGCGCGGGGTCGGGATGTCCAGGGCGGCGGCGGTGCGCCGGACGTCCTCGAGGACCGCGAGGGGTTCGGCGGCGGAGGGGTCGTCGTGCGCGGCGAGGCTCGCCCGCGCGATCGGGACGAGCGCCGTGGCCGTGGCCACCACGGCGGCCGTCACCCCCGGGCGTCGGACGGGCAGGGTCGTGGAGCGGTGTCGGGAGAGGTCGACGCCCCGTGCCTCCAGGACCGGGAGGAGCTCGCGGCCGGTCAGGAACGCGTCGCGGAGCGCGTGCCGATCCCCGACCATCGTCGCCAGGCCACCGCTCTGCAGGGCCTGTGCGAACATGCCGGCGTCGAGTACGAAGTGCAGCCACAGCCATCCGCGGATGTCGTCCTCGTCCTGCACGGTGAACCCCGCCCGCTGGAACACCGACCGCACCAGCTCCCGCCGGTCCGGAGCCGTGCCGGTCGTCCCGAGCCGGATCGAACGGAGGACGGCACCGTGCAGGACCCCGTCGGCGTCGAACCCGCCGCCGGCGCCCGGGAACCCGAACAGCACCCGGTCCGCGGCGAGCGGTGCGACCGCGGCGAGGGGTTCGTCCCACACGTTGCCGAGGACCAGCACCGTGGCGTCGCCGATGCGAGGTGCCAGGGTGGCCACGGACTCCTGCAGTCGGTGGTGGCCGACGCTGAGGACGACGAGGTCGTACGCGTCGTCCGCGTCGATCGACTCGACCAGTCTCGTCGGCGACGTCGATCGGGTCCGCCGCCCCAGGGGTCCGCGGCGGCCGTCGATGAAGTCGGTCTGCACGCTGTCGCCGTACTCGGCAGCACGCCCCGGCCGCACCAGGTGGTCGACCTGGTGCCCGGAGTGCTGGAAGGCCTGGCCGTAGATCGTGGCGATGACGCCCCGGCCGAGCATGAGGATCCGCATCAGGCACCTGTCCGCTAGTCTGGAGACGATCTCCACTTTGAAGATATGGAGATTTTTTCCACTTGTCAAGGAGCGCCCGTGCCGGTCGAGGAACCCCTGCCTGCCGAGAAGCCGATGCGTGCCGACGCCCGTCGGAACCGCGACGCGATCGTGGCCGCTGCCCGGACGGCGTTCGAGCGTGACGAGCAGCTCCGGTTCGACGACTTCGCCGGACGCGCGGGAGTCGGCGTCGGCACCCTCTACCGACACTTCCCGACACGCGAAGCGCTGGCGGCTGCGGTCTACCGGGGTGAGGTCGACGTCCTCTGCCGCCGTGCTCGTGACTCGACGCGACCAGCGGCCGAGAGCCTCGACGACTTCCTGCACGGGTTCGTGGAGTACGTGGTCGACCACGCGGGGCTCGCGCGCACCCTCGCCGCCGTCGTCGACGCCACCACGCAGGCCGAGGGTGGGGGAGACCTGGAGCGGACGCTCGCCGAGCTGATGGCGCGCGCTGCTGCCGACGGCACCATCCGGTCCGACGTCGCCCCCGGGACGGTGCTCATGCTGCTGCACGGCATCGGGGCCGGGATCGATCGCCCCGGGTGGGCGACGGAAGCCCGTGCTGCCGCCGACCTGATCTCCCGAGGGCTCCGCGCCGGCTGATCCGTCAGCGCAGTCGCGCCGCGGGAGCGGTGCGGGCACGGAGCAGGCGGGCACGGAGCAGCACGGCCACGCTCGCGCCTGCGGCGAGCACGACGAGTGACCACGCCACCGCGCCCACCGCCCCGGCGGGGTGGACCACCGGCTGTCCGACCGCGGCCTGCACGGTGAGGAGCACGGTACCCGCCGCCCACGCGACCGCGACGACGACCACGATCCGCACCTGCGTGGTCGGGTGTGCCAGCCACGGCAGGCGCCGACCGGCGGCGGCGACCAGGAGCGCCACCAGCGGGAGCACCTGCAGGGCGTGCATGCCGACGAAGTGGGCGACCCGGTAGTCGCCGCCGACCGTGCTCCACCCGAGCAGCGGCACCCCGGGTCCGCCGTCCGCGATCCCCACCGTGTGGGCGCCGACGATCCCGTCCGGAGCGGTGAGCTGGGTGGGGGTCGGGCCGGTCATCAGGAACGCGACCCCGATGCCGCCGAGCGCGATGACGGCACCGGCACGGACGGCGACCGTCAGTGCCGGGGTGGGCAGGCGCAGGAAGAACAGCGCGATCGAGGTGACGAAGGTGCAGAGGTAGAGCGTCGTGATCGCCACCGCCATCACCGCCCACACCACCACGTGCACGCTGTTCGACACGTTGAAGTGACTCGTCGTACCGGTCGCGGCGGCCCACACGATGAGCACCTGTTCCACCACCAGGGCCACGGCGACCACGGTGCCGAGTCGGCGAGCCAGCGTCCGCCACTTCGGCAGGTGGGCGATGAGCCACGCCCACGTGACGGCGTAGAGCAGGATCGACAGCGAGAACTTCAGGGGCTTCATCCACGCCGGTGCCCCGAGGATGGTCCGGGGATCCACGACGAGTCCGACGAGGCAGACCGCGGCGGACACGACCATCAGGCCTGCCACGGCCATGAGTGCCGGGTGCCACGCGACCGCTCGGCGGACGGCGCCGATCACCGGGTCACGCTCCGGGCGTGCAGCAGGGCGGCGGCCACGACGTCGGCGGTGGGGGTCGGGTGCACGCCGAAGGTCTGCTCGAACGCCGACGAGTCGAAGACGTAGGGGTCGGTGTACTGGTACCGCAGCTCGAGCGTCTCGCGGGCGGACGTGTTGAACAGCGCACCGAAGCGCAGCGTGGCCGACGACATCACGGCCGTGCGAGCGGCGGGTACCCCGGCGAGCTCGACGTACTGCCGCCCGGTCAGCGCCGGGGCGGTCGGCAGGTGCCAGGTCCGGCCCGTCGCACGGTCGTCGGTGCCGAGGACCACGAGCGCGTCGCCGACGTCGGTCGTGGCGGTGAGGGAGTGCGGCTGGTCGGCGTCGAGCAGCCAGGTCGGGCGCTTGCCGGCGGCGATCCGGTCGACGACGAACCCGTTGAACACGCTCGTCGTCGCCCCGGGGCCGGTGAAGTCGGCGCTCCGCCCGATGGTGACGGCCAGTCCGCGTTCGGCCGCGGTCCGCAGCTGTTCGAGGGCGGCCGCGCGCACCGCACCCTTCCGGCCGGAGGGGTTGATCGGGGTCGCCTCGGTCATCGGCCCGGACACGCGGCCGTAGGCGTAGACGTTGTCGAGGTACACCAGGTGGGTGCCCTCGGCCAGGGCTGCCTCGACGACGTTGTCGACGATCCGCGGCCACTGGTCGGCCCAGACCCCCGACGAGTACGGCAGTCCGGCGACGAGGTACGCGACGTCGGCGCCGTGCAATGCGCGGCGGACGGCGGTGGGGTCGAGCAGGTCGGCGATGAGGTGTTCGGGGGTGGCGTTGGCGCTCTCGCTCTCGTTGTTGCCTGCCGTTGCTGGTGTCGACGGGCGCCGGCCGACGGACACGGCGGCGACGTCGTGCTCGCGGAGAGCTCGGAGCGTCTCGCGCCCGACGACACCGTTGCCGCCCAGGACGACGTGCAGCGGAGCGGTCATGCGCCGGCCTGGTCCGCCTCGGCGACGGGGAACAGCTCGTGGGTGGCGTCCTGCTGCGCCAGGCGCCGGAGTCCTGCGAAGAGCGGATCGCCGAGGACGGTGCCGATCACCATCAACTCCGCCATCGCGGTCCGGCCGTCGCGGTCCTGCAGCGCGGCGACGTCAGCACGTGCCGCGCTCGCCGCTGCCGACACGTAGGCGTCGAGGTAGTCGTCCGGAGCGTCGAACCCGATGGTGCGCAGCCCGTCGAGCGCCCGGGCCGCGGTCTCGAGTCCCGGGTTGTCCGATGTCGCGCACCAGCCGGCGGCCGACACCCGTTCCTCGATCCGGGTACGGGCCTCCGGGGTCGCCTCGGACTCGGGGGAGCGCGGGGTGGTCATCGCGTACTGGGCGACGGCGAAGACCTCGGCCAGCGGTGCGGTCTCGGCATCGAGCACGGCCAGGACCTGCTTCGTCACGGCGACCGAGAGCCCGCCGGTCTCCAGGAGTGCCCGGACGAGCCGGACCCGTTCGACGTGCCGGTCGTCGTAGGCGGTCTGGTTCGGCGCCGACTTCTGGCCGGGAGGCAGCAGGCCTTCGCGTTGGTAGTACTTGACGGCGGTGACCGGCGTGGCCGCCGCTCGGGCAAGTTCAGATATTCGCACTATCGGAGAGTAGCGGTATCTACCTGTGTCCACAAGGCTCTCGCCTCCGAGTGAGCAGGTGAGGGTGTGTCAACCTGCCAGTCTGCCTGTGCCTCCGCGCAGATCGGCACGCGGGGCATTGTCATGTCATACTCAGCGAAGCAGCACGACCGGCCGTCGGCGGGTCCCTGCTCGCAGGGCTTCGTCTCCTGCACTTGCCGCTCCCAGCAGGTCGAGCACCACGTTCTCCGGTCGATGCGCCGCGCCCTTCCCCGGGGCGTGGCTGCCAGCAGCTCATCGAGCTGTCCGCCCGCACGTGGTCGACGCAGATCCGACGTTCGACGTCGCAGAGAGCACACCATGAAGAAGATCATCACCGCCTCGATCATCGGCGCAGCGGGCGTCGCCCTCCTGCTCGGAGGCGCCGGCACCTTCGCGCTCTGGAACTCCAGCGCCGAGACCGCCGGGGGCACCATCGTCGCCGGCGCACTCTCGATCAAGCCGACCACACAGGCGGCGAGCTGGACCGTCAACGGCGGGTCGCCGCTCTCGACACTGGACGGCTACCCGATCGTGCCGGGCGACGTCGTCACCTACTCGCAGGACATGGTCGTCACCGCGAACGGCAAGGGATTGAAGGCCACCCTGGCCGTGGACCCGGCATCGGTCGAGGCCACCTCGACGTCGGCTCCGGCGGACGTCGCACTGGCGAAGTACCTGTCGGCGAACGCGGTGCTCACCGCGTCCGGTGACGGGGTCTCCGGTGCCGCTGCGCCTTACAAGGTGACCGGGCAGACCGGCTCGCAGCAGGACGTCCGCGTCGGCGTGACCATCGCCTTCCCGAAGAGCACCACCCCCGGTGTCGAGGACGGCACGCAGAACGGGTCGGTCGACCTCGACGCCATCGCCGTGACCCTGACCCAGGCGTGAGCCGCCGGCGCCGAGGGGGCGCGATGACCGGCTGGCCGACGGCGACGTTGCTCGCCGTCGCCGCGGTGGGGATCGTGGCGGTCGTCGCCATCTCCACCGACGGTGGCACGTTCGCCCTCCTCAGCGCCCGGTCCTCGACCGAGCCCGCGACGATCACCGCCGGGTCCGCGGACCTGTCGCTGAGCAGTCTCGCGCTGCCGTCCGCACCGCTCTACCCCGGTGCCACCGAGTTCGGCGTGGTCACCGCGACGAACACCGGCGACGTCCCCCTCGACCTCGGTGTCGCGATGGCGCGAGCCGGCACGACGACGTCGGCCTCCGGCGTCCGCAGTGACCTGCGGGTGACCGTCGGCGCTGCGACGTCGGCGGCCGTCTGCCGAGCCGGCAGCGTGCGCCCCACGTGGTCCGGCACGCTCGACTCGACCTCGCCGCGGTCCGCGGGCATCGCGCTGCCCCCGGGCGCCGCCGTCGTCCTCTGTCTCGCCGTCGCGATGCCGGCCGACGCAGCCGCCTCGCAGCAGGGCCTCTCCACCGACTTCACCACGACCATCAGCGGGACGCAGGCAGGATCATGACCGACCGCACTTCGCGTCGACGCGTGCTCCTGCTCGGAGCGACGGCCGCCGCGGTCGTCGCGCTCGAACTCGTGAGCGGCGGGACGGCGTGGGCGACGTGGACCGCCCCGGCACAGTCCGTCCGGGCCGCCGCGACGACCGGCTCCGTCTCGGTCGGCATCCGCGGCGTCGAGGACCTCGCCACGACGTACTCCTCGGCCGCGCTGTCCCACACGGCGCTCGTCACGGTGTCGAACTCGGGGTCCGTCCCCGCCACCACCTCGCTCTCGCTCGCGGCGACCGCCGGGTCAGCGGTGTCGAGCGCCGTCCGGGTCGACGTCTGGCAGTCCACGAACGCCAACCCCTGCTCCGGTGCTCCGTCGAGTGCGGCGATCACCGGTTCGGGCACGACGATCGCCCCCGTGGTCGCCACCCTCGCCGCCGGCGCGAGCCGTTCGACCTGTGTGCGGACGTCGGTCAGCCAGGGCCAGCGCTTCGACCTCTCCGGAGGCTCGACCACCCTGGACGCGACCGTCACCGCCCGCCAGGGGGCCTGGGTCGGCACCGCGCACGCCCGCGCCGCCCAGAACGTCGCCGACACCGTCACCCCGTCGGTGCCGTCGAAGACCGCCGAGACCGACAGCAGCATCACCGTCACCTGGGCAGCGCCCGCGGACACCAGCGGCATCGGGTCCTACGCCGTGTACCGCGACGGCGTCCTGGTCAGCGTGACGTCGGCGTCCGTCCGGTCCTTCACCGACACCGGTCTGCGGGTCTCGAAGTACTACGCGTACACGGTGCGAGCGGTCGCCAGCGGGGCGGGCGGCCACGCGTCACCGTCGTCTCCCGGCATCCAGCACGCCACCGGCTGGTACACGTCCACGAGCCGGTACGTCCTGCGGAACGACGCCACCGGCACGTGCGTCGCGAGTGGTGGGTCGGCGTCCGGCTCGCCGCTCACCACGACGTCCTGCACGACCAGCGCGACGCAGACCTGGCGCTTCACGCCCGAGGACGACTGGCTCCGGATCACGTCTCCGTCGAACCCGTCGCTGCACTGGGACGCCCCGAGTGACCGCTCCGCCCTGCTCCGTCCCGACAACGACATCAGCGCCCAGAAGTGGACGGCCGAAGCGGTCGGCGCGGGCAGTGGGCTCTTCCGGTTCCGCAACCGGAACGACCTCTGCCTGACGGCGTCGAGCGGGTCCGCCGCCACCAACCCGATGACGGTCGCCGACTGCAGCACGTCCGGACTCCAGCTGTTCTCCCTCCGGGCCACGTCGTGACGACCGCAGTGTTGCAGGCGAAGCCGGAGCGGGAGCCGCAGCCGCAGCCGCAGCCGCAGGGTGCCCGCTGGTCGAGCGCCCTCCGGCTGCTGGGGCAGACGGCCGCGGTCCTGCTCCTGATCGCCGTGGTCGGGCTCGCGGCGCTGGCGATCCTCGTGCCGCGGATCACCGGTTCGGTGCCGCTCACCGTGCTGACGAGCTCAATGGAGCCGGGGATGCCACCGGGCACCCTGGCGGTCGTCCGCCCGGTGGACCCCTCGGACATCGGTGTCGGCGACATCGTCACCTACCAGATCCGGGTCGATCGGCCCGGCGTGATCTCGCACCGCGTGGTCGCCGTCGCGATCGGCGCCGACGGTCGCCGCCTGTTCACGTTCAAGGGCGACAACAACTCCGCCGTCGATCCCGAACGGGTCGTCGCCGCGCAGGTCATGGGGCGGGTCTGGTACTCGATCCCCGGCCTGGGGTTCGTGAACACCGCCGTCGCGGGCGACGCGCGCGCCTGGCTCGTGCCGACGCTGGGCGGCGTGATGATCGGCTACGCCCTGCTGCTGGTGATCCGCTCGGTCGCCGTCACCGGAGCCCGCGGAACGTCGCACGGACGTCGTCGACGAGCAGCTCCGGCTGTTCGAGCATCGCGAAGTGGCCGCCGCGCGCGACCTCGTTGAAGAACACCAGGTCCGTGTACCGGCGCGCTGCCCAGCGGCGCGACCGCGGACGTACTCGCCGGGCATGATGCTCAGCCCGACCGGCAGGGTCAGTGGTTCCTCGACGGTGCCCGGGGTGGCCCAGCCGGTCCGCGTCGCCTCCCAGTAGATGCGCGCCGAGGACGCAGCGGTGTTCGGCAGCCAGTACAGCAGGACGTCGTCGATGATCTCGTCGAGCGGGAAGAGCCGTTCGGCATCGCCGTGTTCGTCGTGGGAGCCGCCGACGTCCTGGAACATCGCGTAGATCCACGACGCCAGCCCGACGGGGGAGTCCGCCAACGAGTACCCGATGGTCTGCGGGCGGGTCGACATCTGCTGCGAGTAGGCCGACAGCTCCTGCCAGTAGTGGCCGCTCTCCTGCAGCATGACCTGCTCGTCGGGGGAGGCGTTCCGGGCTTCGTCGTCGGTCGGCATGAACAGCGCCATGTTGAGGTGGATCCCGGCGAGCCCGATGTCCCCGGCGGCCTGCAGTGCCGCGAGCTCCGCGGTGACGGTGGCGCCGAGGTCGCCGCCCTGGGCGAACCAGTCCGTGTACCCGAGCCGGGACATCAGTGCCGACCAGGCCCGCGCGGTCCGGGCGGTGTTCCACCCGGTCGTCGTCGGCTTCCCGGAGAAGCCGAAGCCGGGCAGGCTCGGGGTCACGACGTGGAAGGCGTCCGCCGCGTCGCCGCCGTGCGCCACCGGGTCGGTGAGTGGACCGATCGCGTGGCGGAACTCCAGGACGGAACCGGGCCAGCCGTGGGTGAGCAGGAGCGGACGGGCACCGGGGACGGCGGACCGGACGTGCAGGAAGTGGACCTCGAGCCCGTCGATGTGGGTCGTGTACTGGCCCCAGCCGTTCAGCAGCGCCTCGGTCCGGCGCCAGTCGTACTCCGTCGTCCAGTGTTCGACGAGGGCGCGGATCTTCTCGAGTCGGGGTCCCTGCGAGGTGTCCCCGACGGTCTCGGCATCGGGCCAGCGGGTGGCCAGCAGACGGCGGCGCAGGTCGTCGAGCTCCACCTGGGGGACGTCGAGGGTGAACGGGGTGATGGCTGCGGTGTCCGACATGGGGTCCTCGGCTGCTCGGCGTCAGGGCGGCTGTCCGTCTTGATCGCAGATGATCTTTGCACAAGACGATCTTGTTCCGGTACGGTCTCCGGTATGGACAGTCCGACGCCGACCGACGCACTCCCCGAGATCGACTGGGGTGCTGAGGGCATCGAATCCGAACTCGGGTGGGCGCTGCCGCTGGCGCTCCAGGGCTTCACGCGTTTGGGCAGCGAGGCGGTCGCCGACGTGCCGGGAGGTCCCCGTGGCTACCAGGTGCTCGTCGCGACCACGACCGAGGAGCCGTCGTCGCAACTCGGGCTCGCGCAGCGCCTCGGGATCGACAAGACCCAGATGACCTACATCGTCGACGCGCTCGAGGCGGGCGGGTTCGTCGAGCGCCGCCCCGCCCCGACGGACCGGCGGGTGCGGCAGGTCCACCCCACCGACGCCGGCCGTGCCCTGCTCGCCCGGACGCGGTCCGCCCTGCGCGGCGCCGAGGGCGTGCTCATGCGGCACCTCGACGACGACGAACAGACGACGCTGCGCCGGCTGCTGGCCCGCGTCGCGCTCACCGCCGGGCTCGGCACCGCCGGACCGGACCAGGCAGACCCCACGTTCCAGCACCCCCTCGCCGTCCCGGAGCGATCCCGACGGCGCACCGCGACGACCACGTCGACCACCACTGCAGTGAGGCCCCGCCCATGACCACCACCATCCTCGTCGCCGGCGCCACCGGCGACCTCGGGCATCGCATCGTCCGCGAGCTCACCCAGCACGACGTGCGGGTCCGGGTCCTCACCCGGCCCGGCAGCAGGACCGCCGCAGAACGCTTCGGCGACGACGCCCGTGTCGACGTGGTTGCCGCCGAGTACGGCGACCACGACGCCCTGACCCGGGCCGTGAGCGGCGCCGACGTCGTGGTCTCCGCCGTGAGCGGGACCCGCCCGGTGATCGTCGACGCCCAGCGCGCGCTGCTCGCGGCGACCGTGGCGGCGGGCGTCCGGCGGTTCATCCCGTCCGACTACTCGGCCGACTACCGGCGGATCGCACCCGGCACCAACCGCAACTTCGAGCTGCGGCGCGAGTTTGCCGCCGACCTCGACGCGGCCCCGGTGCAGGCGACCTCGATCCTGACCGGCATGTTCACCGACCTGCTGACCGGCGAAGCCCCGATGATCCTGTCCGGCCGTCGGCTCGTGCTGTTCTGGTCGTCGGCGGACCAGGTGCTCGACTTCACCACGAAGGACGACGTCGCCAGGGTCACGGCGCTCGCCGCCCTGGACGACGATGCTCCGCGGGTGATCGAGATGGCGGGCGACCAGGTCACCGCACGCGACGTCGCACGCACCATGAGGGAGCTGACGGGGGAGCGCTTCCGGCTGCAGTGGGCCGGCACCACCGGGACCCTGTCCGCAATGAGCGCCGTCGGCAAGCGCCTGTCGAAGGACCCCGACGAGACGTTCCCGGCATGGCAGGGGATGCAGTACTTCGTGAGCATGTTCAGCGGGCAGGCGCAGCTGCACCACGTCGACAACGACCGCTACGGCGTGCAGTCGTGGACGAGCGTCCGTGACGTGCTCCGCGCGCACCTCAGTGGGCAGGGCCACCCGGCGACGGACTGACGGGCGCGGTGTGCGGTCGTCGGCGGCGGAGCAGGAACGCGAGACCGACGACGACGACCGGCACCAGCGCGAGCGCGGCGAGCCAGACGAGGACGTCCCACTCCGGTGAGAGCGGCACGCCGAGCGTGCTCGACGAGGTCCGCCACACCTGGTCGCCGGGCCCCTCGTGCTCGTCCATCCCCGTGACCGGGAACAGCAGCGCCGTCACGATCGCCCAGCCGACCAGCACCACGACGGCGATCAGCGTCCAGGGACGCGTAGCGGACGGGGCGGACATCTGTGTCACCGGACCGCAGTCCGCGAGCGCTCGGCCCGGGTGCCCCACCACGTGGCGACCAAGGCTGCGGCTCCCAGTGCGAGCCCGACGACGCCTGATCCGAGACACGGGATGAGGGCGAGGCCGAGGCCGATGTTCGCGCCGCCGCCCTCCGGGCCGTAGGACGCGTCGTACATCAGCGCCCCGACGCCGAGGAACCCCACGGCGAGGAGCACGGTGCTGACCCAGTGGAGTGTGCGGGCTGTGGTCATGGCGGTTGTTCCCCTCGAGAGTGCGGTTGACGAATCCTCGCACGGCTGTTCCGCCGCACATTCCTGGAGCGGTATCAGTCGATCGGCACGCGGCCGGCTCGGGCCGCCCGGACGATCTGCCAGACGCAGACCGCGAGCACGACGGCGCCGGTGACAGCCGCGACCCACGTGCCGGCGACACCGATCATCGGCGTGGTCGTGCAGGAGCTCGTGCCCGCTCCGGGGACGGCGTCGAGACAAGTGGTCGTCTGGACCACCAGCAACATCGACACCGTCACGGTGACGACCACCGCGATCGTGGCCCACCCCACCACTCGTTCCACCGTGCGCTCCGTCCTGCCTGCCATCGGTGGCTCAACCATGCCGCACGCCGGGCCGGACGGGTGTCTCGATCCGGCAACGAATCGGCCGTGCCGACAGGCGGACGGGAGGCCCGGTGCCAGCTGGCACCGGGCCTCCAGTCCGTCAGCCGCTCGCGGTGACCGCATCGCTCACGCCACGACGGCGGCCGGCGGCATCGGTCCGACGATCGCCGCGACGTCCCGTCGCCGTGCGGCGCCGGTCCGCACCCCGTGCGCCACCGACAGGGACACGGCTGCGGCGACGATCCACGCACCCAACGTGAGGAGCGCGCCCGTCGCGCCAGCCCCGTCGAAGTAGCTGAACCCCGTGACGGCGCCGAACGCGGCACCCGGCGGGAGGGCCTGTCCGACGGTGGCGAGCACGGGTGGCAACAGGTGGGTGCTGATCGTCGCACCGCTCGTCGCGTTGCCGAGGGTTGTGAAGAGGAGCGTCGAGACGATCACGCCCATCGGTCCGACGATCGAGGTGATCGCCATCGTGGACAGCGAGACGGCGACGGCGAGGAGCGAGAGCACCACGATCACGGCGCCCGTCGCTGCGGGGACGGCGCCGTCGATCGGCCCGGCGATGACGGCGACCACCGCGGCTGCGGCGATGCTCCCCACCACCGTGACGACGATCCGGGTGCGGAGGCGCGCGAGGGCGCCGAGTGAGTTCATGACCTGCGCCAGGATGAACGCCGCCAGGGTCGTGCCGAAGACCAGGTAGAACCCCGCGATCCCCTGGGCATCGTTCGTCGCGAGCGGGACGACGTCCTGTGTGCGGGTGACGGAGGCACCGGCACCGGCCGCGACCCCGGAGAGCATCGTGGTCGCGGCGGTCGTCGCGCTCCGTCCCTCGGCGCCTGCCGTGTACAGGGACCAACCGTCGCTGCCGGGGACGAGGGCTGCGACCGCATCGCGGGACCGGACGAGGTCGCGTGCGTCGGAGGGGGAACCGGCGGTGCGCACGTCGGCGCGGTCGCCGAGCGCCTTGCCCGCCGCGTCGGCCACCTGGGTGCCGACGACGGCGATGGGCAGGTGGTGTGGTGTCGGGGCCTTCTGCAGGCCGATGTACAGGCCGGCGAACGCTCCGGCGACGGTCATCGCGACCAGGACCTGGGTGACGAGGACGGGCAGCACCCGGCGGACCGGGGGGAAGCCGGCAGACTTCGCAGCGCTGTTAGTAATCGATTCATTACTCATGGAATCGGATGATACCCTCGCGGCATGACGACAGCAAGGGGTCCGGTCCAGAAGGGTGCGGAGCGCATGGCCGGCAGCCAGCGGCGCGAGGCCACCCTGACCGCGGCGGCCGCCGTGTTCGCCCGGCAGGGGTACCACGGCGCGACCACGGAGCGCATCGCCCAGGCCGCGGGCATCAGCCAGCCGTACGTCGTCCGGATGTTCGGCTCGAAGGAGAACTTGTTCCTCGCCGTCGTCGACGGGTGCCTCGAAGCCGTGCTCGACGCGTTCCGGGCGGCGCTCGACGACGGGCAGCCGGGCACCGTCGCGTCCCGCCTCGGCGCTGCGTACCGTGCGCTCGCGACCGAGGACGGCGTGCACCTCATCGTGATGCAGTCGTACATGCTCGGTGCCGACCCCGTCGTCGGACCGGTCGCCCGAGACGGCTTCACCCGGATCCTGCACTTCCTGGTCGAGGAGGCCGGGCTGTCGGAGTCCGCGGCGGAGTCGTTCCTGGCCAAGGGGATGCTCATCAACACGCTGCTCGGCATCCGGCTCGGGGACCAGGACGACCCGCTCGCGCAGCGGTTCACCCAGACGGTGTTCGACCCGGAACCCGCAGCACCCGGGCCGACCGACCGCTGACCAGACCGGTCGTCAGGCGACGCGCTCGACCCGTTCGACGAGCTCCCTGACGGCGTCCGTCGCGCTCGGGCGCTGCGCGGTCTCGTCGCTCAGTCGCCATGCCGCGGCGAAGTGACTGCGCTCCGCGAGCATCCGGTGCACCGCCGGGCCGACCGCCGACGGCTCGTCGACCACGACCGCGACACCGGCCTCGGCGGCACGGGCAGCGTTGATGAACTGGTCCGCGCCCTGCGGGAGCAGCACCATCGGCACGCCCACGCTGGCCGCGGCGAGCACCGTGCCGGCGCCGGCCGCTGCGACGACCAGGTCCACGCCCTCGAGCAGCTCGCGCATCGGGCGGAACGGCACGAAGTGCACGTGCTCGCTGTCGTCGAGGCGCTCGCCGATGACCCCGACGGTCGCCACCAGGTCGGCCTCGTCGGGCTGGAACCCGTCGAGGATCGCCGTCAGCAGCGCGGCGTCGCCGAAGACCGTGCCGAGGGTGACGAGCACCCGCGGTCGTCCTCCGCGCACCGAGACCGGTGCGAGCGGCTCGGCGGCGGCGGCGGTGTCGGGTCGGCTGTGCGGTTCGGAACGGAACGGGATCGTGACGGGCGGCTGCGTCCACCCGGGTGCCTGCAGCGACACCGGCGTCGGGTCGAGCAGGGCGATGGGCGGGGTGGGCACCACTGCTCGCTCGGCGTAGCGGGGGAGGACGAGCTCGGCCATCGGGCGGCGGAACTCCTCGGGGACCTCGGGGCCGAAGGCGACGATCGCGTACGGCACGCCGAGTTCCGCGGCGACGAGCGGTCCGACCAGGTCGACGGCGTCCGCGACGACCACGTCGGGCGGCCACCCGCGCGCTGCGCGCTCGGCGTCGTCGGCGGTCAGGTCGACGCGGGTGCCAGCGAAGAACTCGGCGACGGCCGCCGGTTCGGGCCGGTTCGCGGGGTCGCTGCCGGGGATGCGGCGGGCCACCTCGGCGAACAGGTCGGGAGGCATGGGTCCGGCCGCCAGGACCGGCACCGTGGGCAGTTCGGTCGCCATGGGCTCGCGCATCCCACCACTGGTGAGCAGGGCGACGTCGTGGCCGGCCGCCTGTGCGGCACGGGCGAGCGGGACGAGGGGCAGGAGGTGTCCGAGTGCGGGGACGCCGGAGAAGAGGATGCGCAAGAGGGGTCTTCCTGGTTCGGGGTCAGTCGGCGGCGAGGACGAGCGGGATGCTGCGTCTGCGTCCCGCGAGGAGGGGGATCGTGCCGGCGGCCACCATGAGCACGAGGCTCACGAGGGCGGCCGGAAGGGCGGCTCGCAGACCCAGGTGGGGCTGCGTGCCGGGGACGGTGACCGCGAGCGCGACGGCTTGTCCGCAGCCGGTCAGCACGAGGACGACGGCGGCGACGAGGACCGCGGTGCCGACGAGGATGACGGACTCCCAGGCTGCGCGGGCGAGCACGGTGGCGCGGGACCCGCCGGCGGCCTCGACCAGCGCGGCCTCCTGCTCGCGGGTGCGTCCGGCCATCAGGACGGTGGCGGCCGCGCCGAAGAGCGAAACGAGCAGCGGCCCGCCGAGCATGAGCAGGACGCTCTGCAGGTCGAGTCCACCACCCGATGACGACCCCGTGGTCCGGTGCACGGCGTCACCCAGGGTGTCGAAGCCGGCGAAGAGGCTTCCGGGCAGGGCGATCGTGATGACGAGCGCGCTCACCGTGGCGCTGCTCCGGTCGACGGAGAACGCGGCGGCGTTGCGTGCGAGGAACCACGATGCCGATCGGTGCGTGGGCACCACCGCGGTCCATGCCCGGAGGGCGACCGGGAACACCGCGTGGCCGATCGCGGTGCAGGCCGCCGTCAGGAGCGGCCCGATCAGCAGCACCTGGCCACCGGTCCGGACGCCGGCGTCGACGATCGAGCTGGTCAGGAGCCCGGCGAGCAGCAGTGCGACGGCACTCGCGGCCCAGCGGGTCCAGGTCGTCCGGGTGCGGACGGACTCGGGCTCCCGCAGGACCTCGATCGGGCGGACGAGACCGGCTCGGCGCGACGGCCGGAGACTGCTCAGGACGACGACGAGCGTCACCGCGAGCACGACCGCGACGGCGCTGGTCGGTCCGAACCCTTCGTCGAGGTCCCGGAGCCCGTCGGACTCCGACAGCCCGAAGTGCAGGAACGCCGGCACGAACGGGGCCACGACGAGGCAGCCGATCGTGCTGCCGACCAGTGCCACGACGGCGAGCTGCAGCCGGACGACGACCGTGACCGTGCGGGACGGCACCCCCACCAGCTGCCAGAGCGCGTAGCCCCGCCGCTGCAGGTCGATCGTCAGGCGGGTGACGCTGCCGAGGACGGCGGTGACGGCGATGATCGTCAGCACGACGACGAGCGAGGCGAGCGTGGCGAGGCCGCCGGCCCGGAGCAGGTCCGTCGGCCTGCCTGACCCGATGAGCGCGAAGCCGGTCTCGAGCATCCCGGCCGCGATGGCGGCAGCCGCCGCGGTGGCTGCGCTGACGACGAGTGCGCCGATCCAGATGCCGGCGTTCTGCCGCAGGTCGCTCAGGACGAGTCGGAGCACGTCAGGCCTCCTGCGCGGCGGCGGTCAGTGCTTCGAGGACCGCGGCGGCGTCCGGGTGCGCCAGCTCGCGGTGCACGGCCCCGTCGCGCAGGACGAGCACACGGTCGGCACGCGCAGCCGCTTCGAGGTCGTGCGTGACCATCACCACCGACCTGTCACCGTCGGCCACCCGGCGCAGCAGGTCGAGGACCGCGTCACCGGCGGTGGTGTCGAGCGCGCCGGTCGGCTCGTCGGCGAACACGACGTGCGGTTCGGACGCCAGGACCCGGGCGATCGCGACCCGCTGCTGCTGCCCGCCGGACAGCGCGCCCGGTCGGTGGTCGCCGCGGTCGGCGAGTCCGACCGAGGCGAGCGCCGCGTCGACCTGGTCCGCGGAGACCGGCCGGTGGGCGAGGCTGGCGGGCAGCGCGATGTTCTGCCGCGCGGTCAGCGACGGGATGAGGTTGAAGGACTGGAACACGAAGCCGACCGTCGAACGGCGGAGTGCCTGCAGTTGCTTCGGTCGGAGGGTCTCGAGGCGTTGCCCGGCGATCGACACCGATCCGCTGTCGTAGGGCTCGAGGGCGGACAGGCAGTACAGCAGCGTCGACTTGCCGGAGCCGCTGGGGCCGACGACGGCGACGAACTCGCCCGGCAGCACGGACAGTGAGACACCCCGGAGCACCGGGACCCTCGACTGTTCCGGCCCGGGGAACGACTTCGTCAGGTCGTGTGCCTGCAGGAGGGGTTCGGTCATGGTGTCAGTCCGTCTCGTTCTCGTCGTCGTTCTCGGGTGTCGGACCGCAGGATGCCGAGGACCCGCGCGTACCGACGCTCCTGGTAGACCCCGTGCACACCGGCGAGCAGGACGGCCGTGACCACCCCGGTCGCCAGGGACCCGGACGGCGCCCACGTGCTCGCGGTCAGCAGTGCCGCCCCGGCACCGGCGACGATGCAGTTCACGACCGCGATCGCGCTCGACAGCGTGAAGAACACCCCGTGCCAGGACAGCCGGAGCCCGATGTCGAGCAGCTCGTTCGGCGCGATCCGGTCCTCGGGCACCGGGAAGTACCGCCGGGCGCCGGGCAGGATCGTGCCGTACCAGCGGCGGATCCGCTGCATCGCGGCGAGGGCGACCACGTCCTCCAGCGAGGTCTGGACGAGTCGCTCGTAGGTGAAGACCCCGAGCAGCACGACGACCGGGATCACCACGGCGAGGTAGCCCGTGGCGAAGTCGGTGTCGGCCAGGAACCCGAACGCCACCAGGGCGCTCGACAGTGTCGTCAGGTAGATCGCTGCCCGGGTCGACGACTCCGAGACGGTGATGCCGCGCGCGGTCTGGAGCACGAAGTGCTCGGTCACGAGGGCCGTGAAGAACGCGCTCGGCGCGTCCGGCAGCCGCGCAGCCGCGTGGTCGGCGGTGTCGTCGGCGGAGCCTTCCGGCATGGGCGCCTCCCGGTGGTCGTCGTGGTCGCGACCCGATGCCGGGTCGCCGCCACGAGGCTCGCAGCTGGTCCGCCCACGGTGCATCCGTTGCGTGACGTAACCCGTGCCTCCAGGTCGTCGCCCGGTGCGTCAGTCCGTCGGACCGGACGCCGCCAGCGCGGCCGCCAGCTCGGTGCGACTCGTCACGCCGAGCTTGGGGAACACCTTGTACAGGTGGGTGCTGACGGTGCGGTGCGACAGGTAGATGCGGTCCGCGATCTCGCGGTTCGTCATGCCGGCGGCGGCGAGCCGCGCGATCTGCAGCTCCTGGGGTGTGAGCCGTTCGCGTGTCGGCGCCGTCGTGCTGTCGGCCCGTTCCGGGGCCTCGCCGGCTGCGCGGAGTTCCGCCGCGGCGCGGGCGGCGAAGCCCGCGGTGCCGGCGGCGTCGAACGCGTGGAGCGCCTCGCGGAGGTGCAGCCGAGCCTCGACCACCCGACGCTCGCGGCGGAGCCACTCGCCGAACAGCAGCTGGGTCCTCGCCAGTTCGACCGGGGAGTCCGCGAGGCGGCCGGCCTCGATCGCGCGGGCGTAGAGGGACTCCGGGTCCGCGCCGCCCGCGCCGTCGGTGTCGGTTCCCGTCGAGTCCGTGCCCTCGGCGAGCAGGGCCCGGCTCCGCACGACGAGGGCGGTCAGGTGCGCGGACCCGGTGGTACGGGCGACCGCCTCGGCCTCGGCGAGGTTCTCGACGACCGAATCGGGTCGACCGCCCCGGACCGCGGCCTCGGCGCGGTCGGCGATCGCCCACAGGGACCGGGTCGCGTGGACGGTCATGTGCGTGAACTCGATCTGGGCGTCCCGGTGGCGCCGCTGACCGAGGGCGACCAGTCCCGCTGCCCACCGCGCGTCGGCGCTGGCCAGGGCGAGCCGCCCGCCGTGCGCGAACTCCGAGCCCTCGCGCAGGGCGGCCAGCGCGGCCTCGTCGTCGCCGAGCAGGGCGTGGCCCCGGGCGAGCGTGGCGTAGGCCATCCCGGCGATGAGCGGGAGCTGGACGTCGCGGGCGATGCGGACGGCGTACTCGGCGTCGGCCAGACCGTCCCGCACCCGCCCGCGCAGCATGAGCACCGTCGCCCGGCCGCGGAGCGCCTGGGTCTCGTCGGCGACGGCGCCGAGCTGGTGTGCACGCTCGTACGCCAGCTCCCAGCACGTCAGCGCGGTCTCGAGGTCCTGCTGGGACTCGGCTGCGATCGCGAGGGACGCCATCGCGAGCGGTTGCTCGGTGAGCTGCGGCACCAGGTGTGCGAGTTCGGTGCGCAGGTGCTGGGCGGAGCCGAGCGGCGCCAGCACGGCGAGGGCCACCGACTTCAGCGGGCTCGCCGAGCGTGTCGCGAGCAGGGCCGCCTCGATGTCCTTCCACTCCGATCGCGGCAGGTTGCGGCCGCGGGCGTTGAGGGCCGCCGCCCAGAGCACCCGCACGAGCCGGTCCGCGTGCTCCGGGCCGGCGAGCACGGGCCGGATCCGGCGGAGTTCGATGCGTGGTCGACCGGCAGCACCCGTGGTCAGGCTCAGCACCGTCTGCGTGACGGCGGTCTCGGTGACCGTCTCGGGGTCGGCGGCGAGGGAGTCGACCTGCTCCAGGAGCTCGATCGCCTCGGCCGTCATGCCTGCGGCCCGTGCGGTCTCGGCAGCCCGGCCCAGCCGACGTGCCCGACCGGTGACCCCCTGCGACAGGGTGGCCGCACGCTCGTAGGCCCGGACCGCCTCGGGGCGGGCACCCCGTTGTGCCGCGCGGTCCGCGGCGGTCTCGAGGTCGGCGGCGATGGACTCGTCCCGCTCGAACGTCGCCGAAGCCCGGTGCCAGGCGGCGCGCATGCCGTCGGTGACCACCGACGCGAGTGCCCGGTGCGCCGCGGACCGTGCAGCGGCCGAGGCGTTGCCGATCACCGCCGAGCGCAGGAGCGGGCGGCGGAAGCGCAAGGAGACGAGGTCGGTGCGGAGGAGCCCGAGTTCCTCGAGCGGCTCGAGGTCGTCGACCCCGAGGTCCATCGTGCGGGCCGCCGCCATGACGTCCTGCAGGCCGGCGTCGTCGGCCGCCGCGGCGAGCAGCAGGAACGAGCGGCTGCCGGACGGGACGGCGGCGACCTGCTCGAGGAACGCCTGCTCGAGCCGCCGCGTGGTGGGGAGCCGGGACGCGATGGTGGCCGGGCCGCCCGTGGTCCAGGTGACGGGCAGTTCGTGCAGGGCGAGTGGGTTGCCGCCGGCCTCGGCCAGCACCCGTCGCCGGACCGAGGTGGACAGGGTGCCGGCGTGGGCGTCGAGCAGGGCCTCGGCGGCGTCGTCGGCGAGCGGTCCGAGCTCGAACCGCGTGAAGCTGCACGGGGGCACGGCGTCCGGGGCGTGTCCGGTCCGGACCGCCGCGATGACGACGACCGGGGTGTGCGTGAGCCGGCGTCCCACGAAGTCGAGCACCTCGGTGGTGGACCGGTCGAGCCACTGCAGGTCCTCGGCGCGGACGAACACCGGACGGTGCGACGCGGCCTCCTCGAGCAGCCCGAGCGTCGCGGTGCTCACCAGCAGGCGGTCCGGACTCGGGCCGTCCTCGACCGCGAGGGCCGTGAGCAGTGCGGTGCGCTGGCGCGGCGGCAGGGCAGACGCGAAGGGGAGCAGTGGGTGGAGCAGCTCGTGCAGGCCGTCGAAGCCCACGCTGTTCGCCCCCTGGATGCCGGTGCAGGTCAGCACGCGGAAGCCGGTCCGCCGCGCGTGCCGCTCGACGGCGGCGAGCAGCGTCGTCTTGCCGATGCCCGCCTCACCCTCGACCAGGACCGCGGCGCCGCGCTCTGCCGCTTCGTCCTCGGCCGCCCCGTCCGCAGTCACCGCCGCGGCGTCGTCGAGCAGGCGCGTGAGGGCCGCGAGTTCGTCCGCGCGGCCGAACAGTGCACGGTCGGGGAGCGGCGGTGACACGGCTCGTTCGGCGTCCACACGCTGCCCTTCGCTCGTTTAGGTGATCTTTCACCTAAGTTACGTCGCGCTGGTGCGTGAGGGCAAGCGGAGCTAGGGGTGGTCGGCCGGTCGGGGCAGGGTGCCGTGCTCGAGCACTGACTCGTACACGCGCTCGAGCACGTCGGCGAAGCCCGCCAGCTCGTCCTCGCGCAGGTCGCTGAAGAACATGTCCTTGACGAGTTCGGTGTGGCGCGGCGTGGCTTCGCGGAGCGTCCGCCAGCCCGTGTCGGTCAGGGCGACGGCGGTGGTGCGCCGGTCGTGCTCGCTCCGACGGAGTTCGAGGAACCCGCGTTCGGCCATGCGTTTCGCGTGGTGCGAGGCACGGCTGCGCTCCCACCCGATGCGGGTCGCCAGGGCCGACATCGTCATCTCGCCGCCCGGCTCGCTCGTGAGGGCGACGAGGACGTCGTAGTCGGCGAGCGAGATGTCGCTGTCGGCGCGCAACTGCCGGTTCATCTCGTACCGCAGGCGCAGCTGGAGCTTCATGTAGGCGTACCAGGTCCGCACCTGCTCGGCGCTCATGTAGGCGTACGGGGACTCCGGGGGCACCTCGTGCTGCATCGACATCGCCCGTGTCCTCCTGCCTCGCCCACCGTCCAGACGCCCGACCATCATCGCAGGGTGCGTGACACTGCGGCGGGTCGGGCGTCTGCGGGTGGATTCAGCTGGTCAGCAGCGTGTAGACCTTCGCGATGCGGTCACCCTCGACGAAGCAGATGTCCATCCCGGACACGACGGGCGGCGCTCCCTCCGGTCCGAAGTGCCAGGCGAGGTACCCCATCCCGTGGTTCTCGTAGACCGGGCCGGCCGGCGAGAACACGAAACCGGGAGCCTCGTCGAGCAGGCGCTGCGCCTTGGTGTGCAGGGCGTCGTGGCCGGTGACGACCTCGTCGGGGTCCAGGAACTCGACGTCGGGGGCGTAGGTCCGCTCGATGGCGGCGCGGCGGCGGTCCGGGTCGCGTTCCCCGAACACCTCGAACAGGTTGGCGTGCATGAGCGATTCGAGCGGTTGCGACATGGTGTCTCCGTCGGTGGTCGGTGGTCGGTGGTCGGTGTCGGTGTGCGGTGGCGGTCTCAGTCACGTGTGCGACGGGGACCGGTCGGTCCAGTCGAAGACGAGGTCCCGGTGGGCGATCGCCCACGCGCCCTCGACCCGGACGAACCGGTCGAGGTAGCGGATGGACATCGTCAGGAGCACCCGCTCGCCGCCGTCGTGCAGGACGTGGAACGCGACGCAGTACGTCTCGCCGTCGGCGGTGTCGGGCCCCGTGAACCGGATCGTGGACTGGCCGTTGAGGTACGTCGTCACGTCGTACCGGGCGATCAGTCCGGCGAACGTCTCGGCCAGGTGCGCTCGACCGTGGATCGTGTCGACCGGCTCGTGCGAGGAGGGGTCGCCCTCGTACAACACGACGACCCCGTCCTCGGTGAACACGGACGCCTCGAGCACGGCGTCGCGTCGGTCGGCCCCGCGGGCGTAGGTCGCCAGCAGCGTCCGGATCTCCTCGCGCGCGACGAGCGTCTCGAGCGTCTCCGGGGTGCTCGCGCGGGCACGCTCCTGCTCAGGCAAGGGCGGCACGGAGCGACGCGGTGGCGAGCATCAGCGCGTGCTTCGCGGCCTCGGTGTCGTGCAGTGCGTTCACCATCACGAAGTCGTGGACGATACCGCCGAAGCGGGCGTTCGTCGCCTTGACGCCGGCTTCGCGCAGGCGTGCCGCGAAGGCCTCGCCCTCGTCGCGGAGCACGTCGGCCTCACCGGTGATGACGAGGGTGTCGGGCAGCGTCGCGAGCACCTCGAGCGGTGCGCGGAGCGGCGACACCGTGGGCAGGGCGCGCACGGCCTCGTCGGTCGTGTACTGGTCCCAGTACCACTGCATGCCGGCACGGGTGAGGAAGTAGCCCTCGGCGAACTCCTCGTACGAGCCGGTGTCGAACGCGGCGTTCGTCACCGGGTAGAAGGCGACGAGCTTCACGAACTCGACGTCCCCGCGCTCGGCGGCGAGGAGCGCCAGGGCGATCGCCATGTTGCCGCCGACCGAGTCGCCCGAGACCGCGAAGCGCGAGGCGTCCAACCCCTTCTCGCCGCCCTCCTTGACGACCCACTGGGCTGCGGCGTAGGACTGCTCGAGCGCGACCGGGTGGCCGACCTCGGGGGAGCGGTCGTACTCCGGGAACACGACGGCGGCGTTCGACCCGATGGCGAGGTCGCGCACCAGGCGGTCGTGGGTGTGGGCGTCGCCGAAGACCCAGCCGGCACCGTGCACGTACAGGATCACGGGCAGGTTCGCGGTGGTGCCGGCCGGCTTGACCAGGCGGATCTTCACGGTGCCGGTGGGACCGCCCTCGATCTCCAGCCACTCCTCGTCGACCTCGGGCTTGAAGATCGGGGAGTCCTGCACGGAGTCGACCGCCTTGCGTCCCTCGGCGGGCGGCAGGTCGTTCAGGAACGGCGGGTTCGACGTCGCGTCGACGAACTCCTGGGCGGCGGGCTCCAGGGCGATGTGCTTCGGGTTTCCGGTCATGGTGGGCTCCTCGTGGATCGCTGGTGACGGATGGTGCGTGGCGTGCTCCACGCTGACAGGAGGCCCGTCCCGGCAGCATCCGTCAGGTGACGTATCCGGAACCCAGCGTCCAGAGCCGCTCCGCGTCACCGTGGTCCAGCGCGTACCGCGCCACCCCGCGGTCGTGGCCGGTGCCGTCGTCGAGCACGGGCGACTCCTGGTTGTCCTCGAAGTACCGCCCGGTCACGCCGGCGACCAGAGGGGAGGCGACCAGCAGTGCCGACGTCGCCGCGCCCTGCGCCGCGGTCTTGAAGAACGGCTGCTCGATCCGGTTGCCGTCGTCGTCGAGTGCGCCCATCGCCCGGAGCGTCGCGTCGTCGAGGTGGCGCTGCAGCCGGGTCCTGATCCAGCCGGGCATGACCGCGTTCGCGGTGACGCCGTGCTCCGCCCAGCGGTCCGCGACGCCCACCGCGAGGAGCACGTCGGCCGTCTTCGACTGCGCGTAGGCGGTCCACCGGTCGTACGGACGCACGGCGAAGTGCGGGTCCTCGAAGTGGAACGGGGAGCGCAGGTGCGCGGTCGAGCTCACCGTCACCACCCGGGCGGACCCGGCGGCGAACAGGTGTTCCCGCAACCCGAGCAGCAGGGCGAAGTGGCCGAGGTGGTTCGTCGCGAGCTGCATCTCCCAACCCGATGCCGCGAGTTGCTTCTCGGGCAGGGCCATCACGCCGGCGTTGGCGACCACCCCGTCGACCGTGCCCTGCCACGCGTCCGTGAACCGGCGCACGGAACCGAGGTCGCTGAGGTCGAGCGCACGTGGCACGACCAGGCCACGGGCCTCCAGGTCGGCGAACGCCGCGTCCGCGCGGGCCGTGTCGCGCACCCCGACGACGACCTCGGCTCCGGCACCGGCGAGGGCGCGGGCGGTCTCCGCGCCGATGCCGGAGGCGCCGCCGGTCACCAGGTACCGGCGGCCGTGCAGGTCCACGTCGGCGAGGACGTCGGCCGCGGTGGCGGACGCGGAGAAGGGGGTGCGGACGGGATCAGACATCGTCGCGTTCCGTCCGTGCCGTGGCGAGCCGCTCGAGGATCCGGGCCAGCTGCTGCGGCATGTCGCCGGGCTTCCGGGCGGTGACGAACTGGCCGTCCTCGACGACCGGCTCGTCGATCCAGGTGCCGCCGGCCGCATGGACCTCGTCGGCGACCTCGCGCCAGGACGTCAGGCTGCGTCCGTCGACCAGCCCGGCGGAGGCCAGGACCTGGGGTCCGTGGCACACGGCACCGATGAGTCGGCCCGTGGCGGCGAAGTCCCGGAGGAACGCCAGGGCCTCGGGGACGGTCCGGACCTCGGCCGGGGCCAGGCCGCCGGGGATGAAGACCGCGTCGTAGTGCTCGGCGGTGGCGTCCGCGACGCGCTGCAGCCCGGTCCGCAGGGACAGGCCGACGTACCCGGTGACGGTCCCGCCGTCGGGCGTCAGGACGTCGACGTCGTAGCCGGCCTCGACGAACCGGTAGTAGGGGTAGAAGAACTCGACGTCCTCGACGCGGTCCGCGGTGACGATCGCGATGCGGCCGATGGGCGGTCGGTCGGCGCGGATCGCGGCACGGTTGTCGGTGACGCGGGGGTCGGTGGTGGTGGGCACGGTGGTCACTCCTTCGGTTCCGAGGTCGTTGCCTCGGCTTTGTTTGACAAGCATCAAACCATTGAGATCATTCCTGATAGGTTTGATGCATGTCAAACGAAGAGTCGAAGGTCGGGCACGACCCCTTCCCGCTGCCCGACGTCGACGACCTCGAACTCGTTCGGGTGCTCCGGGCGGCCGGTGACCCCGCGCGACTCGTGATCATCGAGCGACTGTCGGACGGCGACTACCACCCGTGCAACCTCACCGACTACCGACTCGACATCCACAAGACGACGCTCTCGCACCACTTCAAGGTGCTGCGCGAGTCCGGACTGACCCGGACCCGTGTGACGGGACGCGAGCACGCCGTGCAGCTGCGCCGGGACGCGCTCGAGGCGCGCTGGCCCGGGCTGCTCGACACCCTCGTCGCGGCTGCGGTGCGGGACGACCCCGAGGCGCAGGCGGCGCCCGGGGTGACGGCGGCGGGCTAGCGGCGAGCCGCTGCCGCCAGAGCGGCGGTCATGCCGGCCCGGTCATGCCGCACGCCGTACGCCGGCTGGTCGCGTTCGTACCGCCAGCCCTCGCTCAGCGGTCCCACGTCGACCACGTCGAACCCGAACCGGTCGAGCAGCTCGGTGACGACGGCCTTCGCGTCCGCATCGTCCCCGGCGACGGTCAGGGCTCGGCGCCCCGGCGTTCCGGCGGGGGACCCGTCCGTGGTGACGTCGGCGGCGCCGAGGTTGTTGAACGCCTTGATGACGCGAGCATCCGGCAGCGACTGCTGGAGCAGCTCGGAGGTGGTCGGCACCGCGCCCTGCTCGAGCTCGTCCACCGGTCCGAAGAACTCCGGGTAGTAGTTGCCGGTGTCGACGACGACCTTGCCCGCGAACGCCTCGGCCGGCAGGTCCCGGTAGCCGTTGATCGGGATCGAGACGACGACCACGTCACCGGCCCGGGCGGCGTCGGCGACGGTGGCTGCTCCGGCACCGGGGGAGAGCTCGTCGATCAGGGACTCGAGCGTCTCGGGCCCGCGGGAGTTCGCGAGGACGACGTCGAGACCGACGGCGATCGCGCGGCGGGCGATCTGCGCGCCGACGTTGCCGGCGCCGATGATGCCGAGGGTCTCGAGGGGGGTGCTGGTCATGGTCCGTGCTCCTGACGTGGTGCGGGTGGTGTCCCGCCAGGATCCGTGGTCCGGCCGGTCGGGGGCATCCGTCGGACGACGTAACCGCACCGCGGCGGCGTCGTCCGACGGGTGCTGCCCCGGCTACCGGATCTCGAGGTCGTACAGCGAGTAGCCGTACGGGGTCGCCCGTTCGACACCGTGCACGCGGACGTACCGCCACGAGCCGTCCAGGGCGTGCCGGTCGGTCCCGCCGTCACCGTCGGTCTCGGTGGCGAGCGTCGTCCACCCGTCGTCGCCCGCGTTCCGCGCCTCGATCCGGTAGGAGCGTCCGAAGGCGTCCTCCCACCGGAGCACCGCGCCGTGCAGGCGGTGCGGTGCGCCGAGGTCGACGGCGAGCCACTGGTCGTCGGTGTGCCCGCTCGCCCAGCGCGATCCCGGGTCGCCGTCCACGGCGTTGTGCGCGGGCACGCCGTCGCCCTCGTCGGCCGATGACGACACGGTCGCCCGTCGTGCCAGGTCCGGCGTCGGTTCGCCCTGCGTCGAGGTGACGCGGAGCGCCCAGAGCGAGACGCCGAACGCGGTGTGCCGGCGGTCCGCGACGACCCGGACCCAGCGGCCGGTGACGTCGTCGCCCTCCAGCCGGTGGGTCACCTCGCCGCCGGTCCCGTGGGCTTCTTCCGCGACGGTCCGCCAGGGGGCGTCTTCGTCGTCGCGGACCTGGACGCGGTAGGCCTCGGCCCACGCGGCCTCCCAGTCGAGCTGCACCTGGTCGATCGGCACGACCTGCCCGAGGTCGACCGCCAACCACTCACCGTCGCGTGCTGCGCTGGCCCACCGGGTCCGGTCGTCGCCGTCCACCGCGTTGCCGCCGGACAGGTCGCCGCGCTCGTCCGACGAGGTGGTGACGGGCTTGCCGGCGGCCACGTCACGAGAGCGGGCGGGTGCCGTTCCGCCGTCGTCGTCACCGTCGGTCGCCTCGGCGAGGGTCGTGACGGTGGCCGTCCCGGATGCTCCTGGCACGGTGGCCGTGACCGTCGCGGTCACGCCGCCCTCGGTCGCTGCGGTGACGACGCCGTCCGGTTCGACACTTCCGCCGCCGTCGACGGCCCACTCCGGGCGGTCCGCGGCGAGCCGCCCGCCGAACCCGTGGCGGTCGAACCCGTAGGCCGCCATCCGGACCGTGTCACCGGTGCGGACGGTCGCGGTGCGCGGCGCGACGAGGACGTCCTCGACGTCGACGGTCGAGGCCGCCGGGGTGCCGGACACGTGCACCTCCCAGATGGAGTACCCGTACCCGGTGAGGCGGTCAGTCAGGTGCAGGCGCACGAACCGGGCGGTCTCGCCCACGGGCACCGTGTCCATGTCGGCCGTTGTCTTGTCGACGGTCCGCACGTCGCGCCAGGGGCCGTCGGCGGTGTCCCGGACCTGCAGCACGTACCGTGCGGCGGCGGCGTTCTCCCAGTCCACCCGCACGGTGCCGATGTCGGTCAGTCGCCCGAGGTCGATCGTGTAGTCGACCTCGTCCACACCGTGCGCGCTCTCCCACCGGGTGCTGCGGTCCCCGTCGACGGCCTTCCCGGCGACGTTCCCGCCGTCCGAGGAGCTCGCGTCGACGTCGGCACCCGCTGCGGCGTCGGGGATCGACGTCACCGAGGCGACGACCGCCGAGCCCTCGACACCGCCACCGGTCGCGACGACGTACCCGGAGCCCGCGGCGGTGGTCGTCACGGTGCCGTCGGTCCCGGCGCTTCCGGCACCGGTGAACGACCAGGTGACGTCGGCGGGCAGGGCCGCCGGGTCGCCGTACTGGTCGTGGCCGGCGGCACGGAACCGCTGTGGCGTCCCGACGACGAGCCGGTCGAAGCCGGGCGTGACGTCGAACCCGGTGAGGACCGGTGCCGGTGCGACCCGGAAGGCGTACGACCCGTGCACGCCGCCGATCGTGGCGGTGACGGTCGCTCGCTCCGCACGCTGCGATGCACGGTGGACGCCGTCGGCGCTGATCGTGCCGGTGTCGGTCGACCAGGTGACGTCGTCCAGCGCGACGGTGGCGCCGTACTGGTCGTAGCCGGTGGCGGTGAAGGTCGTGGTCGCACCGGGGACGATCGTCTTCGGGGCCCCCTCGGTACTGACGACCACCTCGGTGAGCCGCGCGTCCAGGTGCGACGTGATCTGGGTCTGCGCCGGGACCGCGATCTGGCCGATCACCTCGGTGCCCTCGTAGACGTCGTACGTGTGCTGCACGGTGTCGGGGTTGTCGAGCACGTAGCTGATCGTGCCGTCCGGTGCGCGGAACACCTGGCTGAGCGGGTCCGAGGTGTGCCGGTCGGTGACCTCGGTGCCGACGGTCCGGTTCGACATCGCCTGGTGGTAGACGAGGCCAGCCATCGACTGTCCGGTCACGGCCGGGTCGTCGGCGGCCCACAGTGCGGCGTGCACGTCGGCGTAGGTGTCCGGGTCGTACTGCCCGAGGAACCCGAGCACGACGTTGCCGAGGGCGTCACCCATGCCGCTGAACACCCGTGCGGCGTGCTCGGTGTCCTCGCCCGGGGTGTGGTCGGTGAGGTCGACGCCGTACAGCTGGTCGATGGTTGCGGTGTCGGCGCGGAAGTCGTCCACCAGGAACGGCATCAGCGGGGACGGCGTCGGCCAGTCCTGGGGCTTCCGGTCGGCGGTGGGACCGTCGAGCTCAGTGGGCACCAGCGAGTCGGGCAGGTTCTCCGGCGTCCAGTACCGGTCCGGGAACACCACCCGTCCGTCGTCCTCCACGCTCACCAGCAAGGTGTCGGTGGCCGGGACGTACAGCGGGTTCGCCGCGGTTCGCCGGGTGATGTACCCGGGGTGGTTCGTCTCGACCGCGCGGATCGCGTCCTGCAGCTCACCGATCGCGGCCGGGCGGTCGCGGGTGATCTTCACGTCGCCGTAGCTGCCGACGCCCCACCACTTCTTCGTGAGCATCTGGATGCGTGCCGCGTTGCCGTCGGTGACGCCGGCCTGCCCGATGGACTCCGGGCGGGCGGCCATCATCTCGCGCATCAGGGCCTTCGAGAAGCCCGGGTCCCAGCCGAAGTAGTCGAACCACGGGGCGATCGGCATCCACTGGATGCCGGAGATCCAGGCGGGGTCGCCGGAGAAGTACGTGGCGTGGGCCTGCCCGGAGTCGAACAGGATCCCCGCCTGCCCGTGCTCGTACTCGTCCGGGAACGCGCCGTTGCCGTCGTACGACGCCGAGGCGGGGTTGCCGCGGACGTTCTGCCAGTAGTCGCGGACGGCCGCGCGCTCGGTGACGTACTGCACCGCACCGGCGGCCTGCATCTCCTCGTCGCCGAGGACCGAGCCGAGCAGGAAGAGCCCCGCCTCGGACTGGATCGCCTCGGACGACGACTCCTGGTTGTTGCCGCCGGGTGACGACACACCGCCGGCGTTCGACCGGCCCTCCCAGACGCCGAACGTGCGCATGTGCGGGAACCGGGCGTCGTCGCGGTCCCAGTTCGCGTACTGCTTCGCGACGAGTGTCGCCATGCCCTGGTACTTCGCGGCCCACTCGTGGTCGACCCGGCCGAGCATGGCGGTCGCGACGGCGAAGTACCCGTAGTGGAAGTGATTGTCGTTGAACTGGGCCGACCCGTACGAGTCGGCGAACCCGATCAGGGCCTTCCACGTCGGGTACATCGCGAAGAAGTGCTCCGCTTCGCCGTCCGTGTACGTGTACCAGTCGGTCAGGGCGCGCTCGAGGGTGTCCTGCAGCGTCCGGGCGTCCTCGGTGGCACCGATCTGCCGCGCGATGGTCATGTACTCGGCGAGCTGCAGGACGTCCTTGCCGCCCCAGTAGGTGTCCCCGCCGTACGTCGTCTTCGCGGCGTAGTCGTGCAGGTACTCGCGCATGACCCGCTCGGAGTACGGGTCGTCCCCGACCGCCTCGGGCGTGGCACCGATCGGCGTGATGCCCGTGAACGCGTAGTCCAGGGTCCAGCCGTCGTGGCCGACGGTGGTCCGCATGGTGCCGCGCGGGGTCTCGTAGGTGGCGCCGGTGAAGCGCAGGTTCGTGGTGGCGTCGGCGTACTGGTGCTGCAGCCAGCCCTGCACGGTGTCGTGGTCGTCGCCCTGCAGCGTGTCGGTGCGGATCGACCACTGCTGGCGGACGTTCGCCGCCGCCGGGTCGTACGAGTACGTCATCGTCGTGTCACGGGGGACCGCGAAAGCGGTGCGGTGCAGGTCATCGAGGGACAGCCCCTGCTCGGGCACCGCGCTGAGCACCAGGTAGGGCGTGCCGGATGAGGCCTCCAGCGCGTTCCCGACACGGGTGAAGGTCGTCCCGTCGGGGGCGTGCACGCCGAAGACGTGGCCGTCCTGGCGGATCTCGAACCGGTCCGTCGTCACCGGCAGGTCGAGCGGTTCGCCGTCCCCATCGGTGATCTCGGCACCGTCCTGCAGGGTGAGGCGCGGGGTCATGCCGTGGAACTCGAACCACTCGTACGGCGAACCCTGCACGCTCGTGACGTCCATGTACTGCCCGCCCGGGCCGTCCTGCGGCATCCGCCAGCTGACGTTCCAGTCGCCCCAGCGGAGCGCATCGGCCTGCTTCGCCCGGAACGTGGTCGCGAAGCGGTCAGCGAGGCCGTCCGGGGCGTCGGTGAGCAGGACCTGGTCGACCAGCACGTGTGCCCACCCGGCACGCAGGTCATCGACGATCCGCAGCTGCGCGGACTGCCCTCGGTGGGCGGAGACGTCCCAGCTGTCCCAGCGCAGCTGTTCGCTGTCCGTCCCGGTGCTGCTCGCCACGACGTCGCCGTCGACCAGGAGCTGCACGGCTTCGTGGTCGGGGTGCCGGCCACCGCCGACCAGGAACGCCAGGGTCGAACGGTCGATCGTGAACGCCGGCGACGTGAGCGTGCCGGTCGCGCCGTCGCCGTCCTCGTCGCTGAACGAGTTCAGGAAGCGTCCGCCGAGCCGCCCGGAGACCGCGCTCTGCCCGACGGCCGTCCCGGTGGCGGTGGCGGTGAAGGCGTCACCGGTCGCGGTCCAGCCGTCGGGCAGGCCGTCCTCGAAGTCGGCGAGGGTGCGGTCGCTCGCGTCGGGGGTCGGCTCCACCGTCCCGCCCACCGTCACGGGGGACTCCAGGCGCATCGCCGTGCCGTCGCTGTTCCACCGCGTCGGGATCGTGAGCTTCGTGCCCGCGGCACTGTTCGACGAGACGAACGGGTACGCCCACATGTCGCCGGAGTACTTGCTGACCAGCAGGTCCGTCCACCACTGGTTCGTCGGCACCGGCTCGCCGGCCTTCGACGGGTCGATGTACAGCCGCTGGTCCAGCGTCTTCCGCACGTCGGCGATGTCCGTGATCTCGTCCGGCGGGGCCGGCGCGTAGGAGCCGGAACCCACCTGCACGCCGTCCGCGGCCGGGCCGACGCGGGACGAGCCTCCAGGCTGTTCCTGTGGTGCGGCCACCGCAGCGGTCGGATCGGCCGGTGAGCGCGGGATGTCCGAGGTCGCGGCGTGCGCCGGGGTGACGGCGAACGCCAGCAGCGTGGCGGCGGTCAGTGCGCCGGCGGTGGCGCTGACGGCCGCTCGGCGGAACGACCTGGGACGGACGGCGGGACGCGGTGAGGTCACCGGGACTCCTGTCGGAGGGGTTCGGCCGGACACGACGTACACGGCCGAGACGGGCTGGGTCTGGTGGTGCGGGGCCTGCACACGGACAGATCGGCCGGGCCGGTCCCGCCGTCAGCAGTCCGCGTTCTGGGGATGCCCTACCGTTGGCCCCATGCCGACCATCGGACTGCGCCGGATGGTGCCGCGCGACCCCGACCAGCGACACCGGGCAGCGAGCCCGCTGGAGCTCCTGTTCGACCTGGTGTTCGTCGTCGCGGTCGGCTTCGCCGCGACGAACCTGCACGAGATCGAGCTCGAGGGACACGTCGCCTCCGCCGTCCTGGCCTACGGGCTGGTGTTCTTCTCGATCTGGTGGGCGTGGATGAACTTCACCTGGTTCGCCACGTCGTTCGACACCGACGACTGGCTCTACCGGGTGATGACCTTCGTGCAGATGGCCGGGGTGCTCGTCCTCGCCGCCGGGGTGCACGCGGCCATGGTCGAGAACGACTTCACGATCGGCGTCATCGGCTACGTCGTCATGCGGCTGGCTCTGGTCGGGCAGTGGATCCGCGCCGCCGCGTCCTCCACCCGCTACCGGCGGACCGCCACCCTGCACGCCGTCGGCATCACGGTCGTGCAGGTGCTCTGGGTGGTCTCACTCGCCCTGCCTGACGACGTCTGGGGGTACGCCGCACCGTTCCTCGTGCTCGCCGAGCTGTCGGTGCCGATCTGGGCGCAGACCTCGACGGGGACGGCCCCGTGGCACACCCGGCACCTGGCCGAGCGGTTCTCCCTGTTCACCCTCATCGTCCTGGGCGAGGGGCTGGTGGCATCGGCCGGCGCGGTGATCGATGCCCTCGCGCACACCGAGCACCTCGGAGCCCTGCTGGCGCTCGCCGGGTGTGGGCTGGTGATCACCGTCGGCATGTGGTGGATCTACTTCTCCCGCGAGCAGCACGCACACATCCGCTCGCTCCCCACCGCGCTCGTGTTCGGCTACGGCCACTACTTCGTCTTCGCCGCCGCCGGTGCCCTGCCCGCCGGCATCGAGGTCGCGGTCAGCGCCGACGCCGGACACGTCGCGCTGTCGTCCGCCTCGGTCGCCGCGACCGTCGCGGTGCCGGTCGCGGTGTTCGTGCTGTCGATCTGGGCGCTCGCGATCCGGCCGTCGCTGTCGGCACGGGCCAACGCCGTCGTGGTGGCCCTGGTGCTCGTCGTCCTCGCGTCGATCGCGGTGCCGGCGGTGTCGCTGCCGGTCACGGCGCTCGCCGTGGTGGCGGTCGTCGTGACCCTCGAGGTCGCGTCCGCACGGACCGAGACCTGACGCACTGACGGACGGGAGGCACGGCGCCAGCTGGCACCGTGCCTCCCGTCCGTCAGGTGGTCGCGTCGACGCCCGTCAGCGCTCCGGCTGCTCCGTCGCGGGCCCGTCGTCCGCTGCCGGTCGCGCGTCGAGGCTCGGGTCGACCGCAGGGTCGGCCGAGATCGACTCGGGCCGCACCGGGAAGTCGTCGAGCGCACCGGCGCCCACCGTTGGGGAGGTGGTTCCGCGGCCGCCGCGCACACGGTTCTTCACCGCGGCCCACGGACGGCCGAGGCCGGACCGTGCCGGACGCTCGGTCGGCGCCTCGACCTCGAGGCCGTAGTAGGCGCCGACGTGCTCGAGCAGGACCTCGCGCTCGGCCTTGTCGTAGGCACGGCGCTCGCGGGTGAAGGCGATGATCGTCGACCAACAGGTGAGCAACAGGACGATGCTGAACGGCAACGCGGTCGTGATCGCCGCCGTCTTCAGCGCGTTCAGTCCACCGCTGAGCAGCAGGGCGACGGCGAGCAGCGCAGCGACACCGGCGAAGAAGACCCGCAGCCAGTTCTTCGGCTCGATGTCACCGCCCGACGCGATCATCGCCATCACGAGCGACCCGGAGTCCGACGAGGTCACGAAGAACACGCCGATGAGCAGGATCGCGCCGTAGGTCAGGACCATGCCGGCGGGCAGGTCGCCGAGGACCGCGAACAGCGACCCCTCGATGTCGACCGAGCCGTCCGAGCCGATCAGGCCGCCCGAGCCGTCGGTCTGGCGGTGGATCGCGGTGCCACCGAGGACCGCGAACCACAGGAACGTGAGCGCGGTCGGCACGAGCAGGACACCGAACACGAACTGGCGGACGGTGCGGCCCTTGGAGATGCGTGCGATGAAGACACCGACGAACGGTGCCCACGACATCCACCAGCCCCAGTAGAAGGTGGTCCAGGCGCCCTGCCAGGCCTCGCCCTCGGCGCCCTGCTGGGCGGTGACGTTGAACGACAGGCCGACGATGTTCTGCAGGTAGGAGCCGATCGACTGCACGAAGTCACGGAGCAGGAACTGCGTCGGGCCGACGATGAGCACGAAGAGCAGCAGTGCAGCGGCGAGCAGCAGGTTGAAGTTCGACAGGATCTTCATGCCCTTGGTCACGCCGGTGACGAGCGACACGATCGTGACGGCGGTGATCACCGCGATGATCGCGATCTGGCTGACGATGCTGCTGTCGGCGATGCCGGCGCTCTCGAGTCCGGCGCCGATCTGGATGACCCCGAGGCCGAGCGAGGTCGCGACGCCGAACAGCGTGCCGACCAGGGCGATCACGTCGATCAGGTTGCCCCAGCCACCGCGCACCCGGTTGCCGAGCAGCGGTTCGAGGGCCCAGCGGATCGAGACCGGGCGACCCCGGCGGTGGATCGCGTACGCCAGGGCCAGGCCGAGGACGACGTAGATCGCCCACGCGTGCAGGCCCCAGTGCAGGAACGTCTGGGTCAGTGCCTGCTGCGCGAGTTCCTTCTCGGTGCCGGTGACGCCGGGGCGCGGGGAGGCGAAGTGGCTGAGGGGCTCGGAGACGCCGTAGAAGACGAGGCCGATGCCCATGCCGGCGGCGAAGAGCAGTGCGAACCACGAACCGGTCGAGAACTCGGGCTCGTCCTGGTCCTTGCCGAGCTTGATGTCACCGAAGCGGCTGAAGCCGACGAACAGCGAGAAGCCGACGAAGAACGCGGCGATCAGCACGTAGTACCAGCTGAAGTTCTTGACGATGCCGTCCTGCAGACCGAGGAACAGCGCCTCGGCGGTGGAGGGGGAGATCAGGGTGAAGGCCACGAACCCCAGCACGATGACGGCGGCGGGCCAGAACACCCACCGCCGCAACTGCGGCGTCGTGGTCACGGGTCCGGGCAGGGGAGGAGTGGTGCTTGCCATGCAGTCCATGGTGCCTGCTCGCGATCCTGTGTGTTCGCCCAGGCGTGTCGTGGTTCAGAAATCGCGCGCGGACTCCGTGGGGTTCCCCCGGCCGACCCGTCCGAGGTGGAGTCTCCGCGACAGCCGGATGACGGGACGGATGAGCAGCTGGATGCTCCCGATCAGGAACAGCCACGTGCCGGCCTTCGTGGTGCTCTCGGAGAAGAAGAGGACGCTGCCGACGATGAACCAGAGCGCTACCATCACGTCGTTGATGATGCTGATCGTCTCGTAGACCCCGCGGATGCGGAGCTCCTCGTGCCCCACCCGGAGTGCGATGTCCCGTTCGTCCTCAGCCATCAGACGATCCTGCCAGCTCCGCGCCGTGTCCGTCCCGGTGGGCGGCGGCGCGCGGCGGTGGACGCGCTGCGCGGCGGACGGGAGGCGCGGGGCGGGCTGGCACCGTGCCTCCCGTCCGTGGGGCGCACTGACCACTGCCACATGCGATTACAACGTTGACGTACGCTTTACAGCGCTGTAAACAGGAGCCTGCGCGACGATGCGCGACGAGGGAGAGACCCGATGGTGGGAAGCAGGACCGCAACACTCCAGGCGGCGGTGAGCCGGCGGGGATTCCTCGCGGGCGCGGCCGGTGGCATCGCACTCGGCACGATGGCGCTCGCCGGGTGCGCGACCCCGGGGCGTGCCGCCGGTGGTGCCACGACGCTCCGCTTCTACGAGCAGAAGCAGGAGGTCATCGCGTACTTCGACAAGCTGCTGCGGAAGTTCGAGGGGGAGCACACCGGCTTGTCGGTCGTGCACGACAGCACGGCGGCCATCGCCCCGCAGTTCGTCCGCGGTGAACCGGCGGACGTCGGCTGCTTCAACGACAACCTCGAGCTCGCCCGGTACATCTCGCGCGGCGTGCTCAGCGACCTCGGTGACCTGCCGTCGGCGGCGCGGGTCCGCCCGGACATCGACACCCTCACGAACCAGTACGCGAAGTTCGAGGACCGCACGAGCGTGCTGCCGTACTCGCTCGCCGCGGCCGGGGTGATCTACAACAAGCGGATCTTCGCCGAGCACGACCTGCCGGTCCCGACGACGTGGGACGAGTTCGTCGAGGTCTGCCGGACACTGCAGAAGGCCGGCATCACGCCGATCTACGCCACCGACCGGGACACCTGGACGCTCTGGCAGGGCCTGTTCGACTACTCGGTGGGCAGCCTCGTCGACACCGGCTCGTTCTTCCGCAAGATGAAGGCCCTCGGCGCCGACGTCGGCCCGGACTCCGAGGTGTCGTTCGAGAAGGACTTCGCGGTGCCGATGGAGCGCGCGAAGACCATCTCGTCGTTCTTCAACCGCGACCACGCCACCCGGGCCTACGCCGACGGCAACCTGGCGTTCGGCAAGGGCGAGGCCGCGATGTACCTGCAGGGCCCGTGGGCGCTCGGGCAGATCGCGCTGATCGACGACAAGCTGCCGGTCGGCACCTTCGCCCTGCCGGTGTCGAACGACCCGGGCGACCGCAAGGCCCGGGTCAACATCGACCTCGGGCTCTGGATCCCCACGGCGTCCGAGCACCCGGAGCAGGCGAGGGAGCTCGTCGAGTTCCTCATGCAGCCCGACGTCATCGACGCCTACAACCGCGACAACCTGGCGTACTCGCCCCGCATCGACGCACCGCCGCAGCAGGACGAGCGCCTCGCCGGCCTGCAGCAGTACGTCGACGACGCCGCGTTCTACCAGGGCGCCGGCACCTTCATCCCCACGTCGATCCCGCTCGGCAACTACCTGCAGTCGGCGATCCGGAGCGGGGACTTCACCTCGATGCTGCAGCGGCTCGACTCGGACTGGCGGCGGCTCGCCGGCCGTTCCGCGACGGTCTGAGCCGGACCAGGACACAGGAGTCACCATGACCATGCAGACCCCGCTCTCCCGCGACACCGACCCGGACACCTCCGGACCGGCGACCGACGCAGCCCGCACGCACCGGCGTGTGGGTTCCCGCGGTGTCGGTTCACTCAGCCGCACCGAGGGCATGTACTACCTGTTCCTCGTGCCGGCCCTCGTGCTGTTCACGGCGTTCGTCGTCGCCCCCGCCTGCGTCGGCGTCTTCTACAGCTTCACCGACTACCTCGGGTTCGGGCAGTGGGACTTCATCGGCGTCGAGAACTACAAGGCGCTGGTCTCCGACCCGGCGATCCTGGCGTCGTACGGCTTCACGCTCGGCTTCGCGGCCGTCACCGTCGTCGTCACGCAGGTCGTCGCGCTGTCCCTGGCGATCGCCCTGGCGAAGAAGATCCGGTTCGCCGCCGGGTTGCGGTCGGTGTTCGTCATCCCGATGGTGATCTCGGGGATCATCGTCGCCTACGTGTTCAACTTCCTGTTCTCGAACACCGTGCCGGCCCTGGCCACGAGCGTCGGTTTCGGCCCGCTCGAGCAGAGCATCCTCGGCGACCCGAACCTCGCCTGGCTCGCGATCGTGATCGTGTCCGCCTGGCAGACCGTGCCCGGCGCGCTCCTCATCTACACGGCGGGCCTGACGTCCATCCCCGAAGAGCTGTACGAGGCCAGTGCGCTCGACGGCGCGACCGGCTGGAAGCAGCTCCGCTCGATCACGCTCCCGCTGCTCGGCGGCTTCATCGTCATCAACACCGTGCTCGGTGTGAAGGGCTACCTCGGCGCCTACGACGTGATCGTCGGTCTGACCAACGGCGGCCCCGGCAGCGCGACGAGCAGCGTCGCGATGACCATCTTCGGCGGCTTCACCGGCGGCGACTACGCCTACCAGATGGCGAACGCGACCGTGTTCTTCATCATCACCGTCCTCATCTCCGTGCTGCAGCTCGCGGCGACCCGCGGAAGGAACCTGCGACTCGCATGACCGCCATCGACACACGACCCCCGACCGACACCCGCGCCGTGACCACCGGCGGCGGCGGTCGCTCCGGCCGCGGCCACCGCCGACGACTGGGCGGCACGAACTGGACGCTGACCGTGGTCCTCGGCCTCGCGTCGCTGACCGTGCTCATCCCGCTGTACGTGACGCTCTCGATGGCGTTCAAGACGACCGAGCAGTCCGTCGACGGCAATGCACTCTCGCTGCCGTTCCCGTTCAACCCGGGCTCGTTCGCCGAGGCCTGGCAGCTGACCCGGTTCCCGGTGTCCTTCTCGGTGTCGCTGGGCGTCGCGGCGCTCACCGTGGTCGCCACGCTGCTGCTCAGCTCGTTCGCCTCGTACGCGATCGTCCGGAACTGGCACAAGCGGTTCTTCCGGTACTCGTTCGTCTACCTGCTCGCGGCGATGTTCCTGCCGTTCCCGGTGGTGGCGCTGCCGCAGATCAAGCTGACCGCCGAGATCGGCCTCGACAACCCGATCGGCGTCGGGATCCTGCACGCCATGTTCCAACTGTCGTTCAGCGTGCTGCTCTACTCGGCGTACCTGCGGTCGATCCCGGTCGAACTCGAGGAGAGCGCCCGCATCGACGGGGCGTCCACGTGGCAGATCTTCTGGCGGATCATCCTGCCGCTCCTCGGCCCGATGAACGCGACGGTCGGCATCTTCGCGTTCCTGGCATCGTGGAACGACTTCATGATGCCGTCGCTCATCACGGCGGATCCGGGGTTGCAGACCCTGCCCGTGGTGCAGAACATCTTCCAGAGTCAGTTCGGCACCAACTACAACGTCGCCTTCGCCTCGTACTTGATGGCGATGGCGCCCACGATCATCGTCTACCTGTTCGCGCAGCGCTGGGTCATCAGCGGCGTGACGCAGGGCGCGGTCAAGAGCTGAGAGGCACCACGTGAGCAGCAGCACCACCGGCACCAGCACGACCGGCACCACCGGCGCCGTCCTCCCCACCATCCGTCCGTTCCCGGGGTCGGACCCGGTCGCCGACACCGCAGCCGTCGTCACCGGCGACCACTGGCGCATCACCGTGCTCGACGCCGGGGCGTTCCGCATCGAGTGGAGCGACGACGGCGGGTTCGAGGACCGGGCGTCGACCTTCGCGATGCGCCGACGCCTGCCCGTGCCGGCGTTCACCGTGGAGCGGACGGCCGCCGCCGACGGCACCGGCACCGCCGCCGGCGTCGTCGTCACCACGGATCGCGCCCGCCTGCGCTACGACGGCCGCCCCTTCAGCCCGAGCGGCCTGGTCGTCGAGACCACCGGTCCGGACGCCAACCGCTGGCGCTGGGGGCAGGAGCCGCGCGACCTCGGCGGCACCGGCCGCACCCTCGACGACGTCGACGGCCGGATGCCGCTCGAGTCGGGGATCCTGGCCCGCGACGGCATCACCGCGCTCGACGACAGCGAGTCGTTCCTGTTCGCGGACGACGGCTGGATCGGCACACGGGTCCCCGGGCGCCGCGACGTCACGGTCTTCGCGTACGGCCGCGACTACGACGCCGCGCTCCGCACGTACCACGCCGTCTCCGGGCCGCCCTCACGGATGCCGCGGTGGGCACTCGGCAACTGGTGGAGCCGGTACCACCCGTACAGCGACACCTCGTACCTCGAGCTGCTGGACCGCTTCGCCGCCGAACACCTGCCGTTCTCGGTCGCCGTCATCGACATGGACTGGCACCGGGTGGACTCGGTCCCGCCGCGCTTCGGCAACGGCTGGACGGGGTACTCCTGGGAGCCGTCGCTGTTCCCGGACCCCGAGGCCTTCCTCGCCGAGCTGCACCGCCGGGGGATGCGCACGACGCTGAACCTGCACCCGGCAGACGGCGTGCGGGCGTTCGAGGACGCCTACCCCGCGGTGGCGCGGGCGATGGGCGTCGACCCGGAGACCGAGCAGCCGATCCCGTTCGACCCGACGGACCGGCGGTTCCTGCAGGCCTACTTCGAGCAGCTGCACCGCCCGATCGAGGAGCAGGGAGTCGACTTCTGGTGGATCGACTGGCAGCAGGGTCGTGAGACCGGGCTGCCCGGGGTCGACCCGCTGTGGCTGCTCAACCACTTCCACCTGCTCGACTCGGCGCGACACGCGGCGTCGAGCGACGCAACCGCCGACACGACCGCGGACACAGACACAGACACCGACGCAACCGCGGTCCCGGCGCCCGTCGACGGCATGACCTTCTCGCGCTACGCCGGCCCCGGCAGCCACCGGTACGCCGTCGGGTTCTCCGGCGACGCCGTCGTGTCGTGGGCGTCCCTGGCGTTCCAGCCCGAGTTCACCGCCACCGCCGCCAACATCGGCTACCCCTGGTGGAGCCACGACATCGGCGGCCACACGCGCGGCGTCCGCGACGACGAGCTCGCCACCCGCTGGGTGCAGTTCGGGGTGTTCTCGCCGATCATGCGCCTGCACTCCGCGAACAACCCGTTCATCCGCAAGGAGCCGTGGGTGTTCCCGGCCGAGGCCCGTGCCGCGATGGGGGAGGCACTCCGCTTCCGCCACCGGCTGGTGCCGTACCTGCACACGATGAACCACGGCACCGCCGAGGGCACCGCGCTGGTCCGGCCGCTGTACCACCTGGAGCCGCGCCGCGACGAGGCGTACCGGGTGCCGAACACCTACGCGTTCGGTTCGGAGCTGCTCGTCGCCCCCATCGTGGCGCCGCGCGACCCGGTCAGCCGACACGGGGTCGCCCGGGCCTGGCTGCCGCCGGGCACCTGGACCGACGTCTTCACCGGCACGGTGTACGCAGGTGACCGGTTCGTCGACCTGCACCGCACGCTCGACACGGTGCCGGTCCTGCTGCGCGCCGGAGGGATCCTGCCACTCGCGGCGGCCGATCAGCTCGACGCAACCGTCAACCCGACGGCGTTCGAGGTCCTCGTCGCACCGGGTGCGGCGGGTGACTTCACCCTGGTCGAGGACCACGAGGGCGAGGGCAGCCGCACCGCCCGGACCCGTCTGACCTGGGACCCAGAGCACGCCGAGTTCCGGGTGCACGCCACCACCGGAGCCCTCGACGTCGTCCCCGCCCACCGCGACTGGCGGATCACGTTCCTCGCCGCACCGGCCGACGGGCAACCGACTTCGGCACGCTCGGCCGACCGGTTCTCGGTCGACCTGTCCGTCGACTCGGCGTCGGGCGGATCGGTCACGCTGGTCGGCGCTCCGGTCATCGGTGTCGACGCGCGGGAGGCCGTGCGGCGGGTCCTCGAGGGCGCGCAGGCGGGCAACCCGGAGAAGCTCGAGGCGTGGGACGTCGTGGCGAAGGACCTGCCGCGTGCGGACCGCATCGTCGAGCTCGGCACCGTCGGGCTGCCCGACGCCGTGCGGGACGTCGTCGTCGAGCTGCTCGGCAGCGTGCACCCGGGGGAGTCGGCTCCCGCAGGCCGCTGACGGCAGTCGACGGGGAATTGCGGACGGGAGGCGCGTGGCAGCACCGCCACGGGCCTCCCGTCTGTCGTCAGGCGCCCTGGTGCGCCGCCCGGTCGGACGTGCCGTCCGCGTACGGCGCGCTCTCCCCGACGAGCAGGCGGTGGCCGACCGTGACCAGCCGGCCCGGCACGTCGGAGCCGTCCATCCGCTCGACCAGCAGGTCGAGCGCGGTGTCGGCGAGGGCGACCGTGTCGGGCGCGACGGAGGTCAGGCTCGGCACCAGGCTCGACCCGAGGCCGACCGCGTCCCACCCGACGACGGCGACGTCGCCGGGGGCGTCCAGGCCGCGCAGACGCATCGCCCGGAGCGCCCCGAGTGCAGCCAGGTCGTCGCGGCAGAGCAGACCGTCGACCCGCAACCCGGCGTCGAGCGCGGCGCCGAAGGCGACCTCGGCACCGGCGGCGTCACCGACCTCGCGGGGGACCAGCAACGCGTCGTCGAACGGCAGGCCCGCGGCGACGAGTCCGGCGCGGTAGCCGTCCAGACGCAGTCCGGACGTGCGCGACGACGGGCCGGTCTCGTGCCCGAAGAACCCGATGCGGCGGCAGCCGAGCGCCACGAGGTGCGCGACGGCCTCGGTGGCAGCCCCGGCATTGTCGATGACGACCTGGTCGGCGTGCGGGGGCCGGACGTCCTCGCCGAGGAACACCACGGCGGTGTCCCCGCGGATCCGGTCGATCGCCTCGGGCGTGAGCACCTGCGGGTGGATCACGACCCCGTCGACCACACCGGCCTCGCGTCCCCGCACCGCCGAGCGTTCACCGTCGGGGTCGCCGCCGGTCTCCTCGAGCAGGAGCTGGTAGCCGCGGTCGGCGCACACCCGGGAGAACACGTGGGCCAGTTCGGCGAAGTACGGACGCCGCAGGTCGGGGAACGCGAAGGCGAGCATGTTCGAGCGTCCGGTCGCCAGGGACCGGCCCGAGACGTTCGGGCGGTAGCCCAGCTCGTCGATCGCGGCCTGCACCCGGCTGCGCATCGGGTCGCTGACGTGCTGGTAGCCACGGACGACGTTGGACACGGTCTTCATCGAGACGCCGGCGTGCGCGGCGACGTCCTGCAGCGTGACCTTGCCCATCCGCTCACCGTAGCGGGCGGAGGGGCACCGGACCCGGGGGACGGGCCGGGCTCGTTACGGGACGAGTCGGCGCTGCACGATCGCGCGGGCGACCTCGGAGAGCGGCTCGTGGTGCTCGAGCGCGTACCCACGGATCACCGCGAAGGCGTCCTCGATCGAGACGCCGCGCAGGTACGACACGACGCCCTTGGCCTGCTCGATGACCTCGCGTGACCCGATGGTCCGCTGCAGCTGCGCGCGGACGACCTCGTGCTCGCGCAGCGACCGTTCGTGCAGGATGCCGATCGTGGCCACGTCCGCCAGGGCCCGGGCGACGCGCAGGTCCGACTCCGCGAGGGCACCGACGCCGGCCCCGAACAGGTTGAGCGTGCCGATGACGTTGCTCCCCAGCCGGAGCGGGACGGCGTGCACGGAGCGGAACCCGAGCGCGAGCGCTCCCGTGCGGAACGTCGCCCACTCCGCCGGCGCGACCTCGATGTCCGGGCACGTCACGACCCGTCCGGTCGCGAACGAGGTCATGCAGGGGCCGGCCTCGGCGTCGAGCTGCAGCACCTCGACGAGCCGGGTCGCCTCGGAGGTGGAGGCCACGACCTCGAGCTCCTGGTCGTCGTTCGCGAGCAGGATGCCCGCGGCGTCGATGTCGAGCACGTCGGCGCACGTCTCGACCAGGGTCTGCAGGAGTTCCACGACGTCGTAGGCGTCCACCAGGGTGTCGGCGAGCGACGTGAACGTCTCCAGGATCCGGGCTTCTCGGCCTGCCGTCGTCACTGGACCTCCTCGATCAGGTCGCCTCGCTTCTCGAACCGGACCGTGCCGTCGAGGATCTCCTCCGCCACCCGCCGCATCGTCGTCCGGCGGGCGAAGGCGTGGCCCTGCAGCAGCAGGTAGGCGTCCTCGGGGCTGATGTCGAGCTGCGCGAGCACGACCCCGGTGGCCTGGTGCACCACGCGCCGCGACGACGGGCTGCGGTCGAGCAGGGCGTCGTCCTCGTCCGCGATGGAGCGCAGCGCCCGGCGCAGGACCCGGCGGCTGACGGCCGAGGCGAGGGTCATGGCCTGCCGCACGGTGTCGTCCTCGATCGTCGCGGGCCCCGGCACGTACACGTCGATCGCGCCGAGCGGGAACGGCCCGAAGGCGACCGGGAACGCGAAGACCGCGCCAACGGGTTCGCTCCGGACGGCATCGTTGAAGGCGGGCCACGCGGCGTTCGGACGCTGCACGAGATCCGTTTCCAGCACTGGAGCATCGGTCGCGAGCGCGGTCCAGCACGGTCCCTCGGACAGGTCGAGCTGGATCTCGTCGATCCGGGTGGCGACCTCGTCGGTCGCGGACACGGTCTCGCTCGGGCACAGGTCACCGAAGGTCGAGATCGAGACACCGCCCATCGGCAGCGCGAGCGCGAACGGCCGACTGAGTTCGTCGTCGGCGATCTCCGCCGACCGGAGCGCACGGAGTGCACGCTCGAATGCGTCATCCATGGGCGCCTTCCCTGCCGTCTCTCGATCCTACGCGCTGGTCGGTGTCGGACGATCCGGACGGCGCAGGCACGTTCGGCGGTGGGCCGGCGCGCCAGGCCGGCAGCTCTGCGGGCGGGTACGACCCCTGCTCGTCCTGCACCCGGAGCATCGCGTCCAGGGCCACCAGCGTCACGCCGGAGGTCTCACGGACCACCGTCCGCACCGCGTTGCCGAGCAGGAACGCCATCAGGTCCTCGCTGCCGCCGTCCGGCCGGTAGTCCCGCCACGGACCGGTCCCCGCGCGTTGCAGGGCACCGGCGAGCACCGCCTTCGCGTCGTCGACGTCGACCTCGCAGTCGAGCACCAGGCGGAAGCGTCGCTGGCTCCGGTCCGACAGGCTCGGTGCGCCGTCTTCGTCGTCCTCGGGAACGAAGGACCGCAGCGCCGACGAGGGCGCGATGCCGTACGCCGCACGGAACGCCGCAGCCATCCGGCCCGCGTTGCTGAACTGCCAGCGTTCGGCGATCTCCGCGATCGTCCGCCGGTCCGGCGCACCGGAGGCTTCCTGCAGGTCGCGACGGACACCCTCCAGGCGCACGGCGCGCAGGAAGGTTCCCGGGGACTGCCCGATCTCGGCCTGGAACCGCTTCTGCAGGCTCCGCGGCGACAGCTGCACGGCCGCGGCGACGTCGGCGACGGTGATGTGGGTCGCAGCCTGCTCGTGGACGAACCGCATCGCATCCCGGACCGCACGCGAGAGTCGGGGCGGGCCGTCCTGGGTCGCGCTGCTCCCGTCGCTCATGCGCCGACCGTACGGGACCCGCCGATGGCGCGCTCCCAGGGCACCGATCGAGGCGACGGATGATCCACCTTGCGCGGTACGAAGTCAACCCCTGACATGACCGGAATCGTCCTGTCGATACTGAAAGTGTCTCGTGCATCGCGGTCGAAGCGATGCGCCACATCGAACCGACAGGGAGGGCGCGATGGGACACCGCCAGGGGTCCACGACCGTGATGACCGAGGCCGCCGTCTGGCAGCAGGTCGTCCACACCGACCGGATCCGTGCGCTCGCCGCGACGGACCCGACGGACATCCGCGTCCAGCCGGTCGACGCCGGGTGCTGGCGGGTGGTCGACGCCGCAGCTGCATGGGGGGATCCCGACATGCTCCTCGGCTTCATCGAGCGCACGGTGGACGGGTTCGACTGCACGCTCATGGCGGCGCTGCACGAGCACGACCGGCGAGCGAGCCTGCAGGACGCCCGCGCCTGGTTCGAACACCGCTGCGGACAGCGCTTCGACGAGGCACCGTGCTGACCGCGGTCCACGGGACCGACGCCGCCCGGACCGTCACCGCGAGGATCGACGCGCAGCGACGCCGCACCGAACGATCCGGTACCGACCGGGCCTTCGCCGCACGCGTGCTCGCCCAGGCCGGGCACGGCCGTGACGTGCGCTTCGACGTCGAGGACGACGCCTTCCGGCTGCCGTTCCGCTTCCGCTACCGGACCCGACGGGACGGTTGCGTGAGCCTCGTCACCGCGTCGGCGACCTCCGGCTTCTCCGGGGTCTTCGAGCCCATCGACCGCATCGTCGTCGGGTGGTCGAGCACTGGAGGTGTCCGCATCGCCGTCGAGGACGGCGTCGTCCTCGAGACCCGCCCGGGCACGCCCGTCCTGATGCCGACGTCCGGGGAGTTCTCGGTGCGCGCCCCGAAGGGCACGCTGCAGCTCGTGAGCATCGACCGGTCGCTCCTCGACCAGGTGCGCTCGTCGCTGGGAGCAGCGTCCGAACTGCCGACGCGGGGTGCCGAGCCCGCCGTCGCTGCCCTCGAACACCTGCGCCGGTGCGTCGAGCAGGTGGCCGTCACCGCGACGCGCGACGGGTTCACGTCCGGTGCCCGGACCGGTGCGCAGGTCGCGCTGGTCGAGGCCGTACTCGGAGCCTTCGGCGTGCGGACGCCCGCGGTCCTCCGCCGTGCGGTGACGCCGTCGACGGTCGAGCTCGCCGAGGCCTACCTCGAAGGACACTGCGAGCGGACGTTGTGCCTGGCCGACATCTGCGACGCCGTGGGCGTGAGCCCGCGGACCCTGCAGACGGCCTTCATGCGGGAGCACGGTGTGTCGCCGATGACGTTCCTGCTGCGGATGCGGCTCGATCGGGTGCGCGCGGCACTGGAGTCCAGCAGCCGGCACGAGACGAGTGTGAGCGAGGCCGCGATGGCCTGGGGCTTCCGGCACCTGGGGCGGTTCTCGGGCACGTACTTCCGTCGGTTCGGGGAGTACCCGGGACAGACGTTGCGCGCATCGTCCGGTCGGTGCGCGGACGGTCCGGAGCGCCACGCGGGCTGAGTTCGTGCACTGCGCAACGTGTTCTGGACACCACGGTGAACACGCAAGTTCGGCCCCTAGGGTCGCCGCAAGCGCAATCGCGTGAACTCCCTCGAACCGGTTGAAGGACCGATCCGTACCGGAAGGCGGTCCACATGACCACCACTCCGCTCGCTCCGGGTTACACCCGCACTCGTCCCGCTACGGGGGCCCGCAAGGGCACCTCGACCTACTCCGCGCTCCTGGCGCAGGTGAAGGAGAACGGCCTCCTGCGCCGTCGTACCGGTTTCTACTGGGCACTGTTCGGCGCACTCGTCGGCAGCCTCGCCCTCACCTGGGTCGCGTTCGCGTTCCTGGGTGACTCGTGGTTCCAGCTGATCGTGGCCGGTGCGCTGGGCGTGCTGTTCACGCAGTTCGCGTTCCTGTCGCACGAAGCCGCGCACCGTCAGGTGTTCGAGTCCCAGAAGTGGAACGACCGCGCGGGCCGCTGGCTCGGCACGTTCCTCGTGGGCCTCAGCTACTCGTGGTGGATGAACAAGCACACCCGTCACCACGGCAACCCGAACACCGTCGGCAAGGACCCGGACATCGCCCCCGACGGCATCCGGTTCCTGCCGGAGGACGCCGCCGCCGTCAAGGGTGGCGCGATGAAGACCTTCATGCGCTTCCAGGGGTGGCTCTTCTTCCCCCTCCTCACGCTCGAGGGCCTGAACCTGCACCGCTACGCCGTGATGTCGATCGTCACCGGCAACGGCACCAAGGCCGACAAGAAGCACCGCCTCATCGAAGGCGCCCTGCTCGTTGCCCGTTTCGCGATCTACCTGACGGTGGTGTTCTGGTTCCTACCGTTCGGGATGGCGTGCGCGTTCCTCGGGGTGCAGCTGGCCGTGTTCGGCGTGATGATGGGTGCTTCGTTCGCCCCGAACCACAAGGGCATGCCGACGATCGCCCATGACGCGAAGGTCGACTTCTTCTCCCGCCAGGTGCGCACGTCGCGCAACATCCGTGGCGGCTGGTGGGTGTCGTTCCTGATGGGCGGCCTGAACTACCAGGTCGAGCACCACCTGTTCCCGTCGATGCCGCGTCCGGCGCTGAAGCAGGCTCGCCTGCTCGTCCGTGACCACTGCGACACCCTCGACGTGCCGTACACCGAGACCACGTTGCTGCGTTCCTACGGGATCGTCGTCCGGTACCTCAACCGCGTCGGCCTCGCCGCCCGCGACCCCTTCGCGTGCCCCATGGTCGCGCAGCTGCGCATCCACTGACGCCGTGCTGACCGCCATGCCCACGGGCACCGTCAAGTGGTTCGACCACAGCAAGGGGTTCGGCTTCATCCACCCCGACGACGGGTCCCAGGACCTGTTCGCGCACTTCTCCAGCATCGTCGCGGCGACCGGCTCCCGGCCGCTCGCCCAGGACGATCACGTGCAGTACGAGATCGGGCCCGGCAAGAAGGGCCCGCAGGCGGACAACATCTCGATCATCCGCTGATCGGCACCACTACGAGCAACGCCCCGACCGGTCCGGTCGGGGCGTTGCTCGTTGCTGCGGACGTGGCCGTGGCCGCGGCCGACCGAGTCTCGCCCTGCCGGACAGACCGCGCCTCCCGTCACCCGCAGCCTGTCCGCGGAACCGAGTCTCGGTGGGGGCCGCCGGCCCGGCGCGCCCACGAGACGGACGGGAGGCCCGGTGCCAGCTGGCACCGTCCCTCCCGGCACGGCCGTCGTGCCGCCTGCGCGCAGTCCACGGCTGCGGGCTGGGCTGTGTTTCGCGCTGAGCGACAGACCACGCGGACGTGAGCACGTGAGGTGTCGCCCAGCCCGTGACGGCGGCGGCCGCCGGCCCGGCGTGCCCACATGACGGACGGGAGGCCCGGTGCCAGCTGGCACTGGGCCTCCCGTCCGTCGTGTGCGCCCGTTCTTTCCCATCGCGCGCGCGTTGGTTCGCAAGAACGGGCGTACCTGGTCGAAAGAACTCGCCAGGTAC
>NZ_QKTC01000006.1:0-168318 GCF_003234435.1 Curtobacterium sp. MCLR17_044 | reverse complement strand
GGTCGGGGTCGGGGTCGGGGTCGGCGTGGGCTCCGTGCCCGGATCGGTGTCGCCGCCCTCGCACGGGTACGTCCCCGTGCGGAGCGAGAACCCGTCCGTGTCGTTGTCGTCGGCGTAGAAGGTCGCGCGCTCCCCGTCGGTGCAGACGCCCGAGATCGCGAAGCCCTCGTTGGCGAGCGTGCGGTCGGCGGCCGACGGCGCCTCGTACAGCGTCGAGGCGGTGAAGGCCCCGTCGGTCACCTCGTACAGCGCGGTCCGACCCGAGCAGACCTCGTCGCAGACCACCCAGAGCGCGTCGAGCGTCGGGTCGAACTGCACGTCGGCGACGACGGCGAGCGAGGTCGCGATCGTGGCGACCCGCGCCGAGGACCCGTCGTCCATCAGGGCGTAGGCGTACACACTCGCGGTGCCCTCGACCCCGACGAAGAACAGGCCCTCGCCGTGTCCGGCGTAGCTCGACGGTGCGTAGGCGGCGCCGGTGCGCTCGTCGGCGAAGCCGTGCGCGGTGAGCCAGGCGTCCGGGATCCAGGTGACGCCCTCGAGCCCGGCGTTCGCGCCGAGCCCGGGGAAGTCCGCGGCGAGGTTCCACTCGTCCGTGGCCCGCAGGGTGGCCTCGGAGCCGTCGGTCGTGGCGTAGCGCAGGACCGACGGGCGGCTCGTGCTCGACACGTCGTTGTTCCGCTCGGTCGACACGTAGACGGCGCCGGGGTCGTCGCTCGTGACGGTCACGCCCTCGGCGTCCGGGGTGCCCGTGCCGTCGGCGTAGCGCAGGTCGGTGCCCGCGGCGTTCGACGGCGCCCAGCCGCCCGCGCCGTCCGAGGTCAGGTGGTAGAGCAGGCCGTCGCCGTTCTGCACGGCCCAGAGCTGCCCGTCCCGCGAGCTCCCCGAGGTCGTCCAGTCGAGGCCGCTGAGGTCACCGGTGAAGGTGTCCTCGTCGTCGAGCACGGTCTCGTCCGGGCCGCCGGGCCAGGCCTCGGCGGTGACGACGCCGGCGAACCGGTTCGCCGCGCCCTTCGTGGGTGCTGCCGTCTCGGCGAAGTCGCCGGTGCCGTCAGGGTTGCGGCCGTACGTGGTGGCGGCGTGCGCCGTCCACGAGGTCGAGTCGACGACCGCACCGCGGGCGTCGAAGAGCCGCGCGGAGTCCGCCTTGCCGAGTCCGAAGCCGAACGCCGCCTCGTCGAGGACCGTGAAGCCCCCGGCCGCGACGGTCGTGCCCGCGGGGATCGTGTACGTGTGGTCGTCCTCGCTGTCGCGCAGCACGTACCCGCCCAGGTCGACGGTGGTGCTGCCGGTGTTGGTCAGCTCCACCCAGTCGCCGGGGGTGCCGTCCTGCGACTCGACCTCGTTGATGCGCACGGGCGAGGAGCAGTCGTTCGCAGCCCCCTTGGTCGAGGCCGTGGTGTCCACGAGCGGCCCGACACCGTCGGCGCAGCGGCCGTAGGTGACACCGGCGTGGGTCGTCCAGGCGTACCGGAGCACCAGGTCGCCGGCGGGGTCGTACAGGCGCGCGGTGTCGGCACCACCGAGCCCGAAGTCGAAGCCGGGGGCGGTCGCGGACAGCTGGTCGACGACGAAGTACCCGCCGGCGGCGATCGTCGAGCCGCTGGGCAGCACGTACGCGTCGTGCGAGTTGTCCGAGTCGAGGAACGCGTACCTGGTCAGGTCGATCGCGGTGCCCGAGGTGTTCTTGAGCTCGACCCAGTCGGTGTCGTCGGCGTTCGACTCGACCTCGTTGACGACGAGGCCGTTCGCCGCGACGTCGCCGACGGCCGGGTCGTCGTCACCGACGGCCGCGAGGGCCGGGCTGGCGGTGACGACACCGGCGACGACGACCAGGGCGGTCGCGACGGCAGCACCGATGCGGAGGGTGAGCGGGCGCAGGGTCGGTGGGCGCAGGGCGGGAGCGCGCATGCAGAGTCCTTCTCGGGGGAGCGAGCGGGCGGAGACCTGCATGACTGTTCAGCATCCACGCGACCGGCCGGTGGCCGCGGGGTGAACGGGCGGTGTCCCGGGTCACGACCGGCGCCCTGGACGCGCGGCGTGCGGACGGGAGGCGCGGGGCGGGCCCGCACCGCGCCTCCCGTCCGCCCTGCGGTCGCGCTCACCGCATCCGGTGAGCCCGCGCGCTCAGCGCCGGATGAGCAGGGTGCTGGCCCGCGGCGAGAGCGCGGCGTCGAGCACCAGGCAGGCGGCACCCACGGCGGCGACGTCGGCACCGCGGTCGCTCTCCACCACCTGCACGGCGTGCTTCGGCACGAGCAGCGGCGACCCGACGATGGCGGTCCGCGCGGCCGGCAGGGCAGCGCTCGCGATGCGTGACCAGAACGGGCCGCCGAACACCACGCGGTCGATGTCGAGCAGGTTCACGATGAGGACGACGGCGTTGCCCATGACGGTGCCGGCATCGGCCGCGAGCGTGACGGCGGTGTCTTCCCCGTCCGCGATGGCCGCGGCGAGCTCGTCCCACGCGGCGTTCACGGCGTCGACGTCGGCGGCGTCGGCGGCGTCGGTGGCGTCGGTGGCATCGGCGGCGTCTGCAGCAGCATCTGCCTCGGCGACCGCGCGGCCGCCCGACAACGCGAGCCCCCGCGACCGCGCGACCCGCACCAGCCGGTCCGGCGCGACGGCTGCACCGACCTCGCCGCGCGTGCCCGAGCCGTCCGGGGTGCCCGCGAGCGACCCCTGGTCGACCATGATGTGCCCGGCGTCACCCGCGTTCGACCCCACCCCGCGCACGGGTTCGTGGTCGACGACGAGCCCGACGCCGAACCCGGTGCCGAAGTACACGAACGCGAAGTTCCGGGCCGAGGACTCGCCCGCCAGGAACATCTCGCCGACCGCGGCTGCCGTGACGTCCTTCTCGAGCAGGACCGGGTAGCCGGTGGCCTCGGCGAGCGCATCGCGCAGCGGCACGTCCCGCCACCGGGGCAGGAACGGCGGGTCGACCACGATGCCGGCCTCGACGTCGATGGGTCCGGGGCTCGCGATCCCGACGCCGAGCACGCTGTCGACGGCCACCCCGGCGTCGGCGACGAGCCCGTCGACGGCCGAGGCGATGGTGCGCACTACCTCGGACGGGTCGTCGGCGGTGGGGGTCGAGGTGGTGGACGCGGCGACGACGGTGCCGGCGAGGTCGAGCAGCACGTAGGTGACGACGGCCGGGTCGACGTGCACGCCGACCGCGTACCGGCTGCCCGGTTCGAGCCGCAGGATGGTGCGGGGCTTGCCGCGGCCGGACACGACGGTGCCGGACTCGACGATCATGCCGGCCTCGATCAGGAACCGGGTGACGTTCGACACGGTCTGCGCGCTCAGGCCGGTGCGGGCGGCGAGTTCGACGCGGCTCAGGCCGTCGGGCGAGCGGCGGACGGCGTCGAGGACCACGGTGCGGTTGAACCCGCCGATCGACGGGAGGTTCGCTCCGCGTCGATGCTCTGCCATGCCGCGACCATACCGCGACGCCGCTCGGGCACCCGCTCGCGTGGTCCGGTCAGAGCGCCCTGTCCTGGATCAGCCCGCCGGACGTCCGGTCGACGACCGCACCACGAGCGAGACCGGGAGCGTCGCTCCCTGCAGTGCCCCGTCGCCGATCGCCGCGAGCAGCCGCTCCACGGCCACGGTGCCCATCAGGGCGGTCGGTGAGTGCACGGTCGTCATGGGCGTGGGCAGCTGCGCCACGACCGAGATGTCGTTGTAGCCGACGATCGACAGGTCGTCGGGCACGCGCAGGCCGCGTTGCCGTGCGGCGCCCATCACGCCGATCGCCGCGGTGTCGTTGACGGCGAAGATCGCGGTCGGCGGGTCCGACAGCGAGAGCAGCGTGTGCGCGCCGACCACGCCTCCCTCGACCTCGAAGTCGCTGTGGACGACGAGCGCGTCGTCGACGGCGAGGTCCCGCTGCTCGTGCGCCAGGCGGAACCCGGCCACCCGCTCCACGGCGGTGCTGGCGTGGCGCGGACCCGCGATGACGCCGATGCGGCGGTGCCCCAGCGCGAGCAGGTGTTCCGTCGCCATCCGGCCGCCCTCGACGTCGTCACCGACCACGGCGGGCATCCAGTCCCCGGGGTGGCGGTTCGTCGCGATGACCGGCACGGGGAGGTCCATCAGCCGAGGGTTCGGGGACGACAGGTGGAGCGAGCTGACGATGAGGCCGTCGACCTGTCGGGAGAGCAGGAAGTCGACCGCGTCCAGTTGCGCGCCCATGTCGTCCGGGGGCGTTGTGAGCAACAGCTGGTACCCGGCAGAGCGGGCGGCCGACTCGACGGACTGGCAGATCGTCGCGATGACCGTGTCGGCGAGCCGTGGCATCACGACGCCGATGGTGTTCGACCGCCGGGTCCGGAGCGATGCTGCGAGTCGGTTGGGGCGGTACCCGAGCTCGGCCGCCGCCGCGATCACCCGCTGCGCCGAGGCGCTCCACCCCTTGGTCGGCTCCGCCTGTCGGAGCACGCGCGACGCCGTCGAGATGTGCACGCCGGCGAGCGCAGCGATGGCCTGCAGTTTCACGTCACCACGACGATCCTGCTGACCGTGTCCGGCCGGGTCGTCGCTCGTACTGCCCATCCGTCGAGTCTAGGTGACAGATCGTCGTCACACCGTGCGGCGCGAACGTTTGCAGGTGCCCCGCCCAACGACAGCCCGGACGAGCCGAAACACACTGGTTACACGGTTGGACGTCGATCGAAACAGTCGACTGTCAGGATTCCGGTCAATGCAAACGATTGCACGAATTGCAGCAACGACGAGAGACGGTGTCCCATGGTGAAAGAGATCTTCGTGTCCTTCGGCGTCGACATCGACGCGGTCGCAGGCTGGCTCGGCTCCTACGGAGGGGCGGATTCCCCCTCGGACATCCAGCGCGGGATCTTCGCCGGACGGACCGGCGTCCCCCGTCTGCAGAAGGTGTTCGACCGCGCCGACATCGCGGCGACCTGGTTCATCCCCGGCCACTCGCTCGAGACCTTCCCGGACCAGTGCAAGGCCCTGTTCGACGCCGGCCACGAGATCGGTGCGCACGGGTACAGCCACGAGAACCCCGTGGCGATGACCGAAGCGCAGGAGGACGCGGTGATGGAGCGCTCGGTCGAGCTGATCACGCGACTCACGGGTCAGCAGCCGACGGGCTACGTCGCGCCGTGGTGGGAACTGAGCAGCTACACGCCCACGCTCCTGGAGAAGTTCGGGTTCAGCTACGACCACAGTCAGCAGCACAAGGACTTCGTCCCCTACTACTCGATCGTCGGCGACCAGTGGACGCCGATCGACTACTCGCAGGACCCGCACACGTGGATGACGCCACTCGTCCACGGGAGCGAGATCGACCTCGTCGAGATCGCGGCGAACTGGTACGTCGACGACCTGCCCCCGATGATGTTCATCAAGTCGAGCCCGAACAGCCACGGCTTCGTCAACCCGCGCGACGTCGAGCAGATGTGGAAGGACCAGTTCGACTGGGTGTACCGCGAACTCGACTACGCCGTCTTCCCGATCACGATCCACCCCGACGTCTCCGGGCGGCCGCAGGTCCTGCTCATGATCGAGCGGCTCATCGAGTACATCGGGGGCCACGAGGGCGTCCGGTTCGTCACGATGAACGAGATCGCCGACGACTTCCGCGTCCGCTTCCCGTTCGCGCAGCCCGAGCGCCCACGCGAGTACTGATGTGCGGCGGATGTGGCGGCAACGGCGGGCACCGTGACTGGTACGCCGCCGGTGTCGAGGACACCCCCGCGGCGCGCAAGCGGGCGCAGCTCCGGCTGGCTGCCTGGGCGACCCGGCTCTTCGCGGGCGATCGGATCCGCGTCCACGAGGTCCCGGGCACCGTGCGGCTCGTGATCGTCGGGCCGACCGGCAAGCGCGTCGTGGCCCAGGGCGTCGACGGGGTCCTGGACGCGGTCGAACAGGTCGGAGCCGGGCGCACGGACTGGTCGGCCGTCGCCACCCGTGTCCGCAGGGCCGACCCGCGTGACGACACCGACTGGGAACACCGCAGCCTCGCCCGCGCGGTCGATCGACGAAGGGACACCCTGCCGTGACGGACCCCACGCTCCCCCGGATCGTGTACCTCGCCCTCGGCGGGACCATCGCGAGCGTCACCTCGGGCGATCCGCGCGACTGCGGCGCCGTGCCGCGGATCGCAGCCCGCGACCTCCTCGCCGGTGTGCCGGCCATCGCGCAGGTCGCACGGGTCGAGGCCCGCCAGCTCGGCATGGTGCCCTCGCCCTCGCTCGACTTCGACGACGTGCAGCGGGCGCTCGACGCCGCGCGGGACGCCGTCGGCTCCGGAGCCTCGGGCGTCGTGCTGTCGCAGGGCACGGACACCATCGAGGAGACCGCGTACCTGCTCGACCTCGCCTGGGACCGCCCCGAGCCCCTCGTGGTGACCGGAGCGATGCGTCACGCCTCCTCGCCCGGCGCGGACGGCCCGGCCAACCTGTTGGCGGCCGTGTGCGTGGCCGCGGCACCGGCAGCAGTGGGACGTGGCGTCCTCGTCGTGCTCGACGACGAGGTGCACGCCGCCGGGACGGTCCGCAAGACGCACACCTCGTCGACCGGTGCCTTCGCCTCACCGGGTTCCGGTCCGCTCGGACGGGTCACCGAGGGCTCGCCCGTCTTCCACGCTCCGGCGACCCGAGCGCCCGCGCTCACCACACGCGTCGCACCGCTGCCTCCGGTGGCCCTGCACCGGGTCACCCTCGCCGACGACGGCCGGGTCCTGTCGACCCTGGACGGACTCGGGTACCGCGGCGCGGTCATCGAAGGCTTCGGCGGCGGGCACGTCGCCGAGCGCACGGTCAACGCCGTCCGCGCCCTCGCCGCGCAGATGCCGGTCGTGCTGGCGTCGCGGACCGGCGCCGGTGCGACGCTCACGACGACGTACGGCTTCGCGGGCGGCGAGATCGACCTGCTCGGCGCCGGACTCGTCCCCGCCGGCAACCTCGACGGCCTCAAGGCGCGTCTCCTGCTGGCTGCCCTGCTCGCCCTCGACGCCCCGGACGACCGCATCCACGCGGCGTTCGCCGCCCACGGCCGGGGCTCTCCCCCGACCGGCCACCCCTGACCGCACCCACGCTCCGCCTCCGCCCGTCAGCCCGCGCCGCGACACCGTCGCAGCGCCGCACCGCCGTACCGAGAGGAAGACCATGTCCACCACGACCATCCACGAGCCCGAGGACCTCGAGCTCGCCACCGGGACGTTCCCGACGATCGGGCCGAAGGAGACCAAGCGCGGCGCGACCCTGGCGTTCTTCGCCTGGACGCTCGCCGTCTACGACTTCATCATGTTCGGCACGCTCCTCCCCCGCATCGCCGAGGACTTCGGGTGGAACGAACAGACCGCCCTGCTGGCGAACACCCTCGTGAGCGTCGGTGTCTTCGTCGTCGTCGTCCTCGTCGGTCTGTTCGTGGACCGACTCGGCCGGCGCCGCGGCATGATGATCACGATCGGCGGCGCGGCCCTGTCGTCGCTGCTGACGGCGGCATCGACGGGGGTCGCCTCGCTCGTCGGCTTCCGGGCCCTGAGCGGCTTCGGGATGGCCGAGCAGTCGGTGAACTCCACCTACCTCAACGAGGTCTTCGCGCTCACCGAGCTCGAGGGCGTCAAGAAGCGTCGCGGCTTCTTCTACAGCCTCGTCCAGACCGGTTGGCCGATCGGCGCGCTCCTCGCCGCCGCGTTCATCGCCGGCATCAACGGGCTGTTCGGACAGGAGTCCTGGCGGCTCGCGTTCCTCATCGCCACCGTTCCGGCGCTGTTCATCCTGTTCCTGCGCAAGGGCATCAAGGAGACGCCGCAGCACCGTCTGAACACGTACCTGCGGCAGCTGCGGAAGTCCGGTCGCACCGAGGAAGCCGCCGAGGTCGCCACCCGCTTCGGCATCGTCGACGAGGGTCCGAACCCGCTGCGGGCGATCTTCGGCCGACGGTACGCACGCAACACCGTCGTGCTCTCGATCGCGTGGATCGTGAACTACTTCGGCATCACCACCACGAGCGTGCTCGGGACGACGATGCTCGAGGGCGTCAAGGGTGTCGACGCGAGCATGTCGCTGCTCATCATCGTGCTGTCGAACGTGGTCGGCGCCGCCGGCTACCTGTTCCACGGCTGGCTCGGCGACATCATCGGCCGCAAGACCACGATCGTCGTGGGCTGGGTGCTCGCAGGTGTCTGCTGGACCCTCTTCGTGCTCGGTCCGGACGACTTCGGCTACGTCCTGGTCACGTACATGCTGACGCTGTTCTTCCTGCTCGGACCGTACGCGTCGCTGCTCTTCCTGCAGGCGGAGTGCTTCGACTCGAGCTGCCGCGCCACCGGGTCCGCGTTCGTCACCGCGATGGGCCAGCCCGGCACCATCATCGGCTCGGCTGTGCTGACGGCCCTCGTCGCCGGGAGCATCGGGCTCGGCCCGGCCGCCCTCATCGTCGGTGCGGGCGGCATGGTCCTCTCCGGTCTGATCATGCTCGGGACGAAGCGCGTGGCGGTGATCGACCATTGAGCGCCACGACACCGACCGGCGTGTACTCCGAGTTCTCGGGGAGCGTGGTCGTCATCACCGGCGCCGCGAGCGGGATCGGCGCGGCCCTCGCCGTGCAGCTCGCCGAGTACGGCGCGAACATCGTCATCCCGGTTTTCGCGGGTGACCCGCACGATCCCGCACCCGTCGTCGACGCCGTCGAGGCCGCCGGGGGCAGTGCGCTGACGGTCACCGCGGACGTCCGCAGCACCGAGGACGTCGACGCCGTGTTCCAGGCGGCCGTGGACCGCTGGGGTCGCGTCGACCACGTGGTGGCGGGAGCGGGGGTCCTCCGTCGGCAGCCGCTCGACACCATGACCGACGCGGCGTGGGACGACATCCTGCAGGTGGACCTGCACGGTGTGATGCGCACGCTCCGGGCCGGTGCCCGGCACCTCGACCGGGGCGGGTCGATGGTGGCCGTGTCCTCGATCGCGGGCGGGGTGTACGGCTGGGTCGCACACAGCCACTACGCCGCGTGCAAGGCTGCAGTGATCGGCCTCGCCCGGAGTGCGGCAGCCGAGCTGGCGCCGCGCGGGATCCGGGTGAACACCATCGTCCCGGGGCTCATCGAGACGCCGCAGTCCTCGGACGCCCAGAACTCGCTCGGCCCGGCGGGCCTCGCCGCCGCGGGTGCGCGGATCCCGTGGGGTCGTGTCGGCCACGCCGACGAAGCCGCCGCGGCCATCCGGTTCCTGCTCAGCCACGAGGCGCGCTACGTCACCGGGCAGGAACTCGTCGTCGACGGCGGCCTGACCATCCTGATGGCCGACTGATGCCCGACGGGACGGTGTTCGACCTCACCGGGACGACCGCCCTGGTGACGGGTGGCGCGAGCGGCATCGGTCTCGCGATCGTGGAGACCTTCGTCGCCGCCGGAGCGCGGGTCGTCGCCGCGGACCTCGACGCCGACGGCCTGGCGGACCTCGCCGAGCGGCTGGGCGTCCGGACCATCGTGCTCGACGTCACCGACGAGGACCGGGTCGAGGCCGCCGTGGCGTCGGTCGACGAGGAGTCCGGCGGGATCCAGGTCCTGGTGAACGCCGCCGGCGTGCTCACGCAGGCCCCGCTCGAGGAGCTCACCACGGCGGACTGGGCGCGTGTCATGGCGATCGACCTGACCGGGGTCTTCCTGGTGATGCGAGCAGTCGGTCGGCGGATGCTCCGCGACGGGCACGGGCGCATCATCAACCTCGCCTCCCAGCTGGCGATCAAGGGCGGCTCCGAGGTCGCGCACTACGCGGCCGCGAAGGCCGGGGTCATCGCGCTGACGAAGAGCGCCGCCATCGAGTGGAGCGGACGGGGCGTGCTCGTCAACGCGATCGCACCCGGCCCGATCGTGTCGCCGATGACGGACCGGATGACGGCGCAGTGGCGGACGGACAAGGCCGCCGAGCTCCCGATCGGACGTTTCGGGGTCCCCGCCGAGGTCGCTCCGACCGCCCTGCTGCTCGCGTCGTCGCCAGCGGGTGACCTGTACACCGGGCAGACGCTCGGCCCGAACTCGGGTGACGTCATGCCGTGAGCACCACACGCCGGTCGGCCGGTCGGTTCCGCCGCGGCAACGGTGCGGTCTCGGTCTGCCCCGGTCTCTGGCTTCCGCAGGGTCTGCACCGTTAGCCTGGCCGCATGTCCGACCTGCGCCTGGAAGAACTCTCCGCGAAGACCGCTGCCGCGGCCAACTCCCTGACGCTCAAGCCGGGCCAGGAACAGTTCGTGCAGCCGACCACCTACGGGGTCGCCGAGTCCGACGTCAAGCCGAGCTCCGCGTGGACCCGTGTCGTCCTCGACGACGACGAGGTCCTCGGCCTGATCATCGGTTCGTTCGACGCCGACAACGCGCAGGAAGAGCTGCGCAGCTGCATCTGGCGCGTCAACGTGGCGGCGAGCGCGCAGGGCCGGGGCGTCGGTCGCTTCGCCGTGCACGGTCTGGCGGACGAGGCACGCAGCCGTGGGTTCGAGCGGCTGACGGTCGTGTACGAGCCGGGCGGCGACGACAGCCCCGAGGCGTTCTTCCGCGCCGTGGGCTTCGAGGTCGTGCGCGAGACCCAGTACGGCGACCACTTCGCGGTCCTGACGCTCTAGCACGCCCGACGACGTGGCATCCGACGACGCCGCCGTCGACTTCGGCGCCGCCGTCGCCGAGGTGGTGCGGATGATCCCGCCGGGTCACGTCATGACGTACGGCGACGTCGCCGCAGCCCTCGGGTCGCGGGCGTCGCGTGCCGTCGGCAAGGTGATGGCGCACGAGGGCGCCGACCTGCCGTGGTGGCGCGTGGTGCGCGCGGGTGGGCACCCGCCGCTCCACCACGAGGCCCGTGCGCTCGAGCACTACCGCGTCGAGGGGACGCCGCTCGTGCAGGGGACGACGGCCTGGAGGCTCGACATGCGTCGTGCCCGCTGGTCACCCACCACGGACGCGGACGACCCGTTCTGATCCCCGGCCGCGCAGGCCGGCCCGCCAGGGTGCTCCGTCAGGGTCCACCGTCAGCGGTCGAAACGCGCACCCTTCGGGTTCACGGGCAGCAGGCACAGTACGTACACGATCAGTGAGCCGAGGCCCGGCAGCACGTGCAGGAACTGCCAGAAGCCGGACAGGTTGGCGTCGTGCAGCCGTCGGGCGCCGAGGGCGAGCGACCCGATGAGCGTCGCGAGCACCCACAGCATGAACAGGTACGAGCCGACGGGGTTCTCGAGCACCGGGGTGTCCGGCGTGAACACCTGCGGCACGAGCTGCAGCACGAGCCCGATCGCGAACGACGTCAGCCACCACCACCAGAACTCGGCGCGCGATGCCCGTCCGGTGAACACGGTGTACTTCCGCCAGAACCGTCGGACGGCCTCGGTGAAGGGGGCACCGTAGAAGGGGTCGTGCAGGGCGACGCCGCCGGGCTGCACCACGCTGTCGTTGCTCATGGAGCAAGCCAACCACGTGGTGCAGCCCGACCGGGGCCTAGACGAGCGAGTCGCGCCAGGCCGCGTGCAGCTGGGCGAACCGCCCGGTGCCGGCGATGAGGTCGGCGGGGGTGCCGTCCTCGACGATCCGGCCGTGTTCCATCACGAGCACCCGGTGGGCGATCGCGACGGTGGACAGCCGGTGCGCGATGATCACCGCGGTGCGGTCGGCGAGCAGGGTCTCCAGGCCCTCCTGCACGAGTCGCTCCGAGGGGATGTCGAGCGACGCCGTGGCCTCGTCGAGGATGAGCACCTTCGGGTCCGCGATGAACGCCCGCGCGAACGAGAGCAACTGCCGCTGGCCCGCCGAGACACGGCCACCGCGCTTGTTCACGTCGGTGTCGTACCCGTCGGGCAGCGCCATGATGAACTCGTGCGCGCCGACGGCCTTGGCCGACGCCTCGATCTCCTCACGCGACGCACCGGGCTTGCCGAGCGCGATGTTGTCCGCGACGGTGCCGGAGAACAGGTACGCCTCTTGTGTGACCATCACGATCGCGCGGCGCATGTCCTTCGTGTCGAGGTCGCGCAGGTCCACGCCGTCGAGCTTGACCGAGCCCTGGGTCGGGTCGTAGAAGCGCGCCATGAGCTTGGCGAGCGTCGACTTGCCGGCACCGGTGGACCCGACGAGGGCGATGGTCTGCCCCGACGGGATGTGCAGGTCGAACTGGGGCAGCACGACCTTGCCCTTGTTGTAGGCGAAGACGACGTCGTCGAAGTCCATCTTCCCGGTGGCGTCCGCCAGACGGGTGGGCTTCACGGGGTCCGGCACGCTCGGCCGTTCCTCGAGGACACCGGAGATCTTCTCCATCGCCGCCGAGGCCGACTGGTACCCGTTGTAGAACATCGCCAGTTCCTGCGCCGGGTCGAAGAAGCGCTTGGCGTACAGCGCGACCGCGAGCAGCGCACCGACCTCGAGCGTCCCGCCGACGATCCGGAAACCACCGACGATGACGACCGCGGCGAGCGTGGCGTTGCCGATGAGCACGAGCACCGGGTCGAAGGTCCCGAACAGGTTGAACACCTTCGTGTTCGCCACCCGGTAGTCCTCGACGTAGCCGCCGTACTCGTCACGGTTGCGGGACTCCTTGCGGAACGCCTGCACCGCGCGGATGCCCGTCATCGTCTCGACGAAGTGCACGATGACACGCGCCGAGGTGACACGGGTGGAGCGGAACAGCGTCTGCGAGTTCGTCTGGAACCAGCGGATCAGGAACCAGAGCGGCACGAGCGACACCGCGAGCACGAGCCCGGACGTCGGGTCGAGCAGCACCAGGGCCACGGCGGTGAACGCCATGTACAGCACGCCCTGGATGAGCTGGTTCAGCCCGGAGTCGAGCAGCTCCCGGATCGAGTCGAGGTCACTCGTCTGGCGCGAGATGATCCGGCCCGACGTGTAGGTCTCGTGGAACTCGAGCGAGAGCCGCTGCGTGTGCAGGAACACCCGCTTGCGGAGGTCGAACAGGATCGCCTGGCTGATCCGTGCCGCGAGCACCGTGTACCAGGCGGTGAGCACCGCACCGAGGACGGCCACCACGATGTACGTCGCGACGACCCCGAACGCCGGCACCCAGTCGTTCTGGTCCATCACCGCGGGCAGGGCGTTGTCGATGCCCCACGCGATGAGCGCCGGACCCGCGACGGTGCCGGCGGTCGAGACCACGACCACGATCCCGAGCAGCACCAGCCGGAGCTTCAGCGGTGCGGCGAGGGACCCGAGCAGGGCGAGGGACCGGCGCCGCAGGCGCTTGCTCTCGGCCTTCGTGAAGTCCTCACGCTCCTCGCCGCGCACGCCCATGGTGGTGATCGAGGCGGTGACGGGGGCGGCAGCCTGCTCGTCCGGAGCTTCCTGCGGGACGGACGCCGTTCCTCCCGGCAGGTTCTGGTCGGTCTGCTGGCTCATGCCATCGCCTCCTGTCGTGCGGTCGCGTCGTCGTCGTCGAGCGACGAGATGACGTAGCGGTAGTGCTCGTTGGTGGCCATCAGGTCGTGGTGGGTCCCGACGGCCGTGACGACGCCGTTCTCCATCAGGGCGACCCGGTCGGCCAGCGTCACCGTCGATGGACGGTGCGCCACGATGAGCGACGTGGTGTCGGCGAGCACGCGTCGCAGGCCCGCCTCGACCCGCGCCTCGGTGTCGACGTCGAGCGCCGACAGCGGGTCGTCGAGCACGAGCACCGACGGCCGTGCGGCGATCGCGCGGGCGAGTGCCAGGCGCTGGCGCTGCCCACCGGACAGCGACAGCCCCTCTTCACCCACCCGGGTGTCGACGCCGTCGGGCAGGTCGTCCACGAAGGACGCCTGCGCGATGTCGAGCGCCTCGCGCATGAGCGCCTCGGCCTCGGCACCCTGCACGTCCGGTCGACCGAGCAGCACGTTCTCACGCACGGTCGACGAGAACAGGGTGGCGTCCTCGAACGCGACGCCGACGTGCCGGCGCAGCTCTTCGCGGGTGAGGTCGCGGATGTCGACCCCGTCGATCGTCACCGAACCGCCGGTCACGTCGTACAGACGCGGCACGAGCGAGAGCAGTGTCGTCTTGCCGCAGCCGGTGAGCCCGACGAGCGCCATGGTCTCGCCCGGCTGCAGCTGCAGTTCGACGCCGTTGATCAGGTCCGGGTACTGCGGTGCGGAGTCCTGGTACCGGAAGTGCACGCCGTTGAACGACAGGGCACCGTGCGGCTCCGCGATCGTCTTCGGGTGCTCCGGGTCCGTGATGGTGTTCTCGGAGTCCATGACCTCGAAGAAGCGGTCGACCGCCGTGCGGGTGTCGAACGTCATCGAGAGCAGGAAGCCGATCGACTCGATCGGGAACCGCAGCACCGTCGCCGTCGCGAAGAACGCGAACAGCTGCCCGACGCTGAGCTGCCCCTGCGACGCGAGCCAGATGCCGGCGAGCAGGCACAGCGCGAACGCGACGTCCGGCACGAGCAGCAGCCACAGCCAGATGCCGGCGATGGCCTTCGCCTTCTTGATCTCGGTGCCGCGCAGGGCCTCGGCCTGCTCGCTGAACTCCTCGAGCTTCGCGCCGCCGCGACCGAACGCCTTGAGCACGCGGATGCCGTGCACCGACTGCTCGACGCTCGTGGCGAGGTCACCGACCTGGTCCTGGCTGCGGCGTGCGACGGCGGAGTACCGGCGCTCGAACAGCAGGCCGTTGATCCACAGCGGGATCGAGGCGATCAGGAAGATCAGCCCGAGGATCCACCCGAAGGTGAACAGCACGACGAAGCCGACGACGATCGTCACGATGTTGACGACGAGCAGGACGACGCCGAAGGCCAGCCAGCGCCGGATCAGCGACAGGTCCGACACGGAACGGGACAGCAGCTGCCCGGACTCCCAGCGGTCGTGGAACGCGACCGGCAGGTCCTGCAGCTTCGCGTAGAGCGAGTTGCGCATGCTGGTCTCGATGCGGGTCGAGGGGCGCATCACCAGCCGGCGGCGCGAGGCGATGAAGAACGCCTCGAGCACACCGAGGGCGAGCACCCCGAGCCCGGCGGGCCAGATCTGTGCCGAGTCGCGCGACGACAGCGGACCGTCGACGAGCCACTGCAGCACGTAGGGGATTGCGAGCGCCACCAGGGAGGCTCCCATCGCTGCGGCCATGCCGCCGATGAGGCGCCCCTGGTAGGGCTTCACGTAGGGGTAGATCCGCGCGATCGCGCGGAAGGTGGACGGGCGCGCCGTGGTGGGCGACTTGGACATGCGTTGCGTCCTCATGCGTCTGCCGGGTCCCCGGGTCGCGCTGCGCGGTGCGTGCTCGCTGCTTGCTTGCTGCTTGCTTGCTTGCTTGCTGCTTGCTTGCTCGCGTCGCGCGGCTTCGGCCTGGAGGCTCGGTGTGGCGTTGCGTGGTGATCATCGGCCGGGCGCGTGGTCGCGTCTCCGCCGTCACTCGCGTGACGTCGGTCGGGCCGGAGGCACCGAGGGACAGTCGTCCCCCGGGTTCAGGCGGGTGGTTCGCGGACGCCGGTGGTGCTGCGTCGCGGGGCCGTGGGAACGGCCCGACTAGACGGCGGCCGCGGCGCGGGGCCGCGGTGCGATCAGGGATCGCCGTGCGGGAGTGGTCCCCACGACGGACACGAGACCTGCACGGGCGGCCGTCGCCACGGTTCCGGTCATGTTGTCCATCGTCACTCCAGTCGTCGTCTTCGTCACCGTTGTGTCCGCGGTGCCGCCGGTCCCGAGGGATCGTCGGCTGCCTGCCGCGGAGCCTTACAGACTATTCACAGTGACTCACGGCGCGCAATGGTTCGCCACCGATTGTTCACATCAGTGGAAGAAGTGGCGCTCGCTCGTGAAGTACATCGTGACGCCGGCGGCCTTCGCCGCAGCGATGACCTCGTCGTCGCGGACGCTGCCACCGGGCTGCGCCACCGCACGGACACCGGCGTCGAGCAGCACCTGCAGGCCGTCGGCGAACGGGAAGAACGCGTCCGACGCCGCGACGCTGCCGGTCGCACGGTCACCCGCACGGTTCACCGCGAGGTGGCAGGAGTCGACCCGGTTGACCTGGCCCATGCCGACACCGACGCTCGCGCCCTGGTTCGCCAGCAGGATGGCGTTCGACTTCACCGAACGGCTCGCACGCCACGCGAAGGCCAGGTCGGCGAGGGTCTGCTCGTCGGCGGGCTCGCCGGCGACGAGGGTCCAGGTGGCCTGGTCGAAGCCCGTGAAGCGGTCGGCGTCCTGCACCAGGAAGCCGCCGGAGATCTGCTTGACCTCGCGGTCGGCGAGCGCGAAGTCGGCCGGCAGCGTGAGCAGGCGGATGTTCTTCTTGCGCGACAGGATCTCGAGCGCCTCGGGGTCGAACCCGGGGGCGACGACGACCTCGGTGAAGATGTCCTTGACGGTCTCGGCCATGGCGACAGTGACCGGGCGGTTCGCGGCGATGACCCCACCGAACGCCGAGAGCGGGTCGCAGGCGTGCGCGGCGGCGTGGGCCGAGGCGATCGGGTCGGCGGCGTCGGCCGGGGCGATCGCGATGCCGCACGGGTTGGCGTGCTTGATGATCGCGACGGCGGGCTCGTCGAAGTCGAAGGCCGCACGGACCGCTGCGTCGGCGTCGACGTAGTTGTTGTACGACATCTCCTTGCCGTGCAGCTGCGTCGCCTGTGCGATGCCGGTGCCGTCCGACGTCGTGTAGAGCGCCGCGGCCTGGTGCGCGTTCTCGCCGTAGCGCAGGGTCGCGGACAGCTCGGCCTCGACCGTCAGGTGCTCGTCGAACGCACCGGGGGTCCGGATGTCGCCGGCGGTCGTCGGGGCCGCAGCGGCGGTGACGACGTCGCTCGCGAAGTAGGACGCCACCGCGGTGTCGTAGGCGGCGGTGTGCGCGAAGGCCTGGGCGGCGAGGCGCTTCCGGAGCTCGAGCGTGGTGCCGCCGGCACGGACGGCCTCGACGACCTCGGGGTAGGACGCCGGGGAGACGACGATCGCCACGTTCGGGTGGTTCTTCGCCGAGGCACGGACCATCGCGGGGCCGCCGATGTCGACGTTCTCGACCACGGTCGCGGTGTCGGCACCCGACGCCACGGTCTCGACGAACGGGTAGAGGTTCACGACGACGAGCTCGAACGGCGCGATGTCGAGGTCGGCGAGCTGCTGCTCGTGCGACTCGAGCCGCAGGTCGGCGAGCAGGCCGGCGTGCACCGACGGGTGCAGCGTCTTCACGCGACCGTCGAGGGATTCCGGGAACCCGGTGACGCTCGCGACGTCGGTGACGGCGTACCCGGCGTCACGGATGGTCTGGGCGGTGGAGCCGGTCGACACGATCTCCACCCCGGAGTCGGCCAGGGCACCGGCGAGCTCGAGCAGGCCGGACTTGTCGCTCACCGAGATGAGTGCACGGCGGACCGGGACCACGTCACGGTCGCGGTAGAGGCTGGGGTCGGCTGCGTGCACGCTCATGCGCTCGGGGTGCCCTTCAGGTCGGTGGTGCCGTTGGCGATGTCGAGGATGGTCTGGATGAGCAGGCGGCGCTCGACCGGCTTGATGCGGTCGTGCAGCGTGGACTCGGTGTCGCCCGGCAGCACCGGGATGCGCTCCTGCGCGAGGATCGGCCCCGTGTCGACGCCGTCGTCGACCGCGATGACGCTCGCGCCGGTCTCGGTGACCCCTGCGGCCAGGGCGTCCCGCACGCCGTGGGCGCCGGGGAACTCGGGCAGGTACGCCGGGTGGGTGTTGATGATCCCCGGGGCGAACTCGGACACCACGGCCGGGGGCAGCAGGCGCATCAGGCCGGAGAGGACGAGCAGGTCGGGCGACCACGGGCGGATCTGCTCCGCCAGGGCCTGGCCCCACTCGGCGCGGGAGTCGTAGCGGGTGAACGGCACCGTGAAGGTCGGGATCGAGAACTCCTCGCCCAGGCCGAGACCCTCGGCGTCACGGTCGGCACCGATGGCGACGACACGGGCGGGGTACTCGGCGTCGAAGGTCGCTTCGAGCAGGGCTCGGAGGTTCGACCCGGTACCGGAGATCAGGACGACCAGTTCGAGCACGGCACCAACCCTACCGGCAGGCACGCACGCGACGGGCGCTGTTACCGGTCGTCCTTCGGCTGCCGCCACCAGGGCAGCTCGTCCTCGGGGATCTGGTCGGTGACGTCCCACTTCGCCGGGCGGGACGGCTCCGCCGGCTTCGAGGCGGGCGCTCGGGTGTCGGGCGCGACGTCCACGCGGTCCGCCTCGGCCGTTTCGTCCACGTCGTCGCGGCCGGCCACGAACTCCTCGGTGCTCCACGGGAACGCGGGCTGGGCGTCGGTCGGCACCGGGGTGGGTGCGGATGTGGACGCGGCTGCCTGGGCTGCGGGCCGCTCGGGGCCGGGCTGCTCCGGCTCGGCGTCGGAGCCGGTCACGCGGTCGCGGAGTGCACCGGCTCGTCCCCGGACGCCCTCGGCCGCACCGGCCAGGCGGTCGCGGAGGCCACCCAGCGCTGCTCGTCCGGCACTGCGGCGCTCCGGTTCGGGGTCGGCGGCCAGGCGGTCGGCGGCCACCGCGTCGGTCTTCGCCCAGTCGGGGAGCGCGACGTCGTGGTCCGTGTCGCCCGCGCGCGGTGCGACGGGCGCGGGGGCGGAGGCGGGCTCGCTGCCGATCGGCTCACTGCTGACCGGCTCGGTCACGTGTTCGGTCGTCGCACGGGGCCGTGCAGCGGTCGACCCGTCGTGGGACTCCTCGACCACGAAGCGGTGCACGTCGGTGGTGCGCCCGGCGCCGGCCTGGTCGAGCGCGGCGAGCAGGGACCCCTCGCCGACATCGACCCCGGCGCGCGCCGCGTCGTGGGCATCGTCGGGTTCGTCGGCCTCGGTCCAGCGCTCTCGCGTCCATCCGCGGTCCGGCAGCCGGACCAGGTCACTGCCCGCGGCGAGCGCGATGATCGCCGGCAGGCCGATCTCGAGTGCGGCGAACCCGCCGACCGCGAGGGCGTGCGGACCGACGTCGGCCAGGCGGCCGGGGCCGAACGAACCGGAGGACACCCAGGCGATGAGCCCCGTGAGCACCCCGGCCACGAGTCCCGCGACGACACCGCCGAGCGCACGGTGCAGCGCGGAGTCGGCGGTGCCCAGGGCCCGCACCAACCGCGGCCGCATCGAGCCGCCGATCGCGAACCCGGCGATGACCGGCACGAGGATCCAGACGAGCCCGAAGGTGTGACCAGAGGTCGGCAGCGCGCCGAAGACCGGCAGCCCGGGGATCGGGCCCAGGGTCGTGGCGATCGGGGACACGCTCGACCCGGTGCCGATGGCGAACCCGGGGCCGATCAGCCACGAGGTCGCCCACCCGACGAAGTCCGGCAGGAAGGCGAGCTGTCCGACGGTGAGTGCGACGCCGCCGATGACCCCGGCGTGCGACTGCTCGTACAGGGTGATGACCTCGGCGAACGAGGTGAAGAGGAGCAGGCCGACGAGCACCGCGGCCACGCCGACGACCACGGCGGTCGCGGCGGTCCCGGCGCGCAGGCCGAACCCGGCGACGGCCCGCCAGACGGCGGGGATGCGGTCGACCACGTCGATGACGCGCTGGGTGCCGGCGTCGGCGGGCAGGTCACGGCGACGACGGCAGACCTCGGACGCGGCGAGTGCGGGGATCCCGAACCAGAGCGCCGGCAGCACCACGGCCTGCCAGAGCGTGGGGCGGGTGGCGGCGGAGGTCGACGACAGCGCGACGGCCAGACCGAGGAGCGCGACGACGGCGGTCCCGACCAGCAGCCCGGTGGTGCGGTGCTCGGTCTCCGCGAACCGACGTCCGGCGCGGGCGCCGAGCCAGGCCGTCACGACCGCGAACCCGAGGGCCGCCAGGGTGACGTGGATGGGGTCGGCGGCGCCGCTGACCCCGGTGCTCTTGGCGAGTGCGGACCCGAGCAGGAACGAGACGTCGACGCCGTGTCCGACGAGCCACACGCTGCCGGTGGCCTTCCAGAACACGTCCCAGTCGACCTGCAGGCCGTACTCGAACCCCCAGAGCAACGTCAGGGGCACGAGGGCGATCCCGATGCCGACGCCGACCGTCACGACCGCCTCGATCGCGGCGAGCAGAGCGGTTCCCAGGCGGTTCATCGCAGCGAGGATACGTGCCCCTCGCGCGGCCGCCCCGGAGCCGCGCGGCTGCCGACGCAAAACACCGGTGTTCGCAGGACGAACACGCGCAGGACGCGGTTCAACCGACGAACACCGGTGTTTTGCGGAACGGGCTGGCCGCTAGCGAGCGGCGACGACCTCGCGCAGCAGCGCGGCGGTCTCGGACGGCGTCTTGCCGACCTTGACGCCGGCGGCCTCGAGCGCCTGCTTCTTCGCCTCGGCGGTACCGGCCGAACCGGACACGATCGCGCCGGCGTGCCCCATCGTCTTGCCCTCGGGGGCCGTGAAGCCCGCGACGTAGCCGACGACGGGCTTCGTGACGTGCGCCTTGATGAACTCGGCCGCACGCTCTTCGGCGTCGCCACCGATCTCACCGATCATCACGATGGCCTCGGTCTCGGGGTCGGCCTCGAACGCGGCGAGCGCATCGATGTGCGTCGTGCCGATGACCGGGTCGCCGCCGATGCCGATGGCGGTCGAGAAGCCGAGGTCTCGGAGCTCGTACATCATCTGGTAGGTCAGGGTGCCGGACTTCGAGACGAGCCCGATCGGGCCCTTGCCGGTGATCGTCGCCGGGGTGATGCCGACGAGGGACTCCCCCGGGGTGATGATGCCCGGGCAGTTCGGCCCGATGATCCGGGTCGTTCCTCCCTTCGCCTTGGCGTGCGCCCAGAACTCGGCCGAGTCCTGCACGGGGATGCCCTCGGTGATGACGACGACGAGCGGGATCTCGGCGTCGATGGCCTCCATCGCCGCGTCCTTCGCGAACGCCGGCGGGACGAAGACGATCGAGACGTCGGCACCGGTGGTGTCGATGGCCTCGCGCACCGAGCCGAAGACCGGCAGCGACACGTCGCCGTGGGTGACGGTGGTGCCGGCCTTGCGGGCGTTCACGCCGCCGACGACGTTCGTGCCGGCCTTGAGCATCAGGGCGGTGTGCTTCGTGCCCTCGCCACCGGTGATGCCCTGGACGATGACCTTGGAGTCCTTGTTGAGGAAGATCGACATGGTCAGTCCCTTCAGGCCGCTGCGGCGGCGAGTTCGGCGGCCTTCTCGGCCGCATCGTCCATGGTCGCGGCGACGGTGACGAGCGGGTGCGCTGCCTCCGCCAGGATCCGACGACCCTCTTCCACGTTGTTGCCGTCGAGGCGCACGACGAGCGGCTTGGTGGCCGCGTCGCCGAGGATGCCGAGCGCGGCGACGATGCCGTTCGCGACGGCGTCGCACGCGGTGATGCCGCCGAAGACGTTCACGAAGACGCTCTTCACCTGCGGGTCGCCGAGGATGACGTCGAGGCCGTTGGCCATGACCTCGGCCGAGGCGCCGCCGCCGATGTCGAGGAAGTTGGCGGGCTTCACGCCGCCGTGGCGCTCACCGGCGTAGGCGACGACGTCGAGCGTCGACATGACGAGCCCCGCGCCGTTGCCGATGACGCCGACCTGGCCGTCGAGCTTGACGTAGTTCAGGCCGTGGGCCTTCGCCTTGGCCTCGAGCGGGTCCTCGCTGGCGGTGTCCTCGAGGTCCTTGTGGCCCTCGTGGCGGAAGTCGGCGTTCTCGTCGAGCGAGACCTTGCCGTCGAGTGCCAGGATCTGGCCGTCGCCGGTGCGGACGAGGGGGTTCACCTCGACGAGGGTCGCGTCCTCGCCCTTGTAGACGTCGTAGAGCTTGACGAAGACGTCGGCGACGGCGTCCTGCAGCTCCGATGGGAAGTTCGCCTGCCGAGCGATCTCGAGCGCGGCGGCCTTGTCGATGCCCGTCAGCGGGTCGACCTCGACCCGGGCGAGCGCCTCGGGCTTCTCGACGGCGAGCTGCTCGATCTCCATGCCGCCCTCGACGCTGGTGAGCGAGAGGTAGGAGCGGTTGGCCCGGTCGAGCAGCACGGAGAAGTAGAACTCCTCGGCGATGTCCGCACCCTGGGCGACCATGACGCGCTGGACGGTGTGGCCCTTGATGTCGAGGCCGAGGATGGCCTGCGCGTGCTCGAACGCCTCGTCCGGGGTCTTCGCGACCTTCACGCCGCCGGCCTTGCCGCGACCGCCGACCTTCACCTGCGCCTTGACGACCACGACGCCACCGATCTTCTCGGCCGCCGCCTTCGCCTGCTCGGGGGTGTCGGCGATGATCCCCTGCAACACGGGGACGCCGTAGGACTCGAAGAGGTCCCTGGCCTGATACTCGAAAAGATCCACGCTGTTCTTCTTCCCGCACGGTTCGTGCGATCGGCATCGGTTTCCCGGTCGCGCACTCCACATCGAGGGTCGCTCGATGTCGAGACAACGGCCGCCACGCAGCCTAGCGCTGCTCGGTGGACGGCCGGTGCACGGATGCCAGGCCACGGTCCGCCCCGACGCGCATGAGCCGCTGCGCGCACCGCTGGGACCGGCCCGAGCTGGCGCTCGGCACTGTGGATCGGTGCAACCCGAACTCCGTACCCGCGCCACCGAGGTCTTCGGCTGGAAGCTCCGCCCCGACCAGGAGTCCGTCATCGACGCGGTGCTCGAGGGCCGCGACGCCCTGGCGGTCATGCCCACCGGATCGGGGAAGTCCGCGATCTACCAGGTCGCCGGCCTCGGGCTGGACGGCCTCGTCGTGGTCGTCTCCCCGCTCGTGGCGCTGCAGGAGGACCAGGTGGTCGGGCTCGAGCACCATCCCGACGCACCCAGAGCCGTCGCCCTGAACGCCACGAAGAAGGCACGGGACGTCGCCGACGCGTGGGACGCCGTCGCCGCGGGCGAGGTCGGCTACGTGTTCCTGGCCCCCGAGCAGCTGGTGAAGGACGACGTGCTCGAGCGCCTCCGCGACGCCGGGGTCGCACTGGTCGCCGTCGACGAGGCGCACTGCATCTCGTCGTGGGGTCATGACTTCCGACCGGACTACCTGGCGCTCGGCGAGGTCGCGGAGCGCCTGGGCCGCCCGCCGGTGCTCGCCCTGACCGCGACGGGCTCCGCTCCGGTGCGGGACGACATCGTCGAGCGGCTCGGCATGCGCGACCCGTTCGTGCTCGCCTCGGGGTTCGACCGTCCCGGCATCCGGCTCGAGGTGGTCCGGCACGCCGAGGACGCCGAGAAGCGCCAGGCCGTGGTCGACCAGGTCGCCGAGCTCGACGGGCCGACCGTCGTCTACGTCGCCACCCGCGCGGCGACGACGGAGTACGCCGACGCCCTCGCCGCCCGCGGTCGCCGCGCGCAGCCGTACCACGCCGGCATGCGGGTGGCGGAGCGCGAGGCCGTGCACACCGGGTTCCTGGACGGCAACGTCGACGTGGTGGTCGCGACGAGTGCGTTCGGCATGGGCATCGACAAGCCCGACGTCCGGTACGTCGTGCACGCCGACGTCCCCGAGTCGATCGACGCCTACTACCAGGAGATCGGGCGGGCCGGGCGGGATGCCGAACCGGCCGGCGCCACTCTGCACTACCGCGCCGAGGACTTCGGCCTGCGCACGTTCTTCGCGTCCGGCTCGCCGCGGCCCGCCTCGGTCCGGGCCGTGTTCGACGCCGTCCCGGCGACCGGCTCGATCGGCCGCTCCGCACTGGTGGAGGCCGCCGGCCTGTCGGCCCGCACCGCCGGTCGAGCACTCAACGCCCTGCTCGACGCTGGCGCCCTGCGCGACGACGTGGACGGTGTCTCCCGGGTGCCCGACGGCCCGCAGGACGCCGACCGTGCGGCACGTGCCACCACCGACCGTGCTGCCGAACGGGAACGGGTCGAGGAGTCCCGCATCGCGATGATGCGCCAGCTCGCCGAGACGACCGGGTGCCGCCGGCAGTTCCTGCTCGGCTACTTCGGCGACGAGTTGCCGGAGCCGTGCGGGAACTGCGACACCTGCTCGTCCGGCACGGCACGCGAGGCCTCCGCCCACGTCGCCGACGGTGCGAACGACGAAGCGTGGCCGCCGGATGCCCGCGTCGAGCACGCCGAGTGGGGCACGGGCGTGGTGATGAGCACGGAAGAGGACCGCATCACGGTGTTCTTCGAGTCCGCCGGCTACCGCACCCTCGCACTCGCCGACGTCGAGCAACGCGACCTGCTCGAACGCGTCTGACAGCGGCACGGACGAAGCGCACCGGCGGCCGGCGCACGGGCCCGGACGGCCCGGCCGGCCCGGGCGGGGAAGGCGCGGTCGCTCGACCACCCGTCGGCGACCGCGCTCCACTCCCCCGAGCATCGGCGATGCTGCCGTGGCGGTGTGACCGGAAGGTGACGCCCGGGTGAACACGACACGAAACCGGACGGCCGCCAAGCGCCGGCGGGTAGGCAGGAAGCCCGCAACGGAAAGGAACCACCATGAGCGACCCCGGCATCAGCCCCGTCGACGACTTCGAGTCCCAGCAGCGTCGCGACGACGACATCGACCGTGAGCACGTCGGCCCGTACGAGGTGGACGAGGCCGAGGAGTCCCTCGAGACGGTGACGAACGACGCGGTCGCCGGCGAGACGGTGGAGCCGCAGCCCGGTGACGGCTCCGACGACGGTCCGACCGGCGGATCCCCGCGCGAGGGCTCGCCCGACCTGTGGGAGCACGAGAACGAGCAGGACGAGGACCGCGCCGACCTCGGCAACGACCTCGGCACGAAGCCGCTCTGAGCGCTGATCTTTGAGCTGATCAGGCTCCCCCGGAACACGGCTCGGTAGCATCGGGCCGTGTTCCGACGAGTCCGCTCCAGCGTCCGCAGCATGCCCTCGGCAGCGCGGCTGCTGGCGGTCGCGGCGATGCTGCTGGTCGCCGCCGCGGCACACCTCGCCGCCCGCTCGGAGCCCGGTGGCCGCTGGGTGCCGCTCCTCGTCGTCGGCGTCGTCGGTGCGGTCGTCACCGGATCACCGACCCGCCTCTGGCCGCTCCCCGCGATCTGGCTCGTCGCGACGCTCCTCGCCCTGACCGGTGACGCGCCCGTCGGTGCCTCGTCCGCACTGGTCGCCCTGGTCGTCGGCGCGGTCGCGCTCCTGGCGGCGATCGCCGCGGACCTGTGGCCCGTCCTGCGGGCGCGACGCCGACGGGGGGCGGCGTGACCACCCCACGGCCTGGAGGCGCGACACACGACCCGCACCGTGCCTCCCGTCCGCCTGCTGGGCGCGTCCACGACCGTCACCTGCGTCGGTTCCTCGCCGACAGCACCCCCGTGGCCGCGGGCGGCCGCGCCATCCTGCTGCAGATCGCCGACCCGGTCGTCGCGGCCGGTGTCCGACGGCACTCGGACTTCGCCCGGCGACCCCAGCAGCGGCTCGCGCACACCCTGATGTTCGTCTACGCCGTCGTCATCGGCACGGAGACCGACTCGGCGACCGCGGCCGGCTTCGTCAACCGTGCGCACCGGCCCGTCGCCGGCGCCGACGACGTCGACCGGCAACTCTGGGTGGCCGCGACCCTGTTCGACTCCGCCCGGCGGGCGCACGACCTGTTCGGCACACGCGTCTCCGCGGCCCGCGCCGAGCAGGTCCTCGCCGCCTACGCCCCGATCGCGACCGCGCTGCGGGTGCCGCCGGAGCGTTGGCCGACCTCGGTGGCGGCGTTCGACCGGTACTGGCAGCGGACGCTGGAGGGGCTCGAGGTCACCGACGACGCCCGTGGGGTCGTCCGCGACCTGCTGCACCCGCGGTTCGCGCCGCTGTGGGTGCGGGCGGCGATGCCCCTCGTCCGCATCGTGACCGTGGGGATGCTGCCGGAACGGGTGCGCACGGCGTACGGCTTCGCCTGGGGGCCGCGGGAGGAACGGCGTTTCCGGCGCACAGTCCGTGTGGTGGCCGGGGTGCGGGCGCTCGTGCCGAGGGTGCTGCTGCGGCTGCCGGGTCCGCTGCTGCTGCGTGCGATGCGGCGGACCGCGAGGCGGTACGCCACTGTACGGTAGCGGGCATGTCGGTCGACCACTTCGCCATCACGGTCCCGCGGTCCTGGTTCGAGCTCCCGGTCGAACCGGAACGCCGCGACGACCGGATCAGCGCCCTCGTGCAGGAACGCATCGAGGACCACCGGGAACTGTGGGACCACCGCACCGAGATCGTCCGGGTGCTCCGCCGGTTCGCCCGCTCGGCGTGGGACAGCGGCGCGCGGTACTGCGCCGCGTTCGCCGAGCCGAGCGAGGACGGCATCGTCTCCGGTGCGCTCACCGTGACGGTCCTGCCCGCGCCCGAGGCCGGCGGCGACCCGCTCGCCGCGCTCACCGACCACGTCGCAGCACTCGGCGGTGACGACGACGGCATGCACGTCGACGTGCACGAGGTCCCCCGCGTCGGCCGGGTGCCGCGCGTCTGGGGTGTCTCGACGGTGCAGGCACCGGACGGCCGCGGGTCGTTCGACGTCGTGCTCATGCAGACGTTCGTGCCCGCCGGCGACCAGGTCGCCCTGGTCAGCGTCTCGTCGCCCGCGACCGACCTGGCCGAGCCCCTGTACGAACTGTTCGAGACCGTGACCGACACCTTCGAGCTCATCGACTCCGCCGCGGTCGGCAGCGAGGCGTCCTGATGCGCCTCTGGCCGTTCCGGAAGAAGCGCAAGGTCGTCGAACCCGTCGTCGAGCGGGTCGGCGAGCGTGACCTGGCACAGATGGCCCAGCGTGGCGAGCTCGCCCGGTCGGTCACCACGCCACCGCCGGCTCCGCGTGCGAGTGCCGACCGGGTCCGGGCGACCGTGGCGCAGATGCCCGGCCGACCGCTCGGGTCGTCCGGCGGCACCACCGCCCGTCGTGACGCCGCCCCCGCCCGCCAGGCAGCGGCTGCCGTGCTCGTCCTCGACGGTGCCCAGCGGGTGACCGTGTCGGGTGGAGGGCTGATCGGCCGTGACCCCGCGAGCGCCCACCCGGACGGCGGTCACGCCCACATGATCGCTCTGGAGGACCCGGAGCGGCTGCTCAGCCGCACCCACCTGGAGTTCGGGTTCGGTGCCGAGGGCTCCCTCTGGGTGCTCGACACCGCTTCGGCGAACGGCGTCGAGCTGCAGCGCCCGGGGTTCCCCGCGGCGATGCTCGTGCCGTCGCAGCGCACGACCGTGCAGCCCGGCGACACCGTGGTGTTCGGTGGGCACACGCTCCGCGCCGAACCCGCTGTCGGACTCGTCAGCGAGACGCCGCTGGGCTGAGCGGGCCCCGGACCGGGCCGGCTCCGGGGTGCGCAGGCTCCGGACTGCGACCCCGCGGCCGGCGCCCCGCGGCCGGTGCCCCCCGCGGCCGACGACCCGCGACCGACGCTAGTCGCCGGCCGGTACCTGCACGAGTCGGAGCGCCTGGTCGGCGTCGTTCAGCAGCGCCCGACCCGCGACGCGGTCCTGGGTGACCAGGCTCTTCGACAGCTTCGTGCCGATCAGGTCGCCGTCGACGGTGCTGAGCGGCGCGAGCAACATGCCCCGACGGGCCTTCTTCGCGTCGACCTGCCAGCCGCGGAACCCGCTCGCCACGCCCTCGACGTCACCGGCCAGGACGAGCCCGACCGAGCGACCCCGGTCGGAGTCCATGATCGCCCGGAACACCGGTTCGGCCGGCGACTCCTTCAGGGCCTCGGCGTCGTCGACCAGCACGAGCGTGAAGCCGTCCGAGCCGGTGTCGATCGCGGCGGACAGCCCCTCGGCGCCGATGCCGCCGTCGGTCACGACCGTGACGCGAGGGGCTCCGTCGAGTGCTCGGAGCGGGGACTCCCGCGGTGTCACCGCGACGACCGACCCACCCGCCGACAGCACGTGGCGGGCCATCGCGACGAGCGCGGTGCTCTTGCCCGAGCGGGGGCTGCCGCCGACGATGAAGACCGGGGTGTCCTGCACGAAGTCGTGCGTGAACAGCCGGAGCTCGTCGCCGCCGACACCGAGTGCGACCCGGCCGACCGATGCCTCGGCCGACGGCAGGTACCGCACGGCGTCCGCGAAGGTGATGGAGCGCGGGAGCACGTCGATGCGGAACGGCTTCGGGGCGTCGGCCGGCACGTGCGCACGGACCTCGTCACCGATGCCCCGGAGCGCGGCGGCCTGGTCACGGCCCCCGAGTCCACCGGGCAGCACGGCGACCTGGGTCTCGGTCGCCGTGGCGTTGCGGAACCCGCGCCCGGGTGGGATCGACTCCGGCAGCTTCTTGCCGTTGATGCCCTCGTAGTTGTAGTCGCCACGGTCGGCCAGGGCGAGCAGCAGCTTCCGCTCCACCTGGCTCGACATCCGGCCGGACGTCAGGGTGCGGTCGCCGGAGACGACCAGGTGCACGCCGACGCCGACGCCCTCGCGCAGCAGGGTCTGGACGGCGTCGTGCAGCGCACCGTTCTCGGCGTCCGCCAGGGTCGCCATGAAGCTCTCCCACTGGTCGAGGAACACGACGATGTGCGGCATCGGCACGGTGCCCGCATCGGTCCGCTGCTCCGCGATCGACGAGTACCCGCCGGCGGCGAAGGCGGCCTGGCGCTCCTGCACCGTGCGGAGCAGGATGCCGAGCAGCCGTGAGACCCGGTCGGGTTCGTGCCGCTGCACCACGGCACCGCAGTGCGGCAGCGCCCCGAGGGCCAGCAGGGCACCGTTGCCGCAGTCGATCCCGTACATGTGCACGTCGCCGACGCCGAGCCGCAGGGCCATCGCGCCGGCCAGGGTGCGGAGCGTCTGGCTGCGACCCGAGCGCGGCGAGCCGATGACGAACAGGTGACCGTCCGCGTCGAGGTCGAACACCGCCGGGCGCTGCCGCTGGTCACCCGGGTGGTCCTCGACGCCCCAGGCGACCGCCAGGGGTGCCAGGTCGCCGGTGCCGGTCGCCTCGACGTCGTCGAGCCCGACGACCTCGCCGAGCGGCGGCAACCAGGGCTTCCGCTGCTCGGGGGTGCCGAGGGCGCGGGTGGCGTCGTCGATCGACGCGACGAGGACGCTCAGGTCGGTGACCTCCACGTCGCTGGCCGCGGCCTCGACGGCGGCCGGGCGGGGGGCTGGATCGCTGTACGAGGCGAACGTGAGCTCGCGGACCAGGGCGGGGCGGGCCTCCTGGTCGTCCGAGCCGGGCCGGCGCCCACCCACACGACCGGACTGGAACGGCAGCAGCGAGGCAGCGCCGAGCCGCACGTAGGCGCGCCCCGGGGTCGACTTGGCGATCCGCGCGGCGTCGTTCGCGCCGATGACGTCCTGGCTCTCCGACTGGTCGGTGACGCGCAGCGCGATGCGGAGGTTCGTGTTCGCGCGGATCTCGGGCGACACGACGCCGCCAGGACGTTGCGTGGCGAGGATCAAGTGGATGCCGAGCGAGCGACCGCGCTGGGCGATGTTCACCAGGCCCTTCACGAAGTCGGGCAGCTCGCGGGCGAGCGAGGCGAACTCGTCGATGACGATGAGCAGCCGCGGCAGGCTCGGGATCGTGTCCCCGTTCGCCGCGCGCTTGGCCTGCAGGTCCTGGTAGTCCTCCAGGTCCTTCGCCCCGACCTCGGCCAGAGCGTGCTCGCGGGTGCGGAGCTCGGCGCCGAGCGACTCGAGCGCGCGCTCGACCTGGTGCGTGTCGAGGTCGGTGACCATGCCGACCGTGTGCGGCAGGTCGACGCAGTCCTTGAAGGCCGCGCCGCCCTTGTAGTCGACGAGCACGAAGTTCATCTCGTCCGGCCGGTTCGCCACGGCGAGGGACGCCACGATCGTCTGCAGCAGCTCCGACTTGCCGGAACCGGTGGTCCCGGCGACCAGGCCGTGCGGGCCGTCGTTCCGCAGGTCGATCGCGAACGGCCCGTCGATCGACGCCCCCACCACGGCGGTGGTGCTGCGGCCGCCGAGCAGCCAGCGTGCCTGAACGGCCTCGGACGTCGGCGGTTCGAGCTGGAGCACGTCGAGCAGGCGAGCGGACGACGGGATGGCGCCGTCCTGCACGTCCGGGCTGGCGTCGACGATCGGGGACAGCGACCGGGCGACCCACTCGAGCCAGTCCTGGTCGACCAGGTCCGGGCGTGCGTCGTCGATGCGCTCGCTGCGCTGCTGGGTGACCCGCACCCGGTCGTCGCGGACGACCACCACGGCGTCGCACTCCTCGGGCAGGAGCCGCTCGTCCAGGTCGAGGCAGATGCTGAACACCCCGACCGACGGCCCCTCCTTGAGCACCTGCACGAGCGAGGGCATCGCGCGGAGCCGGCGTGCGCCGTCCATCACGACGACGATCTCGTCGGCCGGCGGGGTCTTCTTGCCGATCCCGGCTTCCTTGCGGGCGTCGATGATCGCGGCGAGCTCGGCGATCGCCCGCGCGGTCGACGCGGCGTTCGAGGCGATGCTCGTCATCGGCTGGTCCGCACCGTCGCGGCGGACGTGCGGCAGCCAGGACATCCACTCCCACAGCGACGTGCGTGTGGTGTCGGTGAGCAGCGTGAAGGTGACGTCCTTCGGACTCTGCAGCGTGGCGAGCTGCGCGACCACCCAGTTCGCGAGTCGTCGGGCGTCGTCGTCCGGACCGGCGATGCCGATCACGCCGCGCTCGGCCAGGCGGATGCGCACCGGCACGTCCGTCGCGTCCCACGCGACGGTCCGCTTGTGGGACAGCTGCTCCGGGTCCTCGATGGTCACCTCGGAGCGCTGCGTCGCCGTGCCGACGCGGACCAGCAGGTGGTCCGGATCCGTCCGGCGTCGCTCCCACAGGCGCGGCAGGGGCGTGACCGCCGTCTCGTAGACGGCGGCGGGGTCCGGCGCGCTCGCGATCCAGCGTGCACGTTCGGACTGGAGGCTCTCGGTCGCGTCCGCCTCGATCCGCGCCTTGGTGTCCTCGTACTCCACGACGCGTTGTCGGTACGTCTTCTTGCCCTGCCGGCGGCCCTGGAGGCCCGTGATGATCATCAGGATCGGCGACAGCAGGGCGATGAGCAGGTAGATCCAGCGACCGGTGGTCGACACGAACATGACCGCCATGCCCATCGGCGCCAGCGCCATCAGGATGGGGAGCGCCCGGGCCGGGGGCTCGGTCGGCGGCGGGGGCAGCTGGTAGCGGGTGTGCTCGTCCGGCGGCAGGATGCGCGGCGGCCGGTTGTACTCGAGCGACATGCCGTCGTCCGCCAGGGACAGGTGGGCGCCGCGGTTCGGGGCGCGGCCGAAGCCGAGCAGGACCCCGCCGACCGCGAGCTGTGCGGTCTCGGGCCAGTCGGTCTCCTCGGTGACCGGCTCGCCGTCCAGCAGCGCCCCGGAGTAGCCGTTCGCCGGGCGCACCTTCGCGCCGTCGGCCGTCACCGTGACGAGCAGGGCGATCTCCGGCACCGTGTCGGACCCCGACGCCTCGGCCTCGACCTCGTCCGTGGTGCTCACCGGAACCCGCACGTGCGCGGACGGTGCCGTGCCGATGGTCACCGTGCCGGTGCTGACCCGCACGATCGTCCCCGCGTGCAGCCCGGACACGATCCGGACCTCGGCGTCGGTCAGCGGGCGGAGCGGCGGCGGCGGCACCTGTTCGAGGCTCCGGCGCACCACCACGCCCTCGCGGACGCCCGACTCGGCGACCGACGCCGAGAGGTCGAGCGGCTGCTCCCCGACGAAGTACACGGGGGTCCGGCCGGAGGCGACGACGTCCGTGGCGATGAGGCGCTCGGCCTCGGCCACCAGCTCGCGCACCGCCCGGGAGTCGTCGCCGTCCACGTAGACGTTCGCGGTCTGGCCGCTCTCGCGGTCGACCATCGTGAACGTGAAGGTCATGGCATTCCCCCGTAGCGTTGACTTCGTGTCGCAGGACGATGGTAGTGTCCCCTGCAACACGCCCCGTTGGGGGGACAAACGAAACTCCGGGGAAAGGGAGTCACACCGTGGCGAACATCAACGTCTCGTACGCAGACCTCGAGGCAGCAGCCTCCGACCTCAAGGCGGGCCAGGCAGACATCGAAGACCGTCTGTCGGCACTGCAGCGCAAGATCCAGCAGCTCATCTCGGACGGCTACGTCACCGACAAGTCGTCGGTCGCGTTCGGCGAGTCCTACGACGAGTTCAACCGTGGCGTGACCCAGACGGTCCAGGGGCTCGAAGGCCTCTCCACGTTCCTCTCCAAGGCCTCGCAGACCCTGTCCGAGACGGACGAGTCGCTCGCCTCCGGCCTCAAGGGCTGACACCGTCGTCGACCCCGTGCCCCGCGATCGCGTGGGGCACGGGGTCGTCGCGGTTCCTGTGGCGCCGTCCTGACGGCGCCGGTTCGTGATCGGGGAGGGATTGTTCCGTGGCAGGCAAACTGCTGGTTGACCTGATGGGGCTCGGGGAGCTCCAGAACGACCTGACGACCGTGCACAGCACGCTCGAGCAGGCGCACAAGCGTGTCGACGCGTCCGACGACGAGATCGGTTCGGGGACGGTGCAGAACGCTCTGCACGACTTCGACCACCGCTGGGGCGACAAGCGGGACAAGATCAGCGAGTCGACGAAGGCGTTGGCGGACATGCTGAGCTCGTCCATCGAGACCTACACCGAGACCGACGAGCAGCTGGCACAGGCCCTGCAGGTCAACGACGAGAACGGCGGCGGCGGACCCGCTGCCTCGAGGGCGCAGTAGTCGTGGGGCGACCGTCGGGGTGGGACGTTGTCGATCAGGGTGATGATCCGGTCAAGGGTGATCCGTCGACGTTGCGGATGATGGCGCGGGAGTACCAGCGCATCTCCGACGCGGCCGATGACGCCTCGACCCGGCTGAAGTCGGTGAAGGGGTCCGGGTGGCTGACCGACTGGGAGGGTGAGGCCGCTGATGTGTTCGTCGACGCGATCGAGGACACCCCGTCGGACCTGACCAAGCTCGTCGATTCGTACGAACTCGCCGCGACGGCGTTGTCGGGGTGGGCTGACACGGTCGATGACACCCAGTACCGGGCTGATGGTGCGTTGGCGGATGCGAAGGACGCCACCGGGGACCTCGCCGCGGCGCAGGACCGGTTGGCGGATGCGCAGTCGACGCTGTCGCACTACGAGTCCGCGTCGAAGGACCTGTCGAAGGTCGCGGACAAGTACCCGGCGGGTTCCGACGTGCCGGACGGGGTGGATGTTCCCTCGCCGGCGCAGTTGCGGGCAGCGTCCGACAACGCGTCCGTCGCGCAGGGGTCGGTGTCGTCGGCGCAGGGGGACATCTCGGCGGCGCAGTCGCGGATCGATGCGGCGAAGCGGCTCGTGGCGGATGCGAAGGGTGATTGGCAGGACGCGGAGCAGCGGACCGCGACGAAGATCGGTGAAGCTGCCGACGCGGGCCTCGGGAAGCAGTCCACGTGGGACAAGATCTTCGGGTCCGAGGCGTGGGAGACCATCGTGTCGGTGGCGAAGGTCGTTGTGGCGGTGGGTGGGATCATCGCGATGATCATCCCGGGGCCGTGGACGTTGATCATCGCGGCGATCGCGCTCGTGGTGTTGGCGGACACGTTGTACAAGATGAGCAAGGGCGAAGCCGACGGGTGGGACCTTGCGTTCTCCCTGCTCGACTGCGTCCCCGCAGGCGGCGCGGTCGCCGCTGCAGCTCGAACCGCGCGTCTTGCTGAGGGAGCGACCAAGCTCGCAGCACTCTCCAACACTGCTGCGCGCGTCGTCGGAGCGGGGCAGAGAGCGATCACGGGCATCCGAGGTCTGAACACGGCGCTGAAGACCAAGGCATCCGTCGTGATCGAGCGCATGACTCAGGCGTTCCAGAAGGGCGAGCGCGAGCGTGCGTCAGTCGAGGGGATGGGGCACTCCTACTTCGACGCAACGAGCTACCACGCCTACTACGAAGCCGGCGACAGCACCATCGGCGCTCCCGGCGGGCCTTTCTTCCTCATGCCGGAAGAGGACGCTCTGCAGTACGTGCACAACCCCATCGATGCCATGGTGCAGACAGGCTTGGCCCCCTCTGTACGCCAGGCTGTGATGCACAATGAGCCTGTGTACGGGATTCGGTTCCCTCTGGAAGGAACCTCCCCCCGGCTCCCTTCGGCAGCGGATGCTGGTGGGAACCTCAACTACACGCCCGGGGGGCACACCGCCGTGGCGTTCGAGGAAGGGCACATGATCAACGAGACACGCGAGTTCGTGATCGACGGTGGTCGCCCAGTTCCGGCAGGGTCTGAGGTGTTCCAGCTCATGGACAACGGAGAACGAATGGTGGTCCGCCGCTTTGGATGAAGCTGCCCAGGTAGAACCCCGCAACCGGTTGGAACAGCTGATCCTTGAGGGACGGGCCGGGCGAGCGGACCAGTTTGTCGTGGCGGACGCGGTATGGAACACGCCGATTGCGGTGTCGTCAGCGACTCCCGCCAAGGGTTTCGAGGATCTCGCACCCGTGCTGTTCGACCGTGACGGAACCCCGATGGTGGCGGCGTTCTCCGATCCAAGCCGGATCGGTGAGGTCGGGGAGAAGGCCGGCTACTTCTTGCTCATGACGGGCGGGGAGCTTTTCCGCCGACTGCGCCCCGAGTTCGGCGTCGTCCTGAATCCTCGGACGTTCGAACTCGGCATGGAATTCCTGCCTACCTCCATTGCTGACTACATCCGGCGGCTGGGTTGAGGCCAGCGGCCGGACTCATCGAGCCAGGGTGCTCCGTCTGCACCGCGGCGACGCAACGTCACGGCCGCGTCGAGCTCTCCATCGGGGTGAGTCGGGTGCAGCAGAGTGAGTACTTCCGCTGCGTGGCTTGCGATACCTACTGGAGCCTGTACGACCGATCACTCGTCGTCGTTGGGGAAGAAGACATCCCTGACGACCTCCAGACATCCTGGCGCGATGACGACGGTAACCTCCGCGAAGCACCGCTCCCGCCCTACGTTCCTTTCGCGCGACACGCCGAACTACCTGCGGAGATCACCACCAGTACCCCGGTCCATGTCAAGAACTCGGGCGACACTACCGATCTCCCCTTCACGCACGACCTCGTCCGCGAGATCCCGGCCGGCCCACTTGCGTCCCGGATCGCCCTCTGCCTAGTACTTGCTCGCTTGGCGGATGTCTTGTCTTCCCCCAGCGATACTGCCCAGGTGCCGCGGACCTTCCAGCGAGTCGAGTACGTCGACACTCTTGGTCACCTGCATGTTGGATACGGGGCTCGTCTGGATGGGAGAGCTCGATTCGAAGACGTTGCGCCGCGAGTTCGCTTCCCGACGTTCGGGCGGAACGTTTACTCCGCGACACCTCGCAATCATGTGAGCGACCCCGATTCCGGAATGCTGGTGAGAATCGGGCCAGGGGCCGACCTCGATCTCCCCGGAAGCCCGTTCAACGCCCTGCTCCTGAGCGGCGAATCGTGACCGCAAGTCCCGTTGCTGATGCCGATGCCGATGCCGATGCCGATGCGCATCGATACCCATCGTGCACCGCCACGCGCGACAGCAGGTCCTCGACCGATCGCGGGGAGTGCCAGATGATCCGCGAGTGCCTGCCGAACGTGCTCGTGGTGGGGCATGCCGTGAATCGAGAGTTCGCCGACGACGGACGACTGGTCGTCGACATTGTGCTCAGCCGAGCACGACCCCAGGAGGCGCGCTCGTGCACCCGGGCATCCCCTTCGTCCATGCCCTGCGGCTCGGTGAGTGACATGACGACCTACGAATTGACGGAGTCGATGCAAAGCGAAACGCGCCCGTTCTACACGGATCACTGATCTTGGAACGTATCCCCGCGGTAGCTGTCCCCGACACGCTCCACCTCGCAGTGGACTCAAGCGGCGAGCGCGTCACCGAACCGTACGACCGGGGCGTCATGGTGGAGTTCGCCTACTCCATCGCAGGCGATCGGCCCGCTGGGCGGGGCACGTCCACTCGGCAGGTGAGCCGTCAATCACTCATCGACGATGAGACCGGCGGTCGGTACATCGTCCAAGTCGACGCAGCAGCTGATCGCTTCGAGGGGCTCCCAGTCGTGGACAGACCCATTCGTCATCATGGGCTCCTGCCGATCCCGACCCGCGCAGTTCATGCACTGCCGATCACAGCGGTCCAGGGGATCTGGGCCGAGATCGTCCGCGACACGGCACGACCGCAGTCGGCCTGGCGGTTGTTCGAGTCTGCTTCCCGTCCAACGCTGAACCTGGTGATCGACCGCGATCCTGACGAGTGGCGGGCGCGGGCGACCACGGCGCTGGGGCGGAGGCCACACCCGGAGATAACGGTCGTCGAGGACCTGGACGAAGTTCCGCGAATCTGGCGCAAGGCCGCCCGTGATCTCGTGGCCGCCGAGGTGAGCGCTTGACGCCCTCCACGTTCGAGCGCCGACGACGCGCAAGCTGGAGACGGATTGTCGATCTCGGCTTGTGGGTGCTCGGGACGGAAGACGGTGCGCGCCGTGGTCTCGCTGCGGCTCAGTGCGTGACATGACGACCTACGAACGAACCGCTCACAGGAACGGCACGAGCGCGCCGGCGACCGTGATCGTCGAGATGGACCTGACGAACCCCGACCATCAGGTGCGCTACACCGTGACCGTGTTGCTGCTGGGCGCACAGCACACGGCCACGGCGTACGACGCCTTCGAGGCACTGAGCCTGGTGCGCGAGGCGCTCGACGACGAGGGCTGGCTCCTGGGCGTGCAGGGGGCCCGCGTCGACGTGTGGCCGAGTGGGATGGCGCGACAGCAGGGCGGTGGCATGCGGGCGTACCGACTCCGCCGCGGTCGTCGGCCTCGGTTCAAGGACCTCGTCGACGTGTTCGCCCCGGCCGACGAACACCTCGGCACCGTGCAGGCGCAACGCGCGTTCGTCGCAGCGAAGTTCCCCGACGCCTGACCGGGTGCCGGCGACGACCGTCCGTGACTCCCTGAACACCGAGCCCCCGCGCACGGTTGGGTGGGTACATGTCCTCTGCCCCGCTCTCCGGTGACGACTCCCTGCACCTGCCCGAGTTCGACAACCCGCCAGCGTCTCCGCTCGACCTCGCTCGCGAGTGGCTGTCCGCAGCGAAGGACCGGGAGGTCTCCGAGCCGCTCTCGATGACCCTCGCCACGGCCGGTGCCGACGGCCGCGTGTCCGCTCGCACCGTCGACGTGAAGCGCATCGAGGCGGGCGGACTGGTCTTCGGGACGTCAGAGGACAGCCCGAAGGGCCGGCAGCTCGCCGAGAACCCGCACGCAGCCCTGCAGGCGTACTGGCGCGAGACGATGCAGCAGCTCCGGTTCGAAGGCCACGTCGTCCGGCTGTCGGACGCCGAGTCCGACGCCCTGTTCGCGGACCGCTCCCCGAAGTCACGCGCCGCGACGGCCATCGCCGATCAGTCCGCCGTGCTCGAGCCCCGCACCCTGCAGGACCTGATCGACGACGCGAACGACCTGCTCGACGACTCCGGCGAGGACGTCCCGCGACCTGCACGATGGGTTGCCTGGCGGCTCGAGCCCGACATCGTGGAGTTCTGGCACGGCAGCCGTGACCGCATGCACCGACGACTGCAGTACGCACTCGCCGAGGGCGCCTGGACGGCCACACGCCTCCAGCCCTGAGGCCGACGGCCGGCGTTCAGTCCCTGGACCACCACGCCGGCTGAGCGGGTTCAACTCGGACCGTGAGCGATCGAGCATCGTTCGATCGTTCCGCGATGACGAAGTGGCTCTCCGCTGGGTCGACGGTACCGATCCGCCACACCGGCCACGAGTGCGGCCCGAGTTTGGGATCGAACCACGGCGCGGGCCCGTTGTCGTCCTCGCGCAACGCGCGCCGGACGCTCTTCGGATCGAGCTCCGGGAATCCCCCGGCGCGCGCTGCCGCGATCATGCGCTCTGCTGCGGCATCGACGGCGGCGGACCGTTCCGCCCGTGGGTTCCGGGTGATCCAGTAGGCGGCGAGGTACCCGATCACCACGAGGCCGATCGCCGCAAGGGTCACGACCCACGGTCCAGCCTCGGGATCGACCGTGGGGATGCGATCGATGCCGGAGACCCCGACGATGGACCCCAGGACGCCGAGCACCCATCCGATGCCCGCGACGCGTTCGGCACGGTGCGACGCTCGAGCGAGGACGCAGCGTGCCTCGGCGACGTCCTCGATCGCAACCGAGATCGCCCCCACACCCGTGCCAGCACCGGTCTCCATCGGACCAGTCTCGCTCACGCCGCACGCCCCTACCGCCCGATCGGGTTCACCATCGCCCCCGCCCGGATGAGCGACGCCGACTGGTCCGCCAGGTCCACCATCGACAGGGTGTTCCGCAGCTGCAACCGGTTCAGGCACGAGTGCTCGAACGTCGGCACCCGCAGGTCCAGGGGACGACGGCGGTCCGGGTGCGCGGCGGCGTGGGCGTCGATGCACTCCCCCACGACCTGCCAGAAGCGGGACTCCGGCAGCACCGCGTCGTCGTCGAGGATCGCGGCGACGAACCGGAGCACCCCGTCGAACACGTCGGTGAACACCGCGAGCGCGGCCTCGTCATCGGACACCGGGTGCACGATCCGGTCGATGTCGGCTGGTACCGGGCGGTCGTCGTGCCGACCGAGCACCGCGGCCTCCTCGCCGATGTCCTTCATCACGGCGCGGACCACGACGCCGTCGCGCACGACGAGCACCAGGTTCTCGCCGTGCGGCATGAACACCAGGTCGTGCACGGTCAGGCAGTGCACGACGGGCAGCAGGTAGGCGTCGAGCCAGCGCCGGACCCAGACGTCGGCGGACAGACCGGAGGCCTCGATCAGCGCCGACACCACGGCGTTCCCCGAGGCGTCCCGGTGCAGCAGCGCCGCCATCGTCAGCAGTCGCTCGCCGTCCGCCACCCGCGGCAGAGGACTCTCCCGCCACAGGGCCGCGAGCATCTTGCGCTGCGGCGAGGACACGTCGACCCGGTGGTAGGCGTCGCCCGTGTAGCCGATGGCGGCGTGCTCCCGGAGCACCGAGAACCCGGCGGCGGCGAGCGTGGGGTCGGCGGAGACGATCGACTCGACCCAGTCGTTCACGGCCGGGGTGTTCCGCATGTAGGCGGGCGACATCCCCCGCAGGAACCCCATGTTCTGCACGGCGAGCGCCGTCTTCACGTACGAGCGTGCCGGGTCGGTGCGGTTGAACGCGGTGCGGATGGACTGCTGCGGCTGGTACTCGTCGGGTCCCTCGCCCAGGTCGACCAGGTCCTGTCGGCCCAGGTCGGGCGCGAAGGTCACGGCGATCCGGTGCTGCCACTGCCACGGGTGCACGGGCAGCCACACGTAGTCGTCGGGGTCGAGCCCGCGACGTTCCAGCGTGGCACGGAACCCGGCCACGACCGCCGCCGACAGCTCCGACTCCCAGTGCGCCTGCTCGGTCCGGTCCGCGGCGAGCGCCAGGTGCGTGTGCTCGCGTCGGGCGGCGAGCCACCGGTACCGGAACCGGCCGCCGGACTCGGGCGCGAACGCCCGGTACTCGTCGAGCCCGAACCCGATCCGACCGTTGGCGGCGACGAACGCCGGGTGCCCCTCGGTCATCGCCGCCTCGACGTCCTGGAACGACGCGACGACGTCCTCGACGGACCCGGTCGAACCGGACGAAACGGACGCCCCGCCCCGCCCCCGTGCCAGCTGCCCAGCCGACGGTCCGCCCCGCCGGTGCTTCGCCGCGGCACTCGCCAGCGTCGACGCGATCTCCTCCAGGTACGTGCCGAGCAACTCGTCGGGGATCCCGAGCACCTCGTGCAGTTCGAGCACGAGCTCCTGCGCGCTGAGCGGCGCCGGCGCCCCCGCACGGGTCCGCGTCAGCGAGGCCTCGTCCATCGACCAGTGCTCGAGCACGTGCTGCCGCGCCCGGAACCGGTAGGTCGACTCCCCCGCCTCGAGCCGCCAACCGTCCCCGTCCGGCACGGGTGCGATCAGCCGTTCGTGGGTGAACTCCGCGATCGTCTTCGCGACGAGGTGCCGTTCGGCGGGCTCCAGGTGCTCGGGCCGCAGGTGCGCGGCCGGCCCGTCGTCATCGGGAACGCCGATGCGATCGGTGTCGAGCACCGACAGCAGGGCCCGCTTGCCGTCGACGTCCACCTGTCGCAGGGCGCGGAACCCGACCTCGGCGTTCTTCGCCTGCACGGCGGCGTTCCGCACGTCCGGTTCGACGACGACCCGGCGCGCGCCGAGGGCGTACCGGCAGTGCTCGACGACGGCACGCATCACCGCGCTGGTCAGGCCGTGGACACGACGGTCAGCGGGCGCCGGCGCGACGAGCAGGTGCATGCCGACGTCGCCGGGTTCGGCCGCCCACACGTCGGTGAGCAGGACGGCGGAGGGGTCGTAGGTCTCCGCCAGGAAGCACGGCTCTCCGTTCCGGCGGCCAAGCCACGCTGCCTGCGCGGGGTCCGCCTGCACGCCGACCAGGTAGGCGCGCACCCCTTCCACGTCGAGGTCGCCCATCTCCCACCACGACGACGCCGGGTGGGCGAGCCACGACTGCACGACGGCGGCGTCGCGTTCCGGGTCCACGGGCTCGACGGTCAGGAGGCCCGGCTCGGCTCCCCCAGGCGCGGTCGCGTCCGGCGCCGTGGTGGTCACGGTCGTGCTCATGCGGACACCTCCGCGCGCTCGGTCGCGGGGCGGGCCGGCGCGCGCTCCGCGGCGCCGGGGCGGCCGGTGGACGGCGCTGCTGTTGACGGCTCCGAGGCGGGCAGGCCGAACTCCTGGAAGGCGATCCGGGCCTCCAGGCCGTACACGGGGCGACCCGTGACGGACCGGATGATCGACGCGTTCCGCCACGCACCCATGCCGAGGTCGGGCGCGGTCAGGCCGTGCGTGTGCTCCTCGGCGTTCTGCACCCAGATGCGTCCGCCCAGGGTGTCGACGTGGTGGTCGCGGGCGACGGCCAGGCGACCGCGGGAGTCGCGGGCGACGAGGTGCTCGACCGGGTCGAGGAACCGCGGGACCCGCGGGGTGTACCCGGTGGCCAGCACCAGCTGCTCGACCTCGTGCTCGTACGTCTGGTCGAGCTGCTCGTGGCGGAGCGTCAGCCGGTAGGTGCCGCGGTCGGCGAGCCAGGCGGCGTCGACGACGCTCGTCTCGGTCCGGAGCGTCGTCGGGACGGGGCCGCGCGCACTGATCCGGTAGAGCTGGTCGTACAGGTCGTCGACCAGGTCGGCGCTGATGCCCTTGTACAGGCCGCGCTGCTCCCGCCCCAGGCGGTCGCGGACGGCTTCGGGCAGCCCGTGGAAGTGGTCCGTGTACTCCGGGCTCGTCATCTCGAGGGTGAGCTTGGTGTCCTCCATCGGGAAGAACCGGGGCGACCGCGTGATCCAGTCGAGGCGGTAGCCGTCTTGCCGGATGTCCTCGAGCAGTTCGCGGTAGACCTCGGCGGCGGACTGCCCGCTGCCGACGACGGTGATCGACCCGGCGTCGCGCAGGGCATCGCGGTTCGGCAGGAACTCGGCGGAGTGGACCGCCGGTCCGCCGATCCCGCGCAGCGGGGCGGGGACGGACGGCTCGGTGCCGATGCCCACGACGACGTGGTGTGCGCGGTACGTCTCGGGACCCTGATCGGTCTCGGCGTGCACCGTGAACGTGTCGGTGACCGGGTCGTGCTCGACGGCCGTCACCCGGCGGCCCCACCGCAGGGTGTCGAGCCGGTCGGCGGCCCAGCGGCAGTAGGCGTCGTACTCGCTGCGCAGGGGGTGGAAGTCCTCGCGGATGTAGAACGGGTACAGGCGGCCGGTCTCCTTGAGCCACGCGAGGAACGAGAACGGCGAGGTCGGGTCGGCCATCGTCACCAGGTCGGCGAGGAACGGCACCTGGATGGTGGCGTCGTCGAGCATCATGCCGTGGTGCCAGGCGAAGCCGTCAGCCGCGTCGAGGAAGACCGCGTCGAGGTCGGCGATCGGGTCCGTCAGGCAGGCGAGGCCGAGGTTGAACGGGCCGATGCCGATGCCGACGACGTCGTGCACGGCGGGATCGGCGGTGGCGCGGGTGCGGTCGGCGGCGGTGCGGTCGGCGGTCATCGGTTCGCTCCCTCGGTCTCGGTGGTGGCGGCTCGGACGCGCGCGGCCGTCGCGACGACGTGCTCCAGCGACGCGCGCATCTGCTCCGGCGTCGTCTCCGGGTTGAGCAGTGTGAGCTTGTTGCACGGCCGGCCGTCGATGACCGTCTTGGCGATGAGCACCCGGCCCTCGGCGAGCAGGGCCGAGCGGATCGGGGCGACCAGTGCGTCGGCGGCCTCGTCCGTCATGCCGGCGGGCTGCCAGCGGAACAGCACCGTACTGAGCTGCGTCGGCGCGACGAGCACCAGGTCGGGGTGCTCCTCGACGATCCGGTGGGTGGCCGCGGCGAGGTCGATGACGGCGTCGAACGCCGCACCGATCGCGTCGGCACCGGTCGCCCGCAGCGTGGCCCAGAGCTTCAGGGCGTCGAACCGGCGGGTGGTCTGCAGCGACTTGTCGACCTGGTTCGGCTCGGCGGCGTCCTCGGGGTTCAGGTAGTCGGCGTACCAGGCGGTGCGGCGCAGGTCCTCCGGGCGCTGGACGATCAGGGCGCTCGACGACACCGGCTGGAAGAACGACTTGTGCAGGTCGGCGGTCACGCTCCGGGCCCGTTCGACGCCGTCGAGCAGGTGCCGGCGGGTCGGGGACACGAGCAGCCCGCAGCCGTACGCGGCGTCGACGTGCAGCCACACTCCCTCCAGATCACAGACGTCCGCGATCGGCTCGAGCGGGTCGATGACCCCGCGGTCGGTGGTGCCGGCGGTGGCGACGACGGCCATCGGCGTCTGCCCGGCTGCGCGGGCGGCGGCGACCGCCTCGGCGAGGGCGGCGGGCATCATCCGGCCGGCATGGTCGGTGGCGACGGCGACCACGGCCTCGAGCCCGAGCAGTCGCGCCGACTTCGCGATGCTGAAGTGGGTCTCCGCGGTCGTGAACACGGTGCCGCTGGTGCCGAGGGCCTCGCGCGCCAGCAGCAGGGCCTGCAGGTTCGACTGCGAGCCGCCCGAGGTGAAGATGCCGTCCCCCGCGGCGAACCCGATCCGACCGGCGAGCCAGGCGACGACGTGCCGCTCGATCTCGGTGCCGATGCGGGACTGGTCCCAGGTGTCGACCGACGGGTTCACGGCGGCCAGGACCGATTCGGCGGCGACCGCGGGCAGCGCGACCGGGCAGTTCAGGTGCGCGAGGTACGCCGGGTCGTGGAACCAGACGGCTTCGCGGACGAACAGCTCGTCGAGTTCGGCGAGTGCACGGTCCGTCCCGAGGGGTTCGGCGTCGAGGTCGACGTCCTGCACCCGGGCCCGGAGGACCTCGGGAGCGGTGTCGGTCGTCGGACGGTCGGCGGCGGCGAAGCGGTCGGCCAGACGGTCCACCGTGGACGTCGCGGCGGAGCGGTAGCGCTCGGCGGTGGCGGTGGTCAGGAGTTCGATGGGAGGTGTCACGTTAGGTAAGGCTAACCTCACAAAGCGTGATCGTGCCACCCGAACGAGGGGCGCGCCGAACGGTCGGGCGTGTCAGACGCACGTCTGCCGGGCAGCCCGAGCCCCCACCCACCGCGCGGGTCAGGCGTCCGCCGCCGGACGTCAGGCGTTCATGAACTCGCTCGGCTGCAGGGCCCGGCCGACGACGCGCACGTCGCCGATCGACCCGACGAACACGTTGTCGAGCTTGTCGCCGTAGCGGTACCCACCGAGCAGCCACGGCTTGCCGATCGTGCTGAGACCGCGGTTCGGGGTGGACGGGTTGCGCACGACCGGGCACCCGTCGACGTAGAGCACGGTGTGCGTCCCGTCGTTCACCACGGCCACGTGCCACCAGGCGCCGAGCGGCAACTCGTGCCCCCAGTTCGTCAGTGATCCGTCCTGGCTCGCCGGGTACACGCACCACTGCAGTTCGCGGTCCCCCGACAGGCTCAGCGTCACCGCGGGCTCGTCCCGGTCGCCGTCGGCTCCGGTCGCCTTCCCAACCTGGCCGGCGCTCGAGTACTGCGACAGCAGGGCGCTGAACCCGTTCGCACTCGGGTCGAACGTGGTCGGCAGCACGAAGAACGCCTCGACCGTGTAGCCCCGGGGGAAGTGGGTCCGGTTGAGCGGTGCCGTGTCGACGGTCTGCAGGTGGTCGCCGCCGGTCTTGCCGCCCTGCAGCGCGAGGCTGCCGGCGCCCGGCTGGTCGGGGTGGTGCGCCGCCGTCCAGCGCAGCGCCCCTGCGACGGCACCGGTCCGCCGGGCGACCACCAGGTCGTTGCCCTTGCCGCTCTGGTCGCGCACCCGCGTCGTCGGCGCGAGCGCCGCCCCGTCCGGGTTGCCGTCGAACCGCCAGTACGCCAGCGTCCCCGGCACCAGCATGCGTGCCGCCGGCCGGGAGGCCCGTGGTGCGACCGGCGCGAACCCCGCGAAACGCGCGTCGAAGTCCACCGCCATGGTGAAGCGGTCGACGTCGCCACTGAGGTTGACCTCCTGGGCTGCGAGCTCGTTCGCGTCGCCGAGACCGCCGTCGAGCAGGAACGGCGACAGCGTCTCGACGTCGATGACGTTCCGCTCGAGGTCGACGTGGTATAGCCGGATCATGGCCGCGCCGCCGTAGTAGCGGTTCTGGTAGTTGGTCAGGTGGAGTGCGACGTCGTGCCCCACGGCGTTCTTCGCCGTCGTGCGGCCCGGACCCCAGTAGTGCCCGTTCAGCGTCAGGAACACCTGGTCGTGCTTCGAGATGAAGGAGTCCCAGAGCTGCTGGCCGTAGGGGTCGAACGCCGCTCCACCGCTGGCGTCCGAGTCGACGAGGGCGTGCGTCGTGAGGATGACCGGAGCGTGCGGCCGGGCCGCGAGCACGGAGCTGGCCCAGGCGAGCCCGCTCGCGCTCGTCCGCCAGTCGAGTGCCAGGACGACCCACTCTCGGCCGGCCGCGGTGAACCGGTGGGCGGTGTTGTAGCCGTCGGGGCTCGAACCGATCCAGCCCGGGGCCTTCCGGAACCGCTGCGGACCGAACACGTCGAGGTACGGGGTGCGGCCGCGCTGGTCGTCGGTCGAGGAGTCGACGTCGTGGTTGCCGGCGAGCACGCTGTAGGGCGCCCCGGCTCGGTCGAGCACGTCGAAGACCGCACCGGACGCGCGCATCTCGGACGCCGCACCGTTCTGGGTCAGGTCGCCGAGGTGGACGAGGAACACCGTGTTGTGCCGGGCCTGCTCGCGGACGACGTACTCGAGCGAGGCGCGCATCGGTGCCTGGTCGACCGCGGCGCCGTCGAACATGTACTGCGTGTCCGGCATCACCGCGACGGTGAAGCGTGGCGAGGTCGTGTCCGGGCGCCACCGTCCGGTGTGGCCGCGCACCACGGCTGCCTGCGCGGCCGCGGCCGATCCGCCGAGCGCTGCCGGAGCCGCAGCGGGTGCCGCGGTCAGCGCGTCGGCGACGGCCGGGGCACTGCCGAAGCCGTTCGACGCCACGAGACCGGCGGCACCGGCGAGTCCGGACCCGACCAGGAAGCCCCGGCGGGAGACCGGGATGCGCTTGCTGCGCTCTCCGGCGTGGTCGTGGGCGTCGTCGCGGTCGTCAGGGCTGTTCTGCACAGCACCGCACCGTACGGATCGCGGGGGAACGCCCCGGGTCCGTTCCGTGAACTCCAGACCGGCCGCGGCTGCCGGTTCGGTGTGGACCGGTGAGGGCTCCTACAGCTTCTCGATCGGGGCGATCTTGATGAGGAGCTTCTTGCGGCCCGCGGAGTCGAACGCGATCTCGGCGATGCGCTTGGCACCCTGCCCCGTCACCGCGGACACCGTGCCCTCGCCGAAGTCGACGTGCTTGATGCGGTCACCGGCGACGAGTTCCATGTCGCCGTTGTCACGCACCTGCCCGGACACCCGGTTCGCCCACTCGGTCTTCGGACGGGTCTTCGAGGCAGCCGCTGCGCGGTCGTACGAGCCGCCGCCCCAGCCACCACCACCGCGGTAGCCACCGCCGCCGCCACCGCCACCGAAGCCGCCGTCGCGCTTGGCGTTCAGGGCGCGGGGCTGCGTGCCACCACGACTGTTCGCCATGCCCGGGGACTGCTTCCACTCGATGAGCCCCTCGGGGATCTCCTGCAGGAAGCGCGAGGGCATCGCCACGTTCACGTCACCGAACTGCGCACGGGTCATCGCGAGGGACAGGAACAGGACCTTCTTGGCGCGGGTGATGCCCACGTAGAACAGCCGACGCTCTTCCGACGGCCCGCCGGGTTCGTTGGCGGACATCCGGTGCGGGAGCAGGTCTTCCTCGACACCGGTCAGGAACACCGCGTCGTACTCCAGGCCCTTCGCGGTGTGCAGGGTCATCAGCGAGACCGTGCCCGAGGAGTCGTCGAGCTCGTCCGCCGCGGCGACCAGCGAGACCTCGGTCAGGAAGTCCGACAGCGTGCCCTCGGGGTTGTTCTTCTGGAACTCACGCGTGACGGCCACGAGCTCGTCGATGTTGTCGGCGCGGGCGGCGTCCTGCGCGTCGGGCGACTTCCGCAGGTTGTCGAGCAGCCCGGAGCCGTCGAGCAGCTGCGTCAGGGTGTCGACCACCGGCTGCGTCGGGGCCTTCTCGGACACGGCGTCGAGCAGCGCCGCGAACTCCGTGATGGCGTTGCGCACCTTCGGCCCGAACCCGAGCTCGCCCGCGTGCCGCAGGGCGTCGCGCATGGTGGTCTCGTGCTCGTCGGCGTAGCGCTGCAGCGTGGTCTCGGTGACCGAGCCGATGCCGCGCTTCGGCACGTTGAGGATGCGGCGCAGGGCCATCGGGTCGGCCGGGTTGGCGACCGTGATCAGGTACGCCATGGCGTCCTTGATCTCGGCACGCTCGTAGAACTTGGTGCCACCGAGCACCCGGTACGGGATCGCCGCACGGATGAAGATCTCCTCCAGCGCACGGGTCTGCGAGTTGGTCCGGTAGAACACCGCCATGTCGCGGTAGTCCATGCCGTCTTCACGCAGGCGCTGGATCTCGTCGGCGACGAACTGCGCCTCGTCGTGGCCGGTGTACCCGGTGAAGCCGACGATCTTCTCGCCGGCGCCGACGTCGGTGAACAGGCTCTTCGCCTGGCGGTCGAAGTTGTTCGCGATGACGGCGTTCGCCGCGTCGAGGATGTTCTGCGTCGAGCGGTAGTTCTGCTCGAGCAGGATCGTCTTGGAGTTCGGGAAGTCCCGCTCGAACTCGACGATGTTGCGGATGTCCGCCCCGCGGAAGGCGTAGATGGACTGGTCGGAGTCGCCGACCACCGTCAGGGACGCGGGGGCGATCGAGCCGTCGGTCTCGCGCATCCGGGCGACGTGCTGGCCGGAGTCCTCGAGCTTGTCGACCTGTTCGACCGGCACCGGGCGGGTGAGCTCGCGGATCAGGGCGTACTGGGCGTGGTTCGTGTCCTGGTACTCGTCGACCAGGATGTACCGGAAGCGGCGCTGGTACAGGGCGGCGACGTCGGGGAAGGCCCGGAACAGGAACACCGTCTGCCCGATGAGGTCGTCGAAGTCGAACGCGTTCGCCCGGCGGAGTTCGTTCGTGTAGCGCCGGAACACCTCGGTGAACATGACCTCTTGCGGGTCGTTCACATTGATGTTGCGCGCGTAGGTGTCGATGTCCTGCAGCTCGTTCTTGAGCTTCGAGATCTTCGACGCCGCGGCACCGACGGTCAGCCCGAGGGAGTCGGCCTCGAGCTCCTTGATGATCCGCTTCAGCAGCGCCTTGGAGTCGGCGGAGTCGTAGATCGTGAACGACTGCGGGAACCCGAACCGCTCGGCTTCGCGCCGCAGGATGCGCACGCACGCCGAGTGGAACGTGGAGATCCACATCCCCTCGGCCTCGCCACCGACCAGGGCCCGGACGCGCTCGCGCATCTCGGCGGCGGCCTTGTTCGTGAACGTGATCGCCAGGATCTGCGACGGCCAGGCTTCGCGGTTGGCGAGCAGCAGCGCGATGCGGCGGGTGAGCACGCTCGTCTTGCCGGAACCGGCGCCGGCAACGATCAGCAGGGACTCGCCGCGGTACTCGACGGCTTCCTTCTGCTGGGGGTTCAGACCCGCGGTGAACGGGTCTTCGTACGCGCGGGCACCGGCGCCCGGCTCGGGCGTCGATTCGAAGGGGTCGAGCACGATCGTCATGTTCGGGACATTCTAGGCGAGACCCCCGACAGCGACCTCGTGCGGCAGGATGGCGCCGTGGCGATCACACCGGACCGACCTGACGTCTTCGTGCTCCCTGCGATGTCGGCCGCGGTCCCCACCACCCAGGACGTCCTCTGCATCCTGCCTCCGGACGGGCGCGACGACCCGGCCGCGATCGTCGAGAGCCACCGTCGGGCCCGTGCTCAGCGGTCTCGACAGGACACGGCGGGGTGCCTGGTCCCGCTGTCGGTCGGCCTGGTCACCGCTGGGCTGTGCCTGGCCGTACTCGGGGCCCTCGCTGCGTCGACGTTCCCGAGGAGTGCCCGGCTCCTCGTCGCCGTCGTGGTGTTCCTCGTCGTCTCGTCCGCCGTCGCGGTCCTCGTCGATCGACGGCGGCGCCGACAGCCACCGGTGCAGGCCCTCCCGGTGACACCGATCGACCCTCGGGTCGCCCGTCTCGCGCCCGGGGACCTGCCCGCGGCCGAGGTCATCCGTGCCTCGGCAGTCCTGCAGGCGCTCGACCGTGCGCGTGCCGACCTCCGGAAGGGCGAACACGACGCCGACCTGACGGACGCGCAACGGACGGTCTCGCCCGGCGACCGGAGCTCGTGGTTCTACCGGCCCGAGGACCTGGCCGGGCTCCGCGCCGCTGCCACGTCCGCACGCGAGGAGGCCCTCGAGGCCCTCCGGTCAGCCGGCATCCCGCTCGAGGCGCTCGAGGACTGACCGGGCACGCACCGCCAGGTCGGGGTGGTCGGCGAACACCCCGTCGAGTCCGGTGCGGATCACGGACGTGAACCACCGCTCCCAGTCGCCGAACGCCGCGACGTCGCCGCCACGACGCAGCGGCGACGGCAGGAACCGGTTCTCCGGCCGGAGGGTCCACGTGTACACCGCGAGCCCCACGGCGTGGGCACGGTCGACGATCGCGCTGCGCACCGGCGTCGGGTCGTCGAGCGCGACGCTGTCGACACCGGCCATCAGGGTGCCGAGGTCGACGCTGATGCCGTGGAACTCGGTCGCGAACGACGCGAGCGCGTCCTCGGAACGCTCGGCGGCGTAGGTGGGGGCGAGCGACCCGTGGGATGCGACCTCGTCCGCGGCGCTGCCACGGGCCTCCTGGAGGTACACGAGCCGACCACCGGCCCCCCGTTCGCGCAGGTCGCGCAGCACGCCCTTCTCGAAGCTCTCCACCGTGAGCCGCTCGTCCTGCCGCCACCCGGCCTCGCCGAGCGCGGCGTCGACGAGTGCACCCATCGGGAACCCGGCGCGGTCGAAGGACGCGGCGTGCTTCACCTCGGCGACGAGCCCGACCGGGCGGGGCGCCGCGTCGAGGATCGCGAGCAGGTCGACGAGCCGCAGGATCGGTTGCGCACCGTCGTGCTCGGCGGATCCCGGACGCAGCACCGGCAGGCGCTCGCGGGTGCGGAGCGTCTGCAGCTCGGCCCACGTGAAGTCCTCGGTGAACCAGCCGGTCAGGGTCTGGCCGTCGACGGTCTTCGTCGTGCGCAGGTGCCGGAACTCGGGGTGGTCGGCGACGTCCGTGGTGCCCGAGACCTCGTTCTCGTGCCGGAGCACCAGCACGCCGTCCTTCGTGGGCACCAGGTCCGGTTCGATCGCGTCGGCGCCGAGTTCGATCGCGAGCTCGTACGCGCTCCGCGAGTGCTCGGGACGGTAGCCGGACGCACCGCGGTGGGCGATCACGAGGGTCATGGCGCGACCCTACTTGCCGCGAGTGACCAGCGGGGCACCTGTGTCGCGGGACACACCCGGCGCTCCGAGGCCCGTCGTTCCCAGCGACGACGCCGACCATCGCCGCATGACCGTCCGTTCGCTCTCCACCGCCGTCGAGGCCCGGATCGACCGGGCCGCACGCCGTCTGCTCGACGCCGGGCACCAGCCGCACCGACCCGTCCGGGTGTTCGTCACCGAGTTCCTGGTGTTCGGCGCGAAGCAGGCCTGGGCGTGCGCGTTCGGGGCGCTGCTGCTCGCGACCATGGCGGTGGTGCACCTGACGGTGCCCGCGGCGATGCGGAACGACGTCCTGACGATCGCGGCCGTGCTGCTGCAGGTCGGGATGCTCGTGTTCGGGCTCGAGACCGTGCGGGAGCTCCGGGTCGTCCTGCTGTTCCACGTCGTCGGCACGGTGATGGAGGTGTTCAAGACCCACATGGGCTCGTGGACCTACGAGCCGGGTGGGCTGTTCGTCGTCGCCGGGGTGCCGCTGTTCTCGGGGTTCATGTACGGCGCCGTCGGGTCGTACATGGTGCGGGTCTACCGGCTGTTCGACCTGCGGTTCGACCGGTACCCGCGGCAGTGGCTGCTGGCGGGCGTGGCGGGCGGGATCTACCTGAACTTCTTCGGCCACCACTTCGTCGCCGACGCCCGGTACGTGCTGCTCGCGCTCGTGCTGCTGCTCTTCGCCCGCACGACCATGCACGTGCGGATCCACCGGGCGACGCTGCGGATGCCCGTCCTCGTGGCGATGGCCCTCGTCGCGGTGTTCATCTGGGCGGCGGAGAACGTCGCGACCTGGGCCGGGGCGTGGAGCTACCCGGCGCAGCTCGCGGTGTGGCAGCCGGTGGCGCCGACGAAGATCGTGGCGTGGTTCCTGCTCATGACGATCTCGGTCGCGCTCGTCACCTGGCTCTACCCGGCGCTGCCGTCGGGACGGGCGCGCTCGACGGGCTCGACGGGCTCGACGGCGGACTCTCGACGTCCTCGGGGCGCGCGTGCAGCGGGCGACCCTAGGCTTCCCTCGACGGGGCCCGCTGGGCCCGCGTCCGCTCGCCGCGAATCCTCAGCCTTCCGCGACCGAGCGCCCCTAGGCTGAGAGGACTCGAATCTCCTAGGAAGAGGACACCATGGCCTTCAAGCCCGGTTTCGACCAGTCCCCCGCCTTCAACGCACAGGGGGCAAACACCTGGGGCGGGCGCGGTGCTGGTCAGCAGCAGGCCGGCTGGGGACAGACCCCGCAGCAGGCCCAGGGCGGCATGACCCCCGAGCAGCTGCAGTACATGTACGACCGTCCGACTGCGTCCCCGGTGGACACCGACCGCATGTCGTACGAAGACACCATCGTCAAGACGCTGCTCGCGTTCGGCGTGCTCGTCGTCGCCGCGGTGGCCGGTTGGAACCTGCCCCCGGCCGTCTGGGTCGTCGGCGCGCTCGTCGGGTTCGTCCTGGCGCTCGTCAACACCTTCAAGAAGAAGCCGTCGCCGGGTCTGATCCTGACGTACGCGTTCTTCGAGGGGCTGTTCGTCGGCGGTATCTCGAACTACTTCCAGACCGCGTTCCCCCAGGCCGACGGCATCGTCGCGCAGGCGGTGTTCGGCACGCTCGGTGTGTTCTTCGTCACCCTGCTCCTGTTCCGCTCGGGCAAGGTCCGCGCGACTCCGAAGGCCACGCGCTTCTTCCTGATCGCGATGGTCGGGTACATGGCGTTCTCCCTGGTGAACCTGGTCCTGATGTGGACCGGTGTGACGCAGAGCGCGTTCGGCCTGATGGGCGTGACGCTCTTCGGCATCCCGCTCGGCGTCCTCATCGGCGTGTTCGTCGTGCTGATGGCCGCGTACTCGCTGATCCTCGACTTCGACCAGATCAAGACGGGTGTCGAGCGCGGGGCACCCCGCATCTACGCCTGGACCGCGGCGTTCGGCCTGATCGTGACGCTCGTCTGGCTGTACCTCGAGATCCTGCGCATCCTCGCCATCATCGCGAGCAGCTCGCGCAACTAGTACCACCGCACACACGAAGGGCCCCGGCGCTGCCGGGGCCCTTCGTCGTTCCCGGGCCGGTGGAAGCGAGAGCGGCAGCGGTCCCAGTGGTCACAACACCCCGCCGAACGCCCGCCGAGTGGTCACGAAGTGTCGCTCGGGCCGGGGCCAGCCGACAGTTCGTGACCCCTCGGCACCGGGCCCGCGGGGTGTCGTGACCACTCGACGGCCCCGGCAGCACCCACACCCCGACTCCAGCCGCCCGAGGTCGCCCAACACGCCGCACGTGCAGCGCCCGGGTCGCGCGAACTGCCGTCCGACGTCCCGGCAGACGGCAGTTCGTGCGACTCCGGCACCGACCCCGGGACGCGCCCGGACGCACGAAGGCCCGGTACGCGTGACGCGTACCGGGCCTTCCGTTACTCAGGGGAGCCCTACTCCCACTCGATCGTCCCCGGCGGCTTCGACGTGACGTCGAGCACGACCCGGTTGACGTCGGGCACCTCGTTCGTGATGCGGTTCGAGATCTTCGCGAGGGTGTCGTACGGCAGACGCGTCCAGTCGGCGGTCATGGCGTCCTCGGACGAGACCGGACGGAGCACGATCGGGTGTCCGTAGGTCCGGCCGTCGCCCTGCACGCCCACGGAGCGGACGTCGGCGAGCAGCACGACCGGGCACTGCCAGATCTCCTGGTCGAGACCGGCCGCGGTGAGCTCTTCGCGGGCGATCTTGTCGGCCGCGCGGAGCAGTTCGAGCCGCTCCTTCGTGACCTCGCCGACGATGCGGATGCCCAGGCCCGGGCCGGGGAACGGCTGACGACCGACGATGACCTCGGGCAGCCCGAGCTCGCGGCCGACCGCGCGGACCTCGTCCTTGAACAGGGTGCGCAGCGGTTCGACGAGCTCGAACGTCATGTCCTCGGGCAGGCCGCCGACGTTGTGGTGCGACTTGATGTTCGCGGTGCCTGCTCCGCCGCCGGACTCGACGACGTCGGGGTAGAGCGTGCCCTGCACGAGGAACTTGACCTCGGCATCAGAGTCGGAAGCCTGGGCCTCGAGCACGAGTGCCTCGGCTGCGCCCTCGAACGTGCGGATGAACTCCCGCCCGATGATCTTGCGCTTCTGCTCGGGGTCGCTCACGCCGGCGAGGGCGTCGAGGAACTGCTGCTCGGCGTCGATCGTGATGAGCCGGACACCGGTGGAGGCGACGTAGTCCTCTTCCACCTGCTTCCGCTCGTCGGCACGCAGGAGCCCGTGGTCGACGAAGACGCAGGTCAGCTGGTCGCCGACGGCCTTGTGCACCAGGGCTGCGGCGACGGCGGAGTCCACACCACCGGAGAGCCCGGCGATGACCCGTGCGGAGCCGACCTGCTCGCGGATGCGGGCGACCTGCTCCTCGATGACGTTGCTGGAGTTCCAGTCGCCGGGCAGGCCCGCGGCACGGTGCAGGAAGTTCTCGAGCACGGCCTGGCCGTACACGGAGTGCTTGACCTCGGGGTGCCACTGCACGCCGTAGAGCTTGCGCTCGTCGGACGCGAACGCCGCGACGGGCGTCGATGCGCTCGAGGCGAGCACCTCGAAGCCGGCCGGTGCCTTGGCCACGGAGTCGCCGTGCGACATCCACGTCACCTGGTCCGCCGGCTGGTCGCCGAGCAGGGTGCTGGTGCCGGGGGCGAGCGTCACGTCGGTGGCGCCGTACTCGCGCAGACCGGTGTTCGCGACCTCGCCGCCGAGGGCGGTCGCCATGGCCTGGAAGCCGTAGCAGATGCCGAGCACGGGGACGCCGAGGTCGAGGATGTCACCGTCGAGGGACGGCGCGCCTTCTTCGTACACGGACGACGGACCACCGGACAGCACGATGGCCGCCGGGTCCTTGGCGCGGACCTCGTCCGCGGTGATGGAGTGCGGCACGATCTCGCTGTAGACGTTCGCTTCACGGACCCGACGCGCGATGAGCTGCGCGTACTGGGCCCCGAAGTCGACGACGAGGACGGGACGCTGTTCGGTCTCGCTCACCGAGCGGCCTCCTTCTCACGCTGCTGGGCAGCGATCAGCTCGTGGTAGGTGTCCATGGCCCGCTGCTGCATGCGGTGTTCGACCACGAAGGACATGAACGGGATGATGCCCCCGAGGGCGATGAGCAGGAAGCGCGACGGCCTCCAGCGCATGATGCTCCACAGACGGAAGTCCGTGAAGAGGTAGAGCACGTACAGCCAGCCGTGGGCGATGAGGATCGCGATCGACAGGTTGAACGTGCCCGGGGTCTCGCCCGCCGTGCCGTTGGGCACGAAGAACGGACCGTTGCCGAGCTGCATCTCGAGCTGCAGCGGCGTGTACTTGATGATGACCTCGACCACCAGGGCGAGCAGCAGCACACCGGTGATGTACGCCGAGACGCGGTACCACTTCACCGCCCCCGGGATCTTGGGGATGTCACGGGTTCGGACGGTCAGGGCCATGCCGGCAATCCTACCGTCGGAGCGCGTCGGCTTCGGTGGCGAGGGCTGCCTCGCGCTCCTCTTCCTGCTCGCGCTCCCAGGCGTCCTTCACGAACCGGTACCAGAGGAACACGGCGAAGCCGGCGAAGACGACCCACTCGATTGCGTAGAACAGGTTGAGCCAGTCGAACTGGACCTCGCGCGACGGTGCGCGGTCGGCGATGGTGCCGAGGTCGGCGGCCTTCGCGGTGGTGCCGTCGGCGACGACGTACCCGAGGTACATGCGGTCGTCGAAGGCCTGCCAGGTGTTCACGAACCGGGCGGGGGCGACTGCGGAGTACTCGCCCTTCTTGTAGGCGTCCTGGTCGGGCGACTCGGCCGGGTAGTAGCGACCCTGGATCGTGAGCGTCTGCCCGTCCGCCAGGCGCTCGCCCCCGTCGACGGCGGCCGACCGCTGGTCGGACCACCCGATGACGACCGGGAGGCTCGCCCCACCGTCCGAGTCCACCAGGTGTCCGACGGTCTGGTACTTCCCACCCCCGGTGCGGCCGGTCAGGACGGTGGTGTCGTCGGCGACGAAGGTCCCGGTGACGGTGACCTTCTGCCCGGCGAGACTCTCGCTGACGGGGCGCTCGGGGGTGGTGACCGCCTCGAGCGTGCGGCGGGTCTCGGTGGTAGCCGGTAGGGGCTTGCCGTTGGCGATCGACCGCTCCAGCTGCCACTTGCCCAGCCCGGCGAACACCGCCGCCAGCACGAGCGCCAGCAACAGCAGCGCGATCCACCTCGGTCGTCGGGCAACGGCCCACATCTGTATCAGTACTCCGGATCGCGCTGTCGGACCGGGCGCTCGGGGCGCTCGGCGGGGATCTCGACCGGCGACGTCACGGGGGCGGACGTCGGGTCGGACCCCTCATTGTCTCGCTCGTCCCTGCCAGCTGCCTCGACGAGCGCGAACTCCTCGGCGAACTGGCGGTCCCGCTCGGCCTTCCGCGCCGCGGCGGTCGCGTCCGCCTCGGCCTCGGCCGCTTCGGCGCTCTCGGCAGCGGCTGCGGCGGCGACGGCACGTCGGCCGCCCAGGCGTCCGCGCAGGCGGATGAGCCGGCCCGGACGCACCACGAGGCGGCCGATCCGGTCCGAGTTCACCGCGAGCAGCGGCCCGAGGACGGCCATGCAGAGGACGTAGAGGCCCGCGAAGGCGGTGATCCGCGCCTCCAGCCCGGCGGCAGCCGACAGCGTCGCGAGGATCAGCGCGAACTCGCCACGGTTCACCAGGATGACGGCGGTGTTGATGCCCTGCTGGACGTTGAAGCCGTTCATCCGCGCGACGATCTGGCCGGCGACCGCGTTGAGCACGACCGTCATGCCGATGGCGCCGAGGACGGGCCAGAGCACCTCGCCGAAGGTGGACAGGTCGAGGCCGAGGCCGAAGTTCACGAAGAAGAACGCGGCGAAGACGTCGCGCATCGGCAGGGCGAGCTGTTCGATGCGGTCGCGGTACCGGGTCGCCCCGCAGAGCAGGCCGATGACGAAGGCACCGATGGCGTCGGTCACGCCGAGCAGGTCGCCGATGCCACCGAACATGACCGCGAGTCCGAAGAACAGCACCGTGAACAGTTCGTCGTCACGGGTGGCGAAGATCTTCGAGACCCACTTGCCCGCGAAGCGCGCGAGCGTGAACATCACGATGAGGAACCCGAACGCGAGTGCCAGCTTGCCGACGACGGCCCAGACGTTGGTGTCGCCGGACAGCACGACGGAGACGATCGCCAGGTAGACGGCGATGAAGACGTCCTCGATCACGGTCACGCCGAGGATCATCGGGGTCTCGTCGTTCGCCAGGCGCCGGAGCTCGATGAGGAGCTTCGTCACGATGGCGCTCGACGACGTCGCCGTCATGCCCGCGATGATCAGGGCTTCACGGGTGCCCCAGCCGAGCGAGAACCCGAAGGCGAACCCCACGCCCATGTTGATGACGACGTAGGTGCCGCCCGACACCAGGAGCTTGCCGGCGTTGCCGTAGAACTCCTCTTGGTCGAACTCGAGCCCGAGGTTGAACAGCAGCAGGATCAGCCCGAACGTCGCGATGAGCTCGATCGTGTGGGACTCGACGCTCAGCCCGAACCACGGCGTGTTCGGACTCGCGACGAGTCCGACCACCATGTAGATCGGGATGGCCGGCAGACCGATGGTCTTGCCGAGCCGGCCCAGGACGTAGGCGATGACGAAGAGCACACCGATGGTGAGCAGCTCACCACCCAGGTGCATGCGCTAGCTCTTCCGCGGGGCCTCGGCCGAGGCGGCCGCAAGCTCTCCGCTGCGGTAGAAGGAGAACGCCTTGGCGACCTTCTCGGGGGATCCGGCGACGACGATCGTGTCTCCGGGGAAGACGACGAAGTCCGACGAGGGCGCCGGGTTGGCGCTGTCGCCACGGACCACTGCGACGACGGTCAGGCCGATGAAGCCGGAGTCGTGCAGGTCGCCGAGGGGCTTGCCCGCGATGGCGTCGTCGTAGTCGACGGAGAACCAGTCGATGGACAATCCAGGGATCTCGTCGAGCTTGTCGAGGCCCTCGGTGATCCGGGTGCCGCCGAGGAGTTCGGCGAGCGTGTGCGCTTCGTCTTCGCTGAGACGCAGCGAGACCTTCTCGGACTTGTCCGCGCCGTCGGAGACGTCGGCGAACGAGATGAGGTCGGAGTGCCCCGACCGGTGCGTGATGACACCGCACTTGCCACCGTCGTCGGTGTAGAAGCTGTGCAGCACGCCGACTCCGGGGAGTTTGACGCGATGGACGTCGACCATGATGGCTCCCTCTTCGAGTACCCCCATGCTAACCACCCGGTGACCCCGCGCATTCCTCCCGCTACTGTTCTGTGGATGGGGAGAACACGGATCGTCGTGGCCGTCGTCGGGGTGCTGGTCGTGACGCTGTACGCGGCCTTGCTCGCGGTGCAGCAACTCGTGCTGGATCCGCTCGCGGCGGTGCCGGGCACCTCGCTGGACGCGATCCACGCGCACCTCGAGGGGCAGGGGTTCGACGTCCGCGGTGACGTCGTCGCCGTCCTCGTCACCGCGGCGATCGGTGTCGCGCTGGCGCTCGTGGTCGCGACGGTGACGCTCTGGCGGCGCGTGGAACCGCACTTCGTCGTCGCCTGGATGCTCGGGATCATCGCGGCGGGTGCGGTCCCGTTCTTCGTCGCCGGCTTCCAACTCGGCATGGACATCGCCGACGGCTACGGGGTCAGCGGCGGCGCCCACACCGCCTGGGCCGGTGTCCTGTACGTCACGAGCCTGATCGCGCTGGTCGCGATCCCGGTGGTGATCGTGTTCGGCGAGCGGCGACGCGCCCTCCGGGCCACGTCGGGACCGGAGGTCGCCTGACGGACGCACCACGGGCCTCCAGTCCGGTCTGCTGGTCTGGAGGCCCGTGGTGCGTGCGCGACGCTGCTCGCTACTCCGGCTCGCTCGTCTTCTCGCCGACGACCTGCTCGTCGGACGCCTTCGCGCCCTCGGCGCCGTCCGAACGGCCGCCGCCCACGACCACGTCGTCCTCGTCGAAGCCGAACGCGATGTCCGGGGCCTCGAGCCGCACGCGGTCCGCGCTCTCGTCGTCGGGCTGCAGCTGCGACTCCCGTTCGGCGGCGACGCGCTTCAGGTAGTTCGCGACCTCGTGCTCGGTCGTCTCCTGGTCCCAGCCGAGCACGTCCGCCATGAGCTTCGCGGCGACGGGCGCTGCTGACTCGCCGCGGTCCCACGCCTCGATGGAGATGCGGGTGCGGCGGGCGAGGACGTCCTCCAGGTGCAGGGCGCCCTCGTGCGAGGCGGCGTAGACGACCTCGGCGCCGATGTAGTCATCGGCCCCCGGCAGCGGCTCGGCGAGTGCCGGGTCCTGCTCGACGAGCTGCAGCACCTCGGTCGCGAGGGTCCCGTACCGGTTGAGCAGGTGCTCGATGCGGACCTTGTGCACGTTGAAGCTCCGTGCGGTGCGGGCGCGTCGGTTCCACGCGGCGGGGTACCCCTCGGCGCCGAGGAGCGGGATGTCGTCGGTCGTCGACTCCGGGATCCTGCCGTCCATGGCCGCGACGGCCTCGTCGATGGCGTCCTTGCCCATCACCCGGTAGGTGGTCCACTTGCCGCCGGCGACCACGACGAGGCCCGGGACGGTGTGCGCGACGACGTGCTCGCGGCTGAGCTGCGAGGTCTGGTCGGACTCCCCCGCCAGCAGCGGGCGGAGGCCGGCGTAGACGCCCTCGACGTCCTCGCGGGTGAGCGGGACGGCGAGCACCTTGTTGACGTGCTCGAGGATGTAGTCGATGTCCGCCGCGGTCGCTGCCGGGTGCGCCTTGTCGAGGTACCAGTCGGTGTCGGTCGTGCCGACGAGCCAGTGCCGGCCCCACGGGATGACGAAGAGCACGCTCTTCTCGGTGCGCAGGATCATGCCCGTGTTCGACTGGAACCGGTCACGGGGGATGACGAGGTGGACGCCCTTCGACGCCCGCACCTTGAACTGGCCGCGGGTGCCGATCATCGCCTGGGTGTCGTCGGTCCAGACACCGGTGGCGTTGACGACCTGCTTCGCGCGGATCTCGAACCGTTCACCGGTCTGGATGTCGTGGGCCTGCGCGCCGACCACGCGCTCCCCGACCTTGATGAACCCCTCGATGCGGACGCGACTCGCTGCCTCGGCACCGTACGAGGCGGCGGTGCGCACGAGGGACGCGACGTAGCGCGCGTCGTCGACCTGGGCGTCGTAGTACGTCATGCCGCCGACGAAGGCGTCCTTCTTGAGCCCGGGCATGTTCCTGAGCACCTGCTTCCGGCTGAGGTGCCGGTGGTGCGGGACGCCGGGCGGACGGCCGCCGGACCAGCTGAACACGTCGTACATCGCCATGCCGATGCCGATGTAGAAGCGCTCCCAGACCCGGTGGTTGAGCGGGTAGAGGAAGCGCACGGGCTTCACCAGGTGCGGAGCGATGCGCTGCAGCAGCAGGCCGCGCTCGATGAGGGCCTCGCGGACGAGTGCGAAGTTGAGCTGCTCGAGGTAGCGGATGCCGCCGTGCACGAGCTTCGACGAACGGCTCGACGTCCCCGAGCCCCAGTCGCGGGCCTCGACGATGCCGACACTCAGGCCGCGGGTCACGGCGTCGAGCGCGCTGCCCGCACCGACGATCCCGCCGCCGACGACCAGGACGTCGAGCTCCTTGGTCTTCAGCGTCTCGATCGCGGCCGCACGTTCGTCCGGCCCGAGCTTCGCCGCGGGGTCGAACCCCACGCCGGGCGTGACGTCACGCGGACGTCCGGCCGTGCTGGTCTGCTTCGTCGTGCTGGACTTGGCCATCGTCGCCTCCGGGTCACGGTCGGCGCCGTGGCGTCACCCGCGTTCGTGCCCGGGTGCCACCGTCACTGGTGGTACGGCGCCACGACCACTTCTACTCGCTGGAACTCCTTGGCGTCGGAGTATCCGGTCGTCGCCATCGAGCGGCGGAGGGCACCGACCAGGTTCGCGCGGCCGTCGTGGGTCGGCGTCGGACCGTTCAGGACGTTCTCGAGCGGGGCGATCGTGCCCACCTCGACCCGGCGGCCGCGGGGCAGCTCGGGGTGGTGCGCCTCGGCACCCCAGTGGTAGCCGCCACCCGGGGCCTCGGTCGCACGGGCGAGCGCGGTGCCGAGCATGACGGCGTCGGCACCCACGGCGATGGCCTTGACGATGTCGCCCGCGGTGTCGAGCCCGCCGTCGGCGATGACGTGCACGTACCGGCCGCCCGACTCGTCGAGGTAGTCGCGACGGGCACCGGCGACGTCCGCGACGGCGGTGGCCATCGGGGCGTGGATCCCGAGCGCGGCGCGGGTGGTCGACGCTGCGCCGCCACCGAAGCCGACGAGCACACCGGCGGCACCGGTGCGCATGAGGTGCAGCGCCGACGTGTACGTCGAGGCACCGCCCACGATCACCGGGACGTCGAGCTCGTAGATGAACTTCTTGAGGTTGAGGGGTTCCTCGGTCTGGGAGACGTGCTCGGCGGAGACCGTGGTGCCGCGGATGACGAACAGGTCGACACCGGCGTCGACGACCGTCTTCGAGAACTCCTGGGTGCGCTGCGGGCTGAGCGAACCGGCGACCGGCACCCCGGCTGCGCGGATCTCGGCCAGGCGTGCGGTGATCAGCTCGGCCTTGATCGGCTCGGAGTAGATCTCCTGCATGCGCTTCGTGACGTTGCCGTCGGTGAGCGACTTGATCTCGTCGTAGTACGGGGTCGGGTCCTCGTAGCGGGTCCACAGACCTTCGAGGTCGAGCACACCGAGGATGCCGAGCTTGCCCATCTGGATGACCGTCGCCGGCGAGGACACGGAGTCCATCGGTGCCGACAGGATCGGCGACGCGAACGTGAACGCGTCGATCGACCACTGCACGCTGACGTCGCGCGGGTCACGCGTCCGCCTGGAGGGGACCACCGCGATGTCGTCGAACGCGTACGCCCGACGTCCGCGCTTGCCTGCACCGATCTCGACTTCGCTCACTCGGACAGCCTACCGGGCGGGCTCTGCGGCGTGCACGGGCCGGACGGTGCGGGCGGCGGGCAACCTCGCACCGTGCGATTCCCGCCGCGTACGGTGCGAGGTTCCGTGTCCGGTGCGAGGTCGCGAGGGTCGCACGACGTGCGGAACCTCGCACCACGCAACCGTCAGCGCGGACGCCGCGGGGCCCGTCGGCGCTTCCGGAGCGCCCGCAGCACGAAGCCGAGCAAGAGCGCGAGCACCACGAGGACGACGAGCAGCACGGCCGCGACCTTGACGAGCAGCGCCGCCCCGACGAAGAGCGCGATGAACACGAGCCAGACGAGGGCGTCGAGCACGAGGGGTCCGGAGGTGCGCACCCGCGGAACGATACCGACCCGCGCGGGGCGAGCCGCGCCTCCTGGCCGGGTACAGGAGTGGGGCCGTGCGGCGCGAAGCGACCACGCACGGCCCCACCCGTCACGGATACCACCCCCACAGCGGTACCCGTAGCCGACGACAGCGCTAGCGCTGTGCGTCGACGTCCTTGGCGAGCGTCCCCAGGTAGAGCTCGATGACCTTGGGGTCGTCAGCGAGTTCCTTCCCGGTGCCCGAGTACGCGTTCTTCCCCTGGTCGAGCACGTACCCACGATCGCAGATCTGCAGACAGCGTCGCGCGTTCTGCTCCACCATGATGATCGACACACCGGCCTTGTTGATCCGGCGGGTCCGCAGGAACGTCTCGTCCTGACGCACGGGGGACAGTCCGGCGCTCGGCTCGTCGAGCAGCAGCACCTTCGGGTCCATCATCAGCGCACGGGCCATCGCGACGGACTGCCGCTCACCACCCGAGAGCGATCCGGCCCGCTGGTTCCGCCGCTGCGCGAGGACCGGGAACAGGTCGTAGATGACCTCAAGGCGCTCGGCGAACTTCCGGGGCCGCAGGTACAGCCCCATCTGGAGGTTCTCCTCGATGGACAGCGAGGGGAACACGTTGTTCGTCTGCGGCACGAAGCCGACACCGGCCTGCACGAGCTTGTTCGCCTTGAGGTTCGTGATGTCGTCACCCTGCAGGGTCACCGAACCCTCGCGGATGGACACGAGCCCGAACAGCGCCTTGAGGAGCGTCGACTTCCCCGCACCGTTCGGCCCGATGATGCCGATGAGCTCGCCCGGGTAGCAGTCCAGGTCGCAGCCGTTCAGGATGTTCACGCCCGGCAGGTAGCCGGCAACGAGGTTCTTCGCGCTGAGCACCGGCTCGCGTTCCAGCGTGGCCGCCGGGGACGGACTGGAGGCACTGCTCGCGTTCGTGGGGTCCGTTGCGTCCGTCATCGGGTCGTCTCCTCTGCTGCGTCCTCTTCGGCGACTTCCTCCGCCAGTTCCTCGAAGGTCTCCTCGGTGAGGAGCGAGTCGTCACCCAGGTCGGTGTCGTGGTGCGCACCGAGGTAGGCGTCGATCACGGCCTGGTCGTCCATCACCGTGTCCGCCGGGCCCTCGGCCACGACCTTGCCCTCGGCCATCACGACCACCCAGTCCGAGATGTGCCGGACCATGTGCATGTCGTGCTCGACGAAGAGCACGGTCATGCCGTCGTCGCGCAGGGACTGGATGTGCCCGAGGAGCGACTGGGTGAGCGCGGGGTTCACGCCGGCCATCGGCTCGTCGAGCATGATCATCGTCGGGTCGGACATCAGCGCCCGGGCCATCTCGAGCAGCTTGCGCTGCCCGCCGGACAACGAACCGGCGTAGTCGTCTGCCTTGGTGTCGAGCTTGAACCGGGCGAGGAGGTCCTCGGCCTTGGCCGTGATCTCGCGCTCGCGCTTCGCCCACACCGGCTTGACCAGGGCGGCGAAGAAGTTCTCGCCGGGCTGGTCGCGAGCACCGAGGAGCATGTTCTGCATCACGGTGAGCCGCGACAGCGCCTTGGTCAGCTGGAAGGTGCGGACCATGCCCTTGTTCGCGATGTGCGTCGCGCTCGTCTTCTGCAGCGTGGCGCCGTTGAACTGCGTCTTCGCTCCGGGGCTCGGCTTGTCGAACCCGGTGAGCAGGTTGAAGAACGTGGTCTTGCCGGCGCCGTTCGGGCCGATCAGGGCCGTGATGGAGCCGCGCTGGACCTCGAGGTGGTCGACGTCCACGGCGGTCATGCCCCCGAACCGGCGGGTGACGTCGTCGACGGTGAGGATCGGGTCGGCCTTGGGGTGGCCGTAGGTCTCAGACACTGAACGTCAGCTCCTTCTTGTTGCCGAGCAAACCCTGTGGACGGAACACGATGAGCAGCATGAGCGCGACGCCGACGAGCACGTACGAGAACTGCTCGGCCTGCTGAGCGTTCATGATCGAGTCGGGGATGAAGTCGCCGGCCAGCGTGCGGATGAAGAGCCGGACGACGAAGAAGAGCACGGCTCCGAGCACCGGTCCGAACACCGTCGCCGCACCACCGAGGATGAGCGCCGTCCAGATGAAGAACGTCATCGAGCGGCCCATGGCGTCCGGTTGCACCGAACTCGGCAGCACGTAGATGATGCCCGCGATCGCACCGAGCGCCCCACCGAACACGAGCGCCTGCATCTTGTACGAGTAGACGTTCTTGCCGAGCGAGCGGACGGCGTCCTCGTCCTCGCGGATGGCCTTCACCACGCGGCCCCACGGGCTGCGCATGAGCAGGAAGAGCACCAGGGTGAACAGGGCGACCATGGCCCACGCCGCGATGCGGATCCACCAGCCGTTGACGCCGTTGTTCGCGTACGTGAACCACAGGATCGTGGTGGTGCCGTCGGGCAGCGGGCTGAGGGCGGTGAACGGGTCGCGGTAGCTCGACCCGGTGATGCCGTTCGAGCCACCCGTGGTCGAGGTGAGCAGGCTCGAGCGGCCCACCATGCGGATGATCTCGGCGCCGGAGATCGTGACGATCGCCAGGTAGTCGCCGCGCAACCGCAGGGTCGGGATGCCGAGGATGATCGCGAACACGATCGCGACGAGCAGGGCGATGAGGACCGCCATCACGAACGGCAGTCCGTTGGTGATCGAGATCGCGAAGCCGTAGGCGCCGAGCAGCAGGAACGCCGCCTGGCCCATGTTCACGAGGCCGGTGAGCCCGAAGTGCACGTTCAGGCCGATCGCGGCCAGCGCGAACGCCGCCGTGGTCGGGGCGAGTGCCTCCTGGGTGAGCGAGGACAGCAGGTTGAGGATGTAGTCCATGCGCGTGCTCCCTTAGCCGATCCGCTCGGCGCGGCCGAAGATGCCCTGCGGCCGGAACAGCAGGATGAGGATGAGGATGACGAGGGCGGTGGCGTACTTGAAGTCACCGGGGAGCACCAGGTTCGTGAGCTCCACGACGACGCCGATGATCATCGAGCCGACCAGGGCGCCGTACGCGGTGCCGAGGCCACCGAGCGTGACCGAGGCGAACATGAGCAGGAGCAGCTGGAGCCCGGTCTGCCAGTTCACGCCGTTCAGGACGAGTCCGAGCATCACACCGGAGAGTCCCGCGAGGCCGGCGGCGAGCGTCCACACGAAGCGGATCACCCGGTCGACGTCGATGCCGGAGGCCGCGGCGAGCGCCGGGTTGTCCGACACGGCGCGGGTCGCCCGGCCGAAGCGCGTCTTCGCCAGGAAGAGCCCGGTCGCGACGAGGACCACGAGCGCGATCCCCATGGCGACGTAGGACTGCACCGTCAGGGTGACGCCGGCGAACCGCACGGTCTCCGGGTTGCCCTGCTGGATGCGGACCGTCGAGGCTCCGAAGAAGTACTGGAACGCGTACTGGGCGGCGATCGACAGACCGATCGTCACGATCATGAGCTGCGTCAGGCTGATGCGCCGTCGCCGGAGCGGCCGCCAGATCGCGGCGTCCTGCAGGTACCCGGTCGCGGCGCACAACAGCGTGACGACGATGCCGGTGACCCAGATGTTCCAGCCGAGCTGGTTGGCGAACACGTACGCCAGCAGACCGCCGAGGGTGACCTGCTCACCGTGCGAGAAGCTCGACAACCCCGTCGTGCCGTAGATGAGCGAGAGCCCGATGGACGCCAGGGCGATGAGCAGCCCGAGCCGGAGCCCGGAGGCGAACTGCTGCCAGGCCCGCTGGATGCTCACACCCGACGAGTCCGTCGAGGTCGTGGCGCCCTTCTGGTCGGACAGCTGGAAGATCTGCCCGACGTTGGCGTTCAGGGTGGCCTGCACCTTGCGCTCGGCGTCGGCGGCGTTCGTCAGGTACTGGCCCTTCGGCAGGGTGCCCTGGTCGACGCTCACGGTGTACTCGCCGGCCGTGTCGACGCTGACGGACCAGCGGCCGTCGTCGTTCGTCGTGGCCGTCTGGTCGAAGCCGCTCGGGCCGGTCACGTCGACGTCGACGCCCTCGGCCGGTTCACGCTCGGAGTCGGTGATCGTGCCCTGGATGCACCCGTTGTCGGGGCTGACGGTGCACGCCTGGCTGGTGGCCGGTGCCGAGGTGGCACTGAAGGCCGGCAGGGTGACCGCCCAGTCGATCAGGAAGGTCGCCAGGAACGCGGCGACGAGCACGGCCGCGAGGACCGGTCGTCGTCGTGCGTGGCGGAGGCGGAACAGGCGCGGCTGCGCCCGTCCCGGAGGAGTGATGGATCCCACGGAAGAGCCTCTCGTTCGGATGACGAGGAACCTATGGGGATTTTGTGACACCCGTGTTTCCAACACGTTCCCTGTGTGATTCGTACCCGAACTGTGACGTTGTGGAGGAACGCTGCGAGGCGGGCGCGATCCGTGCCTCCAGGCGGAATGCGGCGACAGCCGCTCGCGTTACCATGTCCTATCCGGAACCCGTCGTCGTGTTCCCGGTGTCTCGACACTTCACTCGCCCACGAAGGGGACCCATGGACCAGCCGGATCCGTTCGGATTCATCGGACTCACGTACGACGACGTCATGCTGCTGCCCGGGCACACCGACGTCATCCCGAGCGAGGCGTCCACGGCGTCCCGGCTCACCAAGCGGATCTCCGTCAACGTCCCGCTGCTCTCCGCCGCGATGGACACCGTCACCGAAGCCCGCATGGCCATCGCCATGGCGCGCCAGGGCGGCATCGGGATCCTGCACCGCAACCTGTCCATCGAGGACCAGGCTGCCTACGTCGACAAGGTCAAGCGCTCCGAGTCGGGCATGATCACCAACCCGGTGACCACCACCCCGGACGCCACCGTGGCCGAGGTCGACGCGCTCTGCGGCCAGTTCCGCGTCTCCGGCCTGCCGGTCGTCGAGCAGGACGGCACCCTCGTCGGCATCATCACGAATCGCGACATGCGCTTCGTGGCCACGTTCGAGCAGGCCACCACGTACGTGCGCGACGTGATGACGAAGGCCCCGCTGATCACCGCGATGGAGGGCATCGACCCCGAAGAGGCGATCGCCATCTTCGCGCAGCACAAGATCGAGAAGCTGCCGCTGGTCGACGCCGACGGCAAGCTCCGCGGCCTCATCACCGTCAAGGACTTCGACAAGAGCGAGCAGTACCCCGACGCCACGAAGGACGACGAGGGCCGGCTCCGCGTCGGTGCCGCGATCGGCTTCTTCGGCGACGCCTGGCAGCGTGCCGAGGCCCTGCGTGACGCCGGCGTCGACGTGCTCGTCGTCGACACCGCCAACGGTGAGAGCGAAGGCGTGCTCGACATGGTCCGCCGCCTCAAGGCCGACCCGACGTTCGACGCGATCGACGTCATCGGCGGCAACGTCGCCACCCGCGCGGGTGCCCAGGCGCTCATCGACGCCGGTGTGGACGCCGTCAAGGTCGGTGTCGGCCCGGGCTCCATCTGCACCACGCGCGTCGTCGCCGGTGTCGGTGTGCCGCAGGTGACCGCCGTGTACGAGGCCTCCCTCGCCGCACGCGAAGCCGGTGTGCCGATCATCGCCGACGGTGGCCTGCAGTACTCGGGCGACATCGCGAAGGCCCTGGTGGCCGGTGCCGACACCGTCATGCTCGGCTCGCTGCTCGCCGGCACCGACGAGTCCCCCGGTGACCTGGTGTTCGTGGGTGGCAAGCAGTTCAAGGCGTACCGCGGCATGGGGTCACTCGGGGCCCTGCAGACCCGCGGCAAGAAGACCTCGTACTCGAAGGACCGCTACTTCCAGGCGGACGTGCCGAACGACGACAAGCTCATCCCCGAGGGCATCGAGGGCCAGGTGCCCTACCGCGGTTCGGTCGGCAACGTCGTCTACCAGCTCACCGGTGGGCTGCGGCAGTCGATGTTCTACGTCGGCGGTCGCACGATCCCCGAGCTGAAGGCCCGTGGCAAGTTCGTCCGCATCACGGCGGCGGGGCTCAAGGAGTCCCACCCGCACGACGTCCAGATGGTCGTCGAGGCACCGAACTACCGCAGCTAGACAGCGTTCGACAGCACGCCTCCGTTCCCCTGTGGAGCGGGGGCGTGCTGCATTCCCCGGCGGTAGTGTCGCCGCATGGTCAGCGCCGTCTCACACACCACGATCGACTCCCGCGACGCCTACGCCCAGTCCGAGTGGTGGAAGCAGGTGCTCGGGTACGTCGATCTGCCCGACGACCCGAACGCGCCCGGGCACGAGGAGTGCGAGATCACGGCACCCGACCGGTCGCACACCGTGCTCTTCATCCAGGTGCCCGAGGGGAAGACCGTGAAGAACCGGATCCACTTCGACCTGCGCCCCACCGACCGCACCCGCGACGAAGAGGTCGAGCGGCTCCGCGGCATCGGTGCCGTGGAGCTCGCCGACCTGCGCCACCCGGACGGCGGATGGGTGGTCTTCGCCGACCCGGAGGGCAACGAGTTCTGCGTCCTGCGGTCCCAGGCCGAACTCGACGAAGAAGCCGCCATGCAGAGCTGACCGACCCGGCGACCGGCCGGCTGGCCGGACCGCCGGACCGCCGGCCGAGCTCCTACGCCGAACGCCAGTCGTTCGACGTGATGTGCGAGCCGCCGTGCGGGCCCATCTGCAGCATCCCGCCGTCCACCGGCAGGGACACCCCGGTGATGTAGGACGACGCCCGCGAGGCCAGGAACGCCACGGCTGCCGCGATCTCCCACGCGTTGCCCGGACGGCCGAGCGGCACACCGGGGCGGTCGATGGTGTGCGGGTCCTCGTCCTCGGCGCCGGTCATCCGGGTGGCGATCTCGCCGGGGGCGACGGCGTTCACGGTGATGCCGTGTTCGGCGAGCTCGATCGCCATGGTCTTCAGCAGGCCGCCGAGCCCGTGCTTCGCGGCGTCGTAGGCGCTCGAGCCGTAGCGGGGCTGGTGCTCGTGCACGCTCGTGATGCCGATGATCCGGCCGCCGGCGCCGGCCTGCACCATGTGCTTCGCGGCGGCCTGCATCGTGACGAAGGCCCCGTCGAGGTCGGTCGACACCGTGTGGCGCCACTGGTCGAGGGTCATCTCGAGGAACGGGGCGTTGTCGCCGGTGCCGGCGTCGGCCACGAAGACGTCGACGCCACCCAGCTGCGAGACGAGGCGGTCGACGACGGCTGCCGCCCCGGCGAGGTCGGAGACGTCGATCTGCTCGACGAAGGCACGACGGCCGGTCTTCCGGACCTCCTCCGCGGTCTCCTCGGCACGGTCGGGTTCGGACAGGTAGGTGATGCCGATGTCCATGCCGGCTTCGGCGAGCGCGACGGCGGTCGCACGGCCGATCCCGGATTCGGAACCGGTGACGATGGCTGTGGTGGGCTGGAAGTCGCTCATGCGGCGGAACGTACGCCGGGCCTCCCGGGCGCCCTGCCGGACCATCCGCTTGGCGCAGGTCGGGTCGTCACGCCGGCACCGTCGTTCCTGCACCGATCCCTGTCCCTGCGCACAGGAACGTCACGGCTCGGTAACGAAACACCTTTGCGTACCGCCCCGTCACACGGGCGAAACACATGGACCCTACGTTTCTCGACATCCAGTGGAGGCGTCGCATTCACCCGAAGCGGCACGGCCTCCGCGCAGAGAAAGGGCTCCACGGATGATCAGAACCACCCGTGCCACCGCGGCACTGGCGTTGGCGGGCGCAGCAGCCGTCCTCCTCGCCGCGTGTTCCACCACCGGCAGTGCTTCCCCCTCGAGCTCGGCGTCGAGCGATGCGAAGAAGGATCCCGCCGCCAGCTGCAAGGCCCCGGACACCCCCGGTACGGACGCGCTGAAGATCGGCACGATCCTGCCCCTGACCGGTTCGCTGGCCTACCTCAACCCGCCTGCGGAGTCCGGTGTCGGCCTGGCCGTCAAGGACATCAACGCCGCGGGCGGCGTCCTCGACAAGGACGTCACGATCGACCCGGCGACCGACTCCGGTGACAGCAACGACATGACCGTGTCGAGCTCCGCCGCGACGAAGCTCGTCAACGCGAAGGTGCCGGTCGCGATCGGCGCCGAGTCCTCGTCCGTGACGCTGAACGTCATCGACCAGCTGACGAGCAACTGCATCGTCGAGATCTCGCCCGCGAACACCGCGACCGACCTCTCCGGCTACTCGTCGTACTACTACCGGACCGCACCGCCGGACTCGGTGCAGGGTTCCGCGCTCGGCCAGCTCGTGACCGGTGACGGCAACGCGAAGGTCGCCTTCCTGGTCTTCAACGACACGTACGGCACCGGTCTCCGCAACTCGGTGCAGGCTGCGGTCGAGGCGTCGGGCGGCCAGGTCGTCTACGGCGGCAAGGGTGAGGGCCAGGAGTTCCCGCCCGGCCAGACCACGTTCTCGTCCGAGGTGACCGCGGCCCTGGCCGCGAAGCCCGACGCGATCGTCGTCCTCGCCTTCGACGAGACGAAGTCGATCATCCCGGAGCTCGTGTCGCAGGGCAACGAGGCGAAGATCTACATGTCCGACGGCAACACGGCGGACTACTCGAAGGACTTCGACAAGGGCACCCTGACCGGCGCCCAGGGCACCATCCCCGGTGCCTCGCCGAAGGACGACTTCAAGAAGCAGCTCGCTGCGTTCTACAAGGACTCGTCGGGCAAGACGCTCGCCGACTACTCGTACGCGGCGGAGTCCTACGACGCCACCGTCCTCGCCGCCCTGGCCGCGGTGAAGGGCAAGGGCACCGACTCCGGCACGATCCAGGCCAACATGGCTGCGGTGTCGGGTGCTGACGGCGGCACGGAGTGCGCCACGTTCAAGGAGTGCAAGACGCTCCTGGACGACGGCAAGGACATCCACTACACCGGCCCGTCCGGCATCGGTCCGTTCGACGAGAACAACGACCCGTCGGCCGCCTACATCGGCATCTACAAGTTCGACGGCGACAACAAGCCCGTCTACCAGAGCGCCATCCAGGGTGCGGTGAAGAAGTAGGGCGCAGCCCAGCACCGCTCGCGAAAGCGACAGGCCCCCACGGAACTTCCGTGGGGGCCTGTCGCTTTCACGTCGGTGACCGGGATGCGCGGCAGGGCAGGGTCCGTCGCCGCAGCAGGACGGACCGACGGGCGGCCTGGAGGCCCGTGGTGCGTCCGTCAGACCGGCTCGGCCTGGGTGGGTGCGAGCGCCCGGCGACGGGACGCCCGCGCCGCGGCGAACGAATCCGCCGTCAGCACCACGAGCGCGAGCCACACGATGCCGAAGCCGAACCAGCGTCCGGCCGACATCTCCTCGTGCTGCACGAGCACCCCGACGAGCAGCTGCATCACGGGCGCCAGGTACTGGGTCAGCCCGAGCGTCGACAGGCTCACCCGGCGTGCCGACGACGCGAAGAGCAGCAGCGGCACCGCGGTCGCCGGCCCGGTCAGCACCGTGATCACCGCGTGCCCCCAGCCCTCGCTCGTGAACGTCACACCGCCACCGAGCCCGGTCACACCGAGCACCACCAGCGCCACGACCGCGATCGGCAGCAGCCACACGGTCTCGATCGTCAGGCCGCTCAGGGCGTCCACGGTGCCGCCGACCCGCTTCTTCACCAGGCCGTACAGTCCGAACGAGAACGCCAGGGCCAGCGAGATCCACGGCATCTGCCCGTAGCCGATCGCGATGACGACGACCGCCACGACGCTCAGCCCGACGGCTGCCCACTGCGCCGGACGCAGGCGTTCGCGCAGGACCACGACGCCGAGCGCGATCGTGACGAGCGGGTTGATGAAGTAGCCGAGCGCGGCCTCGACGGTGTGGCCGGTGGTCGTCGCGAGGACGTAGACGGTCCAGTTGACCAGGATCAGGACGGCGGCGAGCCCCATGACGAGCATCACGCGGCGCTGGGCCATCAGGGTCCGGGTGCGGAGCCACGACCGGGTCACCGCGATCGCCACCGCGCAGAACACCAGGCCGAAGACGATCCGCCACGACACGATCTCGAACGCCGCCGCGGGGGCCATGGCCGCGAAGAGCAGGGGCATCAGTCCCCAGAGCCCGTACGCCACGATCGCCTGCACCACGCCGACGGATGCCTCGCTGCGGACGGGTCGCGCCGGACTCGGTTCACTCACGGAACCATCCTAGGAACGACCGCCGACGCGTGGGACGCGCACCGGGCCTCCAGGCGGGGTGCGCGGGCTGATCAGGACCGGCGCACCCGGGTGACCGGCCCCGGACGCACGAACGCCCCGTCGGCCCGAAGGCCGGACGGGGCGTCCGCGGTGAGTACTCGACTCAGTGAACGATGACCGCGAGGACATCGCGGGCCGACAGGACCAGCAGGTCCTCGCCCGAGTACTTGACCTCGGTTCCGCCGTACTTGGAGTAGATGACCTTGTCACCCACGGCGACGTCGAGCGGGACGCGGTTGCCGTTGTCGTCGATGCGACCCGGACCCACGGCGACGACCTCGCCCTCCTGGGGCTTCTCCTTCGCGGTGTCGGGGATGACCAGACCGGAAGCGGTGGTCTGCTCCGCCTCGACCTGGCGGATGACGATGCGATCCTCGAGCGGCTTGATGCTGACGGCCACGGTGACCTCTTCTTTCTCGGTACGGACTCGGTACAGATGAAAACCGGGTTGGCACTTCGCACAGGAGAGTGCCAACGCCAACTCTAGGGGGCCTCTGGCACTCGGTCAATCCGAGTGCCAGCACATCCGGAGAACACGCAGCACCTGCGAGGATTAACGCATGGACGCCGCCGAACTCACCGCACTGCTGACCCCCGACGGGATGGCCCTGCTCGACCGTACCCCGGGTGTCTCCGACGGTGGCGAGATCGTCCGCGTGGTGTCCCGGCTGCGCGCCGAGGGACACGATCCCCGACTGGTCGCCGCGGTGCTGACCCAGGCGAAACTGCGGCTGAAGGCCCGCGGCAAGTTCGGCGACTTCGCCTCCCGCATGCTCTTCACCGAGGCCGGGCTCGAGCAGGCCACCCGGCTGCAGGTCGCGGCCCAGCACGCCGGACGCTTCGCGGCGGCCGGCCTCACCCGGGTCGCCGACCTCGGCTGCGGCATCGGCGGGGACGCCATGGCGATGGCGGCGCTCGACCTCGACGTCACCGCCGTCGACCGTGATGAGGTGACGGCGGCCGTCGCGACCCACAACCTCGCGGTGTGGCCGAACGCGCGGGTGGAGCTCGGTGATGCCGCGTCCTTCGACCTGTCCGCGGTGGACGGCGTGTGGATGGACCCCGCACGACGCACCTCCGGCCATTCGGACACCCGTCGCCTCGCCGACCCCGACGACTGGTCCCCCTCGCTCGACACCGTGTTCGCCGCGGCGACGACGACGCCGACCGGCGTGAAGCTCGGACCGGGCATCGACCGCGACCTGATCCCGGACACCGCCGAGGCGCAGTGGACCTCCGTCGACCGCGAGGTCGTGGAGCTCGCCCTGTGGTTCGGCCCCCTCGCCCGCCCCGGGATCCGCCGCGCTGCGACCGTCATCGGTGCACACGGCATCGCCGAGATGACCGGAGCGGCCGACGCCGACGACGCCGAGGTCGGACCGCTCGGTGCCTACCTGTACGAGCCCGACGGCGCCGTGATCCGCGCACGGCTGATCGGCGACCTGGCACGGGGCCTCGACGGGCACATGCTGTCCGAGGGCATCGCCTACGTCACGTCCGACCGCGCCGCCACGACCCCCTTCGCGCAGGGCTTCCGGGTGCTCGACACGATGCCGCTCGACGTCAAGCGACTGGCCGCACGGCTCGCCGCCGACGGCATCGGCACCGTCGAGATCAAGAAGCGCGGCGTCGACGTCGACCCGGCGCAGTTCCGCAAGCGGCTGCGGTTGCGCGGATCGGGTCGCGTCACGCTCGTGCTCACCCGCCTGGAGGGACGCCACACGGCGATCCTGTGCGAGCGGCTCACCGACACGGTCGGCTGACGGCCGGGGGCCGCGTGCGGTGCTGCGAGCGCGTCAGCGTCGGCGTCAGCGTCAGTTGACGAAGGCGCCGGAGTTCGAGCTGTAGTCGGAGTAGTCGGAGTAGTCCGACGCGTTCGCGATCGAGATCCACACCAGGGCGACGATCAGGATGAACAGGCCCGTCAGGATCCAGCCACCGATGATGCCGGCGAGCGCCAGGCCGCGGCCACCCTCACCGGTCTGCTTGATCTTGCCGAGGGCGATGTGGCCCATGATCGCGCCGGCCGGGCTCGTCAGGATGATGATCGGCCAGATGATGATGCCGCCGAACGCGAAGACGATCGACAGGATCGACAGGACGTTCGTCTTCGGGCGCTGTGCGTAGGGCTGGTACGTGTACGGGTTCGACGCGTAGGGCTGCTGCTGCGGCTGCGCGTACGGGTTCTGCTGCTGGCCGTACGGGTTCTGCGGGGCGCCGTAGGCATTCTGCTGCTGCGGAGCCGCGTACGGGTTCTGCTGCTGCGGGGCCGCGTACGGGTTCGACGAGGCCTGCGGTGCCGCGTACGGATTCTGCTGCTGACCGTACGGGTTCGACTGCTGCTGCTGCTGCCCGTACGGGTTCTGCGGCTGCTGCGGAGCACCGTACGGGTTCTGCTGCTGCGGGGCCGCGTACGGGTCCTGCTGCTGGCCGTACGGGTTCTGGGGCGCTTCCGGGGCCGACGGCGCCTGCGGTGCGTCAGGAGCCTGCGGGGCGTCCGGGGCGGGCGTGCCGTCGGGCTGTCCGTTCGCCGGGCCGTTCGGCGTCTCGCCCGGCTTCGGCCACTCGTTCTGATCGGACACCGTCCACCCCTCTCGGGCGTCCGGTCTCTCCGACGCCCGTGTGAATCCTCCCACAGGCTCCCGAAGAAGAACCGGGGCCGAACTGGTCAGACCTGGACGGTCGTCACCGGCAGGGTCGAGTCCGCCGCGATGCCGAGGTCGCTCGGCGCGTGCCCCTCGGCCACGAGTCGGGCACCGACGGCGGCGATCATCGCGCCGTTGTCCGTGCACAGGTCGAACGGCGGGATCCGGAGCCGCACGCCCGCGGCCGCGCAGCGCTCCTCGGCGACCTGTCGCAGTCGGGCGTTCGCGACGACCCCGCCACCGAGCAGCAGCCGGTCGACGCCGGTGTCGCGGCACGCGTTCAGGGCCTTGGTCAGCAGGACGTCGACGACGGCCTCGCGGAAGCTCGCGGCGACGTCGGCCACCGGCACCTCGCGGCCCTCGTCGCGGCAGCGCTCGACCCACCGTGCGACGGCGGTCTTGAGCCCTGAGAACGAGAAGTCGTACCGGTGCGCGGCCATGTCCTTCGGCAGCGTCAGTCCCCGGGGGAACCGAATCGCCGTCGGGTCGCCCTCGGCCGCGGCACGGTCGATCTGCGGGCCGCCGGGGTAGGGCAGTCCGAGCAGCCGCGCGACCTTGTCGAACGCCTCGCCCGCCGCGTCGTCGATCGTCTCGCCGAGCAGTTCGACGTCGCCCACCAGGTCCCGCACCAGCAGCAGCGACGTGTGGCCACCGGAGACCAGCAGCGCGATCGTCGGCAGCTCGATCTCGCTGCCGTCCTCGCGCAGCACGTCGGCGCCGACGTGCCCGACCAGGTGGTTCACGCCGTACAGGGGCTTGCCGGTGGCCACGGCGAGCGCCTTCGCGGCTCCCACCCCGACCATGAGCGCCCCCGCCAAGCCCGGCCCGGCGGTCACCGCGACGGCGTCGAGTTCGTCGAGGGTGACGCCGGCACGCTCGAGCGCCTCGTGCAGCGTCGGGGTCATCGCCTCCAGGTGGGCCCGTGCGGCGACCTCGGGCACGACTCCGCCGTAGCGCGCGTGCTCGTCCATGCTCGAGGCGATCACGTTCGCGAGCAGGGTGCTCCCCCGCACGATGCCGACGCCCGTCTCGTCGCAGCTCGTCTCGATGCCGAGCACCAGTGGTTCAGTCGCGCTCACCGAGGGCCTCCTGTCCGATGGGTCCGACGTCGGAAGACCGCTCGGCGTCCGGGCCGGGCAGTTCCGCCCGCATCACCCACGCGTCGACGCCGTCCGGTTGGTAGTAGCGCGGCCGGGTCGCGATGTGCTCGAACCCGAACGCCGTGTACATCGCCTGCGCGACGGGGTTGTCCGCGCGCACCTCGAGGAACACCTCGCGCACACCGCGGCGCCGCGCCTCGTCGAGCAGCTCCGTGAACAGGACCCGCCCGAGCCCCTTGCCGCGCTGGTCCGCGGCGACGGCGATGGTCTGCACGTCGGCGACCGGGTTGCCCGCGAGCGACGAGAGCCCGGCGTACCCGACGACCACCGGCGCGGACGTGTCGTCGGCCGTCTCGATCACGACGTAGTACCCGTGCGGTGAGTACAGCTCGCCGGACATCTGCGACGCTGACCAGGCGTCCGTCGGGAACGAGACGTGCTCGAGCCACATGATGTCGTCGAGGTCCTGCGGGTGTGCTCGCCGCAGGCGGAGCCCGTCCGGCAGGGTCACTGCTTCACCCGCTTCGGCGCACCCGGCACCGTGACGTCGGGGTCGCGCAGGTACAGGGGCGTGTCCTGGTCGAACGCCGCACCGGACGCGAGCCGGTCCGCGGCGAGCGAGCCGAGCCTCCAGGCCGGGATGGACGCGACCGTCACGCGGTCCCAGCCCACCGCTGCGGGCCGGGAGGCGCGGATCGCGTCGTCGAGATCGGCGGGCTTGGCGAGTCCGGGGCCGGCCACGCGGACGCCGTCGGCGTCGTAGGCGCTCCAGTAGACCTCGCGGCGGCGGGCGTCCGTGAGGACGACGAACGGACCGGCGGCGCCCGAATCGCGCTGGTCGAGGGCGACGGCGTCGTGGCTGACGAGGGGCAGGACGGGGACGCCGCGGGCTGCGGCGAAGGTGCGGGCGGCAGCGATGCCGACCCGCAGGCCGGTGAAGGGGCCCGGGCCCATGCCGGCGACGACGCCGGTGACGTCGGCTCCGGTGATGCCAGCCTCGGCGAGGGTCTCGGCGAGGAACGGACCGATCACCTCGGCGTGCCGGCGGCTGTCCTCGGTGTCGCGGGTCGCGAGGGCCTGGCCGGTGGCCGGGTCGACGACGGCGACGGAGGTCCCGGCGGAGGTGTCGATCGCGAGCAGCACCCGTCCATCGTAGGCGGGGCGGGGCAAGGAGTCAGTCCTCGTCGAGGCTGCCAGCGACCGCGTTCCAGATCTCGTCGGCACGCCAGCGCTCGCGACCGCCTCTGCCCGCTCGCCCGAGCGACCGGAGCCAGCCGTACTCCTCGGCTCGACGGAGCAACGCGGATGCCGTCGGCTGTGACACGCCGAGCGCCCTCCGGACCGACGCCACCGTGAGGACGGGGTTCTTGAAGATCACGTCGACGAGCCCGGGGAGCGCCGAACGCTCCGTCCGCGCAGCGAGGCGGTATCGCTCGCGGATCTCCACGAGCTTCCGGATCCGCTCGGCGCTGTCATTCGCTCGGACGGTCACCGCCTCGGCGAAGAACTGGATCCACTCGTTGACCTCTCCGCGCTCCCGAACGGCCTGCAACCGCTCGTAGTACTCGGTTCGGTGTTGTTCGAAGTACCCCGAGATGTGCAAGATCGGCGCGGGCAGGATGCCGTCTGCGATCAGCGAGAACCCGATCAGGAGGCGCCCGATCCGACCATTGCCGTCGAGGAACGGGTGGATCGTCTCGAACTGGTAGTGCATCAGAGCGCACTTCACCGTGACCGACATCGACTCCAGTGGTGCGTTGACGAAACGCTCCCAGTCGTCAAGGGTCTCGGGAAGGTGGTCCTGGTGCGGCGGGATGAACCGGGCAGTCTCCGGTCGAGCGTTCGGAGATCCGATCCACACTGGTGAGCGACGAAGCTCACCGGGCGACTTCTCGTCTCCACGGACCTCCCGCATCAGGGTCTCGTGGAGCGAACAGATGAACCGTTGGGTGATGGGGAGATCTGCGAGGAGCGCCACTCCCTCGCGGGCGGCCCGGAGGTAGTTGTCCACCTCGCGGAGATCCTCGTCGAGGATCTCGTCGTCGTTCTCGACGCTGAGCACATCGCTCAGTGACGCCTGGGTCCCCTCGATGCGCGAACTCGCCAGCGCCTCCTGCGCCATGGACGGGCCGAGCAGGAGTTCTGGTTCCTGGATGAGCTGCCCGAGCCCGGCGAGCCGACCGATCGCGATGTCCGCGCGGGACACTGCGGCGTTCGTCATCGGCTCGAGGACGAGCTCACGTGGTAACGGCGCGGGCAAGAAGTAGGCGTGCGGCCACTCGGACAACGGACGCGTGGCGAGTGTGCCGAAGCGTTCTGATCGGAAGTCTTCTCGGCGCATCTCCTCATCATAAGCAAAGTGCCCTCTGCCCTATAACTTCAGATCGAACTTCCAAGCACCTGCACGTCGGGACGCGGGGACGTTCGATCCGTCATGCAAGTCAGGGGGCCGCGGCTAGTCGAAACGGACCGTGCTGGTGGGCGACGTCGCGCCCGTACCCGTCGCGGCCTCGTCCGCTGCTCCTCGAAGGTGCCGCAGCCGGGACCGCACACCGCCGTCCTGGCGACGCAGGACGATCGCAACGTCCGCCACGGACATCCCCGCGGCCGTCATTGCCTCGAGCCCGGTGTCCTCCTGCTGCGTCCACGGCGCGTAGGCGGCGGGCCGGTCGAGCCGAGCAGCGTCGACCTGCGGGTTGCCGGTCGGTGCAGCCCGGACCACCAGCGGGGACGACGGGTCGTCCGCTCCGGACGTCGTGGCGACGGCTGGCACCGGCGCCGACGCTGACCGCGGGCCGGTCGCCCGGACCTCCAGGCAGACGACGGCGGTCACCGGATGGCGTGCCACGACCGCTCCTGCGGGCGACCGGAACACCAACTCGGTGTCGTCACGGTCCACCGTGCCGACCTCCACGTCGCTGAAGCCGCCGGTGTCGAGGACGATGCGCATGGTTCCCCCGTTCGCGCTGACCAGATCTGCTGCGAGGCTACCGGTCGCCGGCCGGGGCACGGTCGACGACCGCCCGACGGACACCCTCCACCGCCGCGGCGACCGCGCGCTCGCGAGCCTCGGCGTCCTCGGTCTCGGAGTCGTGCACGAACACGGTGGCGCCCCGCCGGGCACCGCAGAAGTCGACAATGCCGTGCTCGACCTGCGTCCGGAGCGCCTCGGCGTACCCGTGCCGTTCGTACACGCCGGCGTCGTCGCCCGCGATCGGCACCAGGTGGACAGTGAGCCGTTCGAGCGCCCGACGGATGCCGCCGTCCGGGTCGACGTCGAACGCCCAGCCGTTCACGAACACGCGGTCGATCCACCCCTTGAGCACCGCGGGCACGGACCACCACCAGACCGGGAACACGAGGACGAGGTCGGTGGCGCGGTCGATGCGCTGCTGCTCGGCGACGACGTCGGCCAGCGCGTCCGTGCCGGTCCGGTAGGTCTGCCGGTCGGCGAGGGTGAAGCGCGGGTCGAACCCCTCGGCCGCCAGGTCGGCGGTCTCGACCGTCCCCGCGGGCAGGGCGTCCCGCAGGCGAGCCGCGAGGTGGTGGGTGAGGGAGTCGGGGTCCGGGTGGGCGGTCACGATGAGCGTCGGCACACCGCATCCTCCCGGAGCCGGCTGGGTGGTACCGGGACACCCGCTGTCGCCCGGCCGCGCCGGCTCACACCGCGGTCAGGTCGAGGGACCAGGCGACCTCGCGCGCGAGCTGCCCGGTCCGCCGGAACGACCGGACCTGGTGGGTGGCGGCCAGGGCGGCCGCCAGGTCGTCGCGGTCGGCGAGGGTGAACCCGAGCGACTGCCAGAACGGACCGGAGCGCCGCGAGAACAGCCACGCCCGTCGCGCGCCCGTGACCGCGGCGTGGTCGACGGCGAAGCGCGCGAGCCGGGTGCCGTGGCCGAGCCCCCGGAGCTGCGGCGCGACCGCCACGCTGCGGACGAGCACGTGGACGCCGTCGGCGCTCGTCTCGTACCCGGTGCTGCCGACCACGCGGCCGTCCTCGGCACGGTCGACCCACAGCCGGACGGTCGGCTCGAGACCGGCACGGTCGTGGCCAGCACGGTCGAGCCCGGCGACGGTCAGGTCGGCACCGACGAGGAAGGTGCGGAGGTCGTCGACCGCACCGGTGTCCACGCGCTGCAGGGTCAGAGGTCGACGCCCGTCCAGCGCGGCCCCGTCGCGGTGACGACGACCCGGCGCGGCTCGTCGGGCACGTCGTCCGGATCGAGGTCGTCGTCGACACCGTGGTCGGCCGCGTCGGCGCCGGTGGCCCGGGTGATCTCGACGTCGAGCACGCTGTCGCTGATGCCGTCGACCATGCCGCGACCCCACTCGACGACGACGATGGCGGCGTCCCAGTCGAGGTCGAGGTCGTCCAGCTCGACCGGGTCGGACAGACGGTAGGCGTCGACGTGCACCAGGTCGGGGCCGGCGGTCGTCGGGTGCGTCCGGGCGAGGACGAAGGTCGGGCTGGACACCTGGCCGCGCGCACCGAGTGCGGCGCCGAGCCCGCGCGTCAGGGTCGTCTTGCCGGCACCGAGCGGCCCGGTCAGCACGACGAGGTCCCCCGCGCGCAGCACGGCGGCCAGCCGGGCGCCGAGCTCCCCCATCGCGTCGGTGCCGTCGACGGTGGTGTCGAGCAGGACGTGCGGCAACTCGGTCACGGCCGCTCGCCCCGCAGGTACTCCCCGACCCGTCCCTCGATGTCGTGGCCCTCGTAGAACCGGGGCACACGGCTGCCGATCCGGCAGACGATCTCCTCGCCGATGGTCTCGAGCGCCGCGCCCCACTCGAGCACGGTCATCTCGTCGTGCTCGCCGGTGCCGAACAGCGCGACGGTGTCGCCGGTCTGCACGTCGTCCTCGCCGACGTCCACCAGGAACTGGTCCATCGCGACGCGGCCGGCGATCGGGTAGCGCTTGCCGCGGATCGCGACCTCGATGCGGCCCTGCGCCAGACGCGGGACCCCGTCGGCGTACCCGACGGGCACGAGCGCCAGGGTCGTCTCGGTCGCCGTGCGGTACGTGTAGTCGTAGGAGACGCCGGTGTCGACGGGGACGCGCTTCGTCTTCGCGACCGACGCGGTCAGGGTCATCACCGGCTCGAGTCCGAGGTCGGCCGCCGAGACGCCGTCGGCTCCGGGGATGCCGAACAGGTTCGCGCCCATCCGGACCATGTCCTTGCGGAACTCCTTGCGCTCCAGCCCCGCGAGCGACGCGGCGACGTGCTCCATCGGGACGTCGAGCCCCAGGTCCTCGGCGATCTCGATCGCGGCGTCGAACACGGCGACCGCGGCGCTGTCCTCGTGGTCGGACGCCTCGGCCAGGTGCGTGTACGCGGCGACGACCTCGATGCGGCCGTTCCGCTGGGCGTCCCGGGCGAGCTCGACGAGCGCCGGCCAGTCCGCCGGGGTCGCGCCGTCGCGGTGCAGGCCGGAGTCGACGCCGAGGTGCACCCGGGCCGGTCGCTGGTCGACGGCGTCGACGATGCGCTGCAGCTCGGCGACGTTCGAGACGCCGAGGTCGACGGCCGAGTCGATGGCGTCACGGAAGTCCAGGTCGGGGTCGTGCTGCCAGGTGAACAGGTGGACGTCCTCGCCGACGCCGATCGAGCGCAGGCGCAGGGCCGCGGGCACCGTCAGCACACCGATCCAGCGGACGCCGGCGTCGACGGCGGCGAGCGCGATCGGCTCGAGGCCGTGCCCGTACGCGTCGGCCTTCATGATCGCCATCACGGCGACCGGGTCCATCCACTCGCGGACACGGTCGAGGTTGGCCCGGTAGGCGTCGAGGTCGATGCGCGCCTGACGCAGCGGTGCGGAGCTCACGTCGTCCTCCGTTCCACGCTGCGGCCGATCCGGGCGACCACCTCGTAGTTGATCGTGCCGATGGCGTCGGCCCAGTCCTCGACGGCGGGGTCGCCGTTCGCGGGGTCGCCCCACAGCACCGCCTCGTCGCCGACCTGCACGTCGGCGTCGCCGATGTCGACGTGCATGGCGTTCATCGCGACGCGTCCGACCACCGGGAACGTCCGGTCTCCGATCCGCACCGAGACCCGGTTGCCGAAGTCGCGGTCGAAGCCGTCCGCGTAGCCGAGGCCGATCACGGCGAGACGGGTGTCCGTCTCGGCGCGCCAGGTGTAGCCGTAGGAGACACCGTCGCCCGCAGCGACCGGCACGGTGCGGAGCACGGCGGCGGTGACCCGCATCGCCGGGCGCAGCCCGAGGTCGGCCGAGGTGCGACCGTCGAAGGGGCTCAGCCCGTACAGGGCAAGTCCGACGCGGGACAGGTCGTGGCGGGTCTCCGGCACGGCGATGCTCGCGGCACTCGCGGCGAGGTGCACCACGTCCGGCACGATGCCGTTCGCGGCGAGGCCGTCCAGCGCCCGCTGCAGTGCGGCGTCCTGGTCGAGGTCGTCGGTGCGCGACGCGTTCGACAGGTGGGACATGAGCCCCTCGACCCGGGTGCGGTTGCCGCCGCGGGCCAGGGTGCCGGCGGTCGCGAAGAGCTCGGCCCACTCGGATTCGACCGCACCGTTGCGGCTGAGGCCGGTGTCGACGCACAGGTGCACGGCGCGGACGTCGGAGTCGGCTGCTGCGGAGAGCTGCTCGACGCTCGACACCGCGGGCGTGACGTCGAACTGCGCGGCGCGACGGAAGTCCTCGTCGGGGGCGTGCAGCCACGCGAGGATCCGGACCCCCTCGTCGATGCCGCCTTGACGGAGCGCGACGGCCTCGTCGATGTCGGCGACCCCGAGCCACTCGGCTCCGGCGTCCACGAAGGCCTGCGCGGCGTCGAGGGCCCCGTGGCCGTAGGCGTTCGCCTTGACGACGGCGATGACCCCGGCCGGTGCGACCCGGTCGGCGATCGTCGCGTAGTTCTCGATCAGGGCTCCGCGATCGACGGTGATGCCGGTGAACGCACTCACCGGGCAGTTCCTTCCAGGACCACGTCTGTTCCTTCCAGGACCACGAACGCGGTCGCGATCCCTCCATCATGCGAGAGCGACAGGTGCACGGACGTCACGCCACGCGCGTCCGCCACCTGCCGGGCCCCCTGGTGCAGGGTGAGCGACGGGTTCCGCTGGTCGTCGGACACGACCTCGAGGTCCTGCCAGCTCAGCCCGGCACTCGACCCGAAGGCCTTGATCAGGGCTTCCTTCGCAGCGAACCGTGCGGCGAGGGACGCGATCGGCCGGGGTTCGCCGTCACGCACCTGCTCGGACGGCGTGAACAGCCGCGCCCGCATCGCCGGTGTGCGCTCCAGCACCCGTTCGAACCGCTCCAGGTCGACCACGTCGACCCCGATCCCGATGATCACCGTCGCGACTACTCGACGGTGACCGACTTCGCGAGGTTGCGTGGCTGGTCGACGTCGAGGCCCTTGGCGGCGGCGAGCTCCATGCCGAACATGTGCAGCGGTGCCACGGCGAGCAGCGGCTCGAACAGCGGGGTCGCCAGCGGGATCCGCAGGACCTCGTCGGCGAACGGCAGCACCGCGGCGTCGCCCTCTTCGGCGATCGCGATCACCCGGGCACCGCGTGCGCGGATCTCCTGGATGTTCGAGACGACCTTCGGGTGCAGGGATCGGGGGTCGCGCGGCGAGGGCACGATGACGAAGACGATCTGGCCCGGCTCGATCAGGGCGATCGGGCCGTGCTTGAGCTCACCGGCGGCGAAGCCCTCGGCGTGGATGTACGCGAGCTCCTTGAGCTTGAGGGCGCCCTCGAGTGCGATCGGGTAGCCGACGTGGCGGCCGAGGAACAGCACGCTCCGGGTGTCCGCCATCCAGCGCGCCAGGTCCTTGATGCCGGCGGCGTCCTCGATGGTCTGCTGCAGCTTCGGGGCGAGCCCCTCGAGCTCGGCCACCTGCTCGGCGATCTGCTCGGTGGTGAGCGTGCCGCGCAGCGTCGCCAGGTGCAGCCCGAGCAGGTAGAGCGCGACGCCCTGGGCGATGAAGGCCTTGGTCGACGCGACGGCGACCTCGGGCCCGGCGTGCGTGTAGATCACGGCGTCGGACTCACGCGGGATCGTGGCGCCCTGGGTGTTGCAGATCGACAGGACCTGCGCGCCCTGCTCGCGGGCGTACTTGACGGCCATGAGCGTGTCCATGGTCTCGCCGGACTGGCTGATCGAGACGACCAGGGTGCGCTCGTTCAGCACCGGGTCGCGGTAGCGGAACTCGTGCGCGAGCTCGACCTCGACCGGGATGCGGGCCCACTGCTCGATGGCGTACTTGCCGAGGATGCCGGCGTAGGCGGCGGTGCCGCAGGCGATCACGATGACGCGGTCGACGGTCGCCAGGCGCTCGGCGATCGGGTCGAGGTCGGTCAGCGTGACGGCGCCGTCGTGGACGCGACCGAGGATCGTCTTCGCGACGGCCTCGGGCTCCTCGCTGATCTCCTTCGCCATGAACGAGCTCCAGCCGCCCTTGTCGGCGGCGGAGGCGTCCCAGTTGACCTCGAACTCGCTCGGCGTGGCCGGAGTGCCGTCGAAGTGGATGACGTCGACGCCGTCGGGGCGGATCGTGGCGATCTCGTCCTGCCCGATCGACAGCGCGCGCTGCGTGTAGGCGACGAACGCGGCGACGTCCGAGCCCATGAAGTTTTCACCGTCGCCGAGCCCGACCACCAGGGGCGAGTTGCGACGGGCACCGACGACGACGCCGGGCTGGTCGGCGTGCACGACGAGGAGCGTGAAGGCCCCTTCGAGCCGCTGCACGGCCTGCTGCATGGCGGCGGTCAGGTCACCGGTGTCGCGGAAGGCGCGTCCGACCAGGTGCGCGGCGACCTCGGAGTCGGTCTCGCTGCGGAACTCGATGCCCTCGGCCTGCAGTTCGGCGCGGAGCTCGGAGAAGTTCTCGATGATGCCGTTGTGGATCAGGGCGAGCTTGTCGCCGTCGGCCAGGTGCGGGTGGGCGTTGCCGTCGGTCGGGCCACCGTGGGTCGCCCAGCGGGTGTGCCCGATGCCCGTCGTGCCGTCCGGGATCGGCGACGACTCGAGCTCGTCGACCAGGGCCTGGAGCTTGCCCGCCTTCTTGGCCGACACGAGGTCTCCGGCTGGGTCGACGACGGCGATGCCCGCCGAGTCGTAGCCGCGGTACTCGAGGCGACGGAGGCCACCGAGGAGGACGTCCTGGCTGCTGTTGCTGCCGACGTAGCCGACGATTCCACACATGGGACCGATCCTACGGTCTGCCTGGACGCCCACCCTGCGAAGTCCCGGGGGTGGGGATAACGTTTCGGCCATGGGACGCTTCGACGACATCGCCATCACCACGCTGCACGGCGAGGACACCACGTTCGGCGCCTACGCCGACAAGGCCGTACTGGTCGTGAACGTCGCCTCCCGGTGCGGCCTCGCCCCGCAGTACGAGCAGCTCGAGGCCCTGCAGAAGCAGTACGGCCCCCGCGGGTTCACGGTGCTGGGCTTCCCGAGCAACCAGTTCCTGCAGGAGCTCGGCTCGTCCGAGGCGATCGACGAGTACTGCTCCACCACCTGGGGCGTCACGTTCCCGATGTCCGAGAAGGTCAAGGTCAACGGCAAGAGCGCCCACCCGCTCTACCAGGCCCTCAAGGAGACCCCGGACGCCGACGGCAAGGCCGGCCGGGTCGCCTGGAACTTCGAGAAGTTCCTCGTCGCCCCCGACGGCACCGTCACGCGCTTCCGCCCCACCACGAAGCCGGACGCCCCCGAGGTCGTCGCCGCCATCGAGGCGGCCCTCCCCGCCTGACGCATCGCGTCCTGCGGACGCGCACCGAGCAATGGACTGGAGGCCCGGGGCGCGCGAGCCGGTCGGCTCACGTGCCCCGGGCCTCCCGTCTGTACGCTCGATCCCATGCCGTTCTCGGAGACCGCCGTCGCGCACCCGACCCCGTTCGTGGAGATCCCGCGTGACGAGTGGTCCCAGCTCGCCCCGAAGGAGCACCTGTCGCTCACCGAGACCGAGATCGTGCAGCTGCGCGGTCTCGGCGACCGGTTGGACATGCAGGAGGTGCAGGAGGTCTACCTGCCCCTGTCCCGCCTGCTCACGCTCTACGCCGCAGGTGCGCGCAACCTGCACGCCGAGACGAGCCGGTTCCTCGGGGAGCGCGCCGGACGCACGCCGTTCGTCATCGGCGTCGCGGGCTCCGTCGCGGTCGGCAAGTCCACCGTCGCCCGTCTGCTGCGCGAGCTGACGAAGCGCTGGCCGGACACCCCTCGGGTCGAGCTCGTGACGACCGACGGCTTCCTGTACCCGAACGCCGAGCTCGAGCGCCGCGGGATCATGGACCGCAAGGGCTTCCCGGAGTCGTACGACCGCCGCTCCCTGCTGCGCTTCGTGAGCCAGGTGAAGAGCGGGGCGACCGAGGTCCGCGCGCCGTACTACTCGCACCTGGTCTACGACATCGTGCCCGATGCCGAGATCGTCGTCCGGCAGCCCGACGTGCTCATCGTCGAGGGCCTCAACGTGCTGGCGCCCCCGGTGCACGGGCGGCTCGCGCTGTCCGACCTGTTCGACTTCACGATCTACGTGGACGCGAAGACGAAGGACATCGAGTCCTGGTACGTCGACCGTTTCCTCGCCCTGCAGGAAGAGGCGTTCTCGAGCCCCGACTCGTTCTTCCACCGGTTCGCCTCGCTGTCGCGTGAAGACGCGGTCCGGACGGCGACCGAGGTCTGGCGGGCGATCAACGAGCCGAACCTGCTCGAGAACGTGCTGCCCACGCGCTCCCGCGCCACGCTGGTGCTGAAGAAGGGCGCGAACCACAAGGTGAACTCGGTCCTGCTCCGCAAGATCTGAGCGGGGGGGCAGCGCAGCCAGCAGGGCAGCGCAAAACACCGGTGTTCGCGAGCTGAACCGCGTTCTGCGCGTGTTCAACCGGCGAACACCGGTGTCTTGCGGAGGGGAACCTACGCGGCGTCGAGCGCCAGGCGGTCCTGCACGACGGCGGCGAGCTCCTCGGCGATGCGCTGGGCATCGTCCTGCGAGGCGGCCTCGACCATGACGCGAACGACGGGCTCGGTGCCCGACGGACGGAGCAGCACACGACCGCTGTCCCCGAGCGCCTCACTGGCGGCGGCGATGGCGTCCTGCACGCCCTGGTCGGCGAGCCCGTGACGATCGACGCCCCGGACGTTGAGCAGCACCTGCGGGAACACCGTCATGCACGAGGCGAGCTCCTGCAGGGTCTTGCCCGTACGCGCCATCTCGGCGACCAGGTGCAGCCCGGTCAGGATGCCGTCACCCGTGGTGGCGAACTCGTTGAAGATGATGTGGCCGGACTGCTCACCACCGATGGAGTAGTCGCCCTCGGTCATCTTCTCGAGCACGTAGCGGTCGCCCACGCCGGCCTCGATCACGGTGATGCCCGCGTCGGCCATGGCGCGCTTCAGCCCGAGGTTCGACATGACCGTCGCGACGAGGGTGTCGTCCTTCAGGCGGCCGCGCTCCTGCAGGGACAGCGCGAGGATCGCCATGATCTGGTCGCCGTCGATCGCGTTGCCCGCGGCGTCGACCGCCAGGCAGCGGTCCGCGTCGCCGTCGTGCGCGATGCCGACGTCGGCACCGTGCTCGAGCACCGCGCGGGCGAGGTTGTCGATGTGGGTCGAACCGACGCCGTCGTTGATGTTCCAGCCGTCGGGGTCGGCGCCGATGAGCGTCACGCGGGCACCCGCGTTGACGAAGACCTCGGGCGAGACGCCGGCGGCGGCACCGTTCGCGCAGTCGAGCACCACGTGGATGCCGTCGAGCCGGTGCGGCAGCGTACCGAGCAGGTGCACCACGTAGCGGTCCTCGGCGTCGGCGAACCGCGAGATGCGCCCGACGTCGATGCCGGTGGGGGTGGGTGCGGAGTGGTCGTGCATGGCCGCTTCGATGCGGTCCTCGACCTCGTCCGGCAGCTTGCGGCCACCCGTGGCGAAGAACTTGATCCCGTTGTCGGGAGCGGGGTTGTGCGATGCGGAGATCATCACGCCGAAGTCGGCGTCGATGTCCGCGACGAGGAACGCCGCGGCGGGGGTGGGGATGACCCCGGCGTCGAGCACGTCGACGCCGGCCGAGGCGAGCCCGGCCGCGACGGCGGCACCGAGGAACTCGCCGGAGACGCGCGGGTCACGCGCGAGGACCGCGCGCGGGCGCGGTCGGCCCGACGCCCGGCGGGCGTCGGCATGGTGTCCGTGTGTGAGGACGGCCGCGCTCGCCTGGGCAAGACCCAGTGCGAGCGCGGCCGTCAGCTCGCCGTTGGCGAGACCACGAACCCCGTCGGTACCGAACAGACGCGGCATTGCGATCTTCAGCCGGTGACGACTAGCGCTTCGAGAACTGCGAAGCCTTGCGGGCCTTCTTGAGACCGGCCTTCTTGCGCTCGATGACGCGGGCGTCACGGGTGAGGAAGCCGGCCTTCTTGAGGGTCGCGCGGTTGTTCTCGCGGTCGATCTCGTTCAGGGTGCGGGCGATGGCGAGGCGGAGCGCGCCGGCCTGACCCGAGGGGCCGCCACCGGTGATGCGGGCGACGACGTCGTACGAGCCGAGGAGCTCGAGCACCTTGAAGGGGTCGTTGATGAGCTGCTGGTGCAGCTTGTTCGGGAAGTAGTCCTCGAGCGTGCGGCCGTTCACGACGAACGTGCCGGAGCCCGGGACGAGCCGGACGCGCGCGATGGCCTCCTTGCGGCGCCCGACGGCACCGCCGGAGACGTTGAGGATCTGACGGGGAGCGGCCTCGGCAGCGGCGGGTGCGCTCTCCGTGGTGAAGCTCTCCGGGGTCTGGTCGAGGGAATCAGCGATCTGAGCCATGAGTTTTCTGTGTCCTTGAAGTCGTCGTGGCCGGAACTACTGTGCGACCTGGTCGAAGATGTACGGCTTGGGCTGCTGCGCGGCGTGCGGGTGCTCCGCGCCGGCGTAGACCTTCAGCTTCTTGAGCTGCTCGCGGCCGAGGGTGTTCTTCGGCAGCATGCCGCGGATCGCCTTCTCGACGGCGCGGGTGGGGTGCTTCTCGAGCATCTCCGGGTAGGAGGTCGCCGTCAGGCCGCCCGGGTAACCCGAGTGACGGTAGTAGACCTTCTTCGCGAGCTTCGAACCGGTCAGGGCGACCTTGTCGGCGTTCACGATGATGACGAAGTCACCCATGTCCATGTGCTGGGCGAAGGTGGCCTTGTGCTTGCCGCGCAGGAGCGCCGCGGCGTGGGTGGCGAGACGGCCGAGGACGACGTCGGTGGCGTCGATGACGATCCAGTCGTGCTGGACGTCTGCCGGCTTCGGTGAGAACGTGCGAGTCACAGGAGTGCTGCTTTCGTGTCGAGGTGAGGAGTCCGTGAATCCCACTCCGGTCGGGAGTTCCACGGGCAGAAGCACCGGGAACACCTCGGTTGGAGGGCTCATCTGACTGTCCGCGCGCGGGGCGCACAGACCAAGGTGAGAGCCTAGCCGACGCGGGGTACGTCGGTCAAACGCGGCCGGCTGCCGGCCTGGAGGCACGGGGCGGCCCCGCACCGCGCCTCCCGTCCGTCGCGCGGTCGCGCCCACCGCGCATGGTGAGCAGGAATGGTCGGGTCCGCTGTGCGAACCCGACCATTCCTGCTCTCGAAGTGCGCCCGCGGGGCGTGGGGACTACTCCGCGGCGGCCGCAGTCCGACGTCGGCGACGCACGATCAGCACACCCGCGCCCGCCGCGAGCAGCAGGAACGCCACCAACGCACCGGCACCGAGGCCCGCAGCACCCGTGAACGCGAGCTGCCCGTCCACGGTGATCGTGATCGGGGTCCACCCGATCAGGCTCCCGTCCGCAGCCGTCACCGCGAGGCGGTGCACGCCGGCCATCGTGTCCGCCGGGATCGTCACCCGAACCGTCCCGTCAGCAGACACCACAGCCGTACCGATCAGGGTCGGCTCCGAGAACAGCCACACGTTCACCGTGTCACCGGCAGATGCAGTACCGACCGTCACCGTGATCGTCTCCCCCGCACGAGCGGTCGCCGGAGCAGACACCCCGCCACGGTTCGCCTCCGTCAACAACGACTCCGACGGCGCCACCGGAGCAACCGGCGGGGTGATCCCGTCGACCGGCGGCACCGGAGTCGGGGTCGGGGTCGGCGTCGGGTTCGGCACCGGGGTCGGCGTCGGCACCGGCGTCGGGTCCGTGCCCGGGTCGGTGCCCGCGGCGTCCAGGTCGAACCCGACCAGGATCGGGTCGTGGTCGCTCGCCCGGTACACGTCGTCGGTGTACAGGTTCGTCGCGTTGTAGTTGTAGCGGCTGTACTCCAGGCCCACCGACTCGACCGAGTTGATGTTCCAGATGTCCACGCCCGTGACCGTCTCGAGCGCGGCCTTCGACGCGAACACGTGGTCGAGCGAGCCACTCAGGCCGGAGAACACGTACGAGTACTCGGTGCTGTCGAGCGCCGGGCCGAGGTCGGTGTAGCCGGCCTCGTCGAGGACCACCACCGGGTCCTCCTTGCTGTAGGCGTTGAAGTCGCCGAGCATGAACACCTTGTCGGTGCCGTACTGCTCCTGCATGTCGGTGGAGAAGGTCACGAGGGCCTTCGCCTGCTCGACGCGGTCGGCGTTCGAGGCCCCCTGCCCGTCGCCCTGGTCGGCGTTCTCGCCGGTGCCGGAGCCCTTGGACTTGAAGTGGTTCGCGATCACCAGGAAGTCGTCGTCCGCGGTGCCGCCGACCGGGCGGAACGCGTCCGCGACGGGCTGGCGGGCGTTCGTGAACGCGTCGTCGAGCAGGATCGTCGACTCGCCGACGGGCTCGACGCGGTCCTTCTTGTAGATGAGGGCGAGGCGGATGACGTCCTCGCTCGCGGGCACGACGGCCGGGGACTTCGCGTAGGCCCAGGTGTCCTGGCCGGTGGCGGCGTTGAGCGCGTCGACCAGGGTGGCCACGGCGGCGTCACGGTCCTGACCGAAGCGGACGGAGTTCTCGATCTCCTCGAGCGAGACGACGTCGGCGTCCAGGCCGTTGATGGCCTTCACGATCTTGACCTGCTGGCGCAGGAAGTCCTCCTGCTCGGCGGCACCGCGGGCGTCGCAGCCCGAGTTCACCGTGACGGGGTCCCCGGCACGGTCCGTGTAGTACTTGCAGCCGGTGAGCTCGTCGCCCGTGGTCGGGAAGTAGTTGAGCACGTTGAAGCCGGCGAGCTTCAGGTCGCCACCGACGTCCTGCGGTGCCGGCTGGCGCACCTTCGAGAACGACGCCGGCAGCTCGGCGGCCGGGGTCGCACCCGTGATCGGGGCGGTCGGCTGGAACTTCCACCCGTTGTTGCGGTAGTCGAGGACGACCGGCTCGGTGAAGGTGGCGGCGGCCCCGACCGTGACCGGGCCCTGGGTGAGCCACGACACCGGGATGCCCTGGTTCGCCTGGGTCAGGAAGTTGGTGCTCGCACCGTCGTCGAGCGTGACCTTGCGCGCGGCGTTGTCGGCCTCGACGGCCTTCGCCTCGGCGCTGCCCGGCCGGCCGACCTCCGTCGGCTGGACCAGGCGCTTCGTGCCGCTGGCGAGCACGACCTCGCCGTACTGGTTCGTCGTGTAGTTGTCGGCGACGGTGTACGCGCCCTGGGGAGCGACGAGCATGCTCTCGAGCGACTCGCGCTGGGCGTCGGACGACGGGAACGCGACCGCTGCGGGCTGTGGTGCCGCGACGGTGCCGTCCAGCTGCTGCAGCGACGAGGCCCCGGACACCGTGAGCTCGGTCAGACCGAAGTACTCGGACACGGCACCGGTGACCCGGACGTGGTCGCCCTCGTGCACCAGGCCGGCGGTGGCCGACGAGAAGACGAACACCGCGTCGGACGCGGTGTGGGCGCCGAGGTCGATGGCGCCGCCGGTGCCGGGGGTCTGGATCGTGTAGCCGTTGAAGCCGCCGGTGCCGTACACCGCGGTGACGACGCCGTCGGTCGTGACGTTCTTGCCGGCGTACGGCGAGGTGTCCGTGGTGCCCTGCAGCTGGGCGATGGTCACCGTCTCGGTGGGGGTGCCGGGCGAGGGGGTCCCGCCGTCACCCGGGTCGGTCGGGTCCGTGGGCTCGGTCGGTGCCGTCGTCTCGCCCGCGGCGTTCCGCGGGGTGAGCGTCGTCGTCACGGAGAAGTCCGCACCGTTGACGTCCGTGTCCGTGGTGCCCTGACGGACCAGACCGTTCGGGACGGAGTTGTCCCCGGTCACGGTGCGCACGGCCGACTCGAACGTGTTCGAGGCGCCGTAGCCGAGCAGGTCGACCACGCCGTCGGTGCCGGTGGTGACGGGTCCGGCGGCGAGCGCCAGGGGCGCGGTGGTGTCGGACAGCACGAGCGTGCCCGTGGTGCCCGAGGGGTTGAGCGTCGCGGTGTCGTCGGCGGCGGGCAGGTCCTCGCCGGCCGGGGTGGCCCCGCCGTTGCCCGCCATCGACACCAGGAACGTGCCCTTCGCCGGCACGGTGCCCTGGAGTGCACTGGCCGAGAACGTGCCGGTGCCCGTGGCGGACCGGTACTGCAGCGACCAGCCGTCGAGCGACACGGCGGCGTCGGTCGGGTTGCCGATCTCGACGAACTTCTCGTTGTAGAACGCGCCCTTGCTCCCCGCCTTCAGGTAGGCCTCCTCGATGACGAGGCCGGTCCCCTCGGGGTTCGCGGTCGCTGCGGTGACGGTGACGAGTGGGGCCGCGAGGAGCGTCGCGGCCGCCGTGGCGCACAGCAGAGTGCGCCCGAGGGTGTTGGCCATGCCCGCACGCTACCGACCTGCGGGGTCGTTCAGGTTGCGTCGAGGTAAATGATTGCGTTCGGCAACATCAGCCGATCGCGCGGCACCAGCCGATTGCGTTCGGCAACATCAGCCGATCGCGCGGCATCAGCCGATCGGCAGCCAGGTCCCGCCCACGCGTCGGACGGCCGGTCCGTGTCCCGGCAGCACGAGCGCCGGGAACGGCAGCACCCGTGCCGACTCGAGCGCGCGGTCCTGGTCGGCGGTGAAGAACGGCGTGATCATCCGCGGCCGCGGGGCCCACGAACCGGGCTGGGTGTCGTGCCGGCTGACGACCGCGTCGCCCGTGACGATCGCGTCCGCCGCGGGCAGCATGTACGCCGTCGAGCCGTCGGTGTGGCCGACGGCCGGGAACGGCGAGATCGCCCGACCCGCGAAGTCCGCACCGGTGAACGCGCGAGCGGACGGGACGGTGGTGGGTCGGAGGGCGTCGGATCGGATCGCCCGTGCCAGCCAGGCGAGCACGCGCGGGCTGGCGAGCCGGCCGCCGATCTCCGCCGGGGTGACCTGCTGCCGTTCCGGTCCGCGCACGTTGGCGAGCTCGTCGGCGTGGGCGAGCACCTCGACGTCGGGGTACCGCTCGAGGATCCCGGGGATGCCGCCGACGTGGTCGACGTGTCCGTGCGTGACGTAGACGCGACGCAGGTCAGCGGGGTCGTGTCCGGCGGCGCGCACCGTGTCGAGCACGAGGTCGGTGTCGGCCGGGTAGCCGGCATCGATCAGCGCGACGCCGTCCTCCTCGGCCAGCACCACCCAGTTGGACACAGGGCCCTCGACGAAGACGACTCCGGGGGCGACGGACACGACGGAACGGGGTTCGCGCGGGCTCATCCCTCGACGGTACCGTCCACCGACCGTCGGGCCCGGGTCTGCTCCGCCCGCTCCGCGAGCTCCGCGTCTGCCGGGTAGCCCACCTCGGTCAGCGTCAGTCCCTTCGCCGGCGCCGTCTTGAAGGCGCTCGTGCGCTCCTCGGCGACGCGCAGTTCCTCGAGGCGGTCCGGGCCGAAGCGGCCCTCGCCGACGGCGATGGTCGCGCCGACCATGGCCCGCACCATCGAGTGGCAGAAGGCGTCGGCCTGGAGGCGCGCCACCAGCACGCCGTCCGGCTCGCGGTCCCAGCGGAACTGCTGCAACGTCCGGATGGTCGTCGCCCCCTCGCGCGGCTTGCAGAACGTCGCGAAGTCGTGCAGCCCGAGCAACGTCAGCGCACCGCGCTCCATCGCTGCCGGGTCGAGCCTCGCCGCGTGCCAGACCGTGTGCCCACGCTGACGTGGATCGCGCGGGGCGTCGGCGTCCGCGATCCGGTACTCGTACCGGCGCCAGAGCGGGGAGAACCGGGCGTCGAACCCCGCGGGCGCCACCGAGGCACCGGTCACGACGACGTCCCCCTCGGGTGCCGCGATGCCGTTGACCCGCTTGAGCAGCCCGTCGAGCGGTGACCGGCCCGTCCCGCGCTTGGCGGTGAGCGCTGCCCACTGTTCCGCCGACAGGTCCAGGTGCGCGACCTGCCCGGTGGCGTGCACCCCGGCGTCGGTGCGTCCGGCGACGGTGAGCAACGGCGGTTCGCCCCAGCGGGTGAAGACGGTGGCGAGTGCGGCCTCGAGGGCGCCCTGGACGGTCCGGAGCCCGGGCTGCCGGGCCCACCCGGAGAACGCCGCCCCGTCGTAGGCGATGTCCAGCCGGAGCCGCACGTCGCCCGTGCTGTCGGGGTCCTGGAAGCCGACCGTCTCGTCCACGTGACCACCGTAGCGGGGGTGATCCGTGCCTCCCGGCCCGCGCTCGGTCTGCCGGACGGCGGCCGCCCGTACCCGCTCAGCCGCGCGGACGGCCGAACGCCGACGGACCGGTCCGGGTGTCGAGGTCGTCGGTGGCGCGTCGCTCGGACTCGACGATCCCGCGCAGGGCGACGAGCGCGGCCGAGGTGACCGCGACGTGCGAGGGGTTCTCGCGCGATGCGTCGAGCGCGCTCTCGAGTCGTGCGATGGCCTCTTCGGCCTGGTCCTCCGGGGAGTCGCCGCGGATCGTGCTGGCGATCTTCCGCAGTGCCTCGGCGATGGGGGTGGCGAACGCGGGGTCGGGACGCCCGACGCCCTCGGACACCGGGCCGGAGCGTGCGACGAGCTCGGTGAGGTCGGTCGTGTACCAGGCGACCCGCTCCAGTGCGCGGAAACGTCCGCCGTCCTTCTGGAGCCGTGCTCGCGACCCGCGCAGGGCACCGCGGGGGTTGAGCCGACGGCTCTCGTGCGCGATCGCCACCCGTGACCGGACGTCCGCGATCGCACGGTCCAGGCGGTCCTGCTGGTGGTCCCACGCCTTCTCGTCGCGCTTGCCCTCCTCGAGCACGGCTGCCAGCCCGTCGAGGTGGTCCGCCAGCACGCCGTTCACCGCGTCGATGCGGTGTTCGGCGTCCCAGAAGTGCAGCGGCGGGAACACCAGGAAGTTGACCAGCAGCCCGACCACGACGCCCACGGCCATCTGCACCAGGTACCCGAGCGAGTAGCCCTCGGCGTGCGCACCGCCGACGAGCAGGACGAAGAGCGCCGCGGTGGACACCCACGAGCTGCCCTCGCCCAGCACGCGGAACCCGCCGACCAGCACCCCGACGCCGACCGCGAGCGCGATCGCGAGGAAGCCGGGGTCGCCGACCCACATCGTGAACGCGGCGATGAGGATGCCGAGGGCGATCCCGACCAGGGTCTGCACGCCGCTCCGGATGCCCGCGAACACCGTGGTCTGCATCGCGACGACGGCGCCGAGTGGTGCGTAGTACGGGTACTCGGCCGCGACGCCCGGGATGTGCTGCGCCACGAACCAGGCGATCACCGCAGCGGCAGCGGCCTTGCCTGCGTGCAGCAGGCGCGGCTGCGTGCCCGAGGTCCGGCTCCACCGCCAGACCCGGGTCCCCAGACCCGCAACGTGCTGGAACGCCATGACTTCCTTCCCTGTCGTACCGGTCGGCCACCCTACGCGGCGCGTCGTGCGTGTCGTGGTGTCCGGACCCGTGACCAGCTTCGGACACGAGGAAGCCCCCGCGACCTGGGTCGCGGGGGCTTCCTCGTGGTGGTGCAGCGCCCCGGAGGGCACCGGACTACTTGGTGTCGGCGTCGTCCGACTTCTCGGCGGCGTCGGCCTCGACCTCGGCAGCAGCCTCGGTCTCGGACTCGGTCTCGACCGGGGCGGACTCCTCGGTGGTCTCGGTCTCTTCGACCGGGGCCTCCTCGGTGGTCTCGTCGGCGGCGGGCTCGTCGACCGGGGCGGCAGCAGCGGCCGGAGCCGAGTTGCGCTTGACCGGAGCGGGCGTGCTCGAGACGGGCTCGAGGACGAGCTCGATCGACGCCAGCGGGGCGTTGTCGCCCTTGCGGAAGCCGAGCTTCGTGATGCGGGTGTAACCGCCCTGGCGGTCCTCGACCTGGGGAGCGATCTCGGTGAACAGCGTGTGCACGACGGACTTGTCGCGCAGGATGCTGATCACACGACGACGCGCGTGCAGGTCGCCGCGCTTCGCGAACGTGATGAGACGCTCGGCGACCGGGCGGAGGCGCTTGGCCTTCGTCTCGGTGGTCGTGATGCGACCGTGCGTGAAGAGGGCGTTGGCGAGGTTGCTCAGGAGCAGGCGCTCGTGGGCGGGACCGCCACCGAGGCGGGGGCCCTTGGTGGGCTTCGGCATGTCAGTTCTCCAGTGGTGAAAGTGGTGCGCGCGGTGTCAGCGCGCTTGCGCGTGAGCGCGAGGTCAGTTGTTGGACTCGTCCTCGTCGTACCCGCTGTAGAAGTGGGCGCCGTCGAATCCGGGGACGGTGTCCTTGAGGGACAGGCCGAGCTCGGTGAGCTTGTCCTTGACCTCGTCCACCGACTTCTGACCGAAGTTGCGGATGTTCATGAGCTGCGTCTCCGACAGGGCGACGAGCTCGGACACCGTGTTGATGCCCTCCCGCTTCAGGCAGTTGTAGCTGCGGACCGACAGGTCGAGGTCCTCGATCGGGGTCTGCAGTTCGTTCGAGAGCACGGCGTCGACCGGCGCGGGGCCGATCTCGATGCCCTCTGCCGCCGTGTTGAGCTCGCGAGCGAGCCCGAACAGCTCGACCAGCGTGCGACCAGCCGACGCGATGGCGTCGCGCGGCGTGATGGCCGGCTTCGCTTCGACGTCGACGACCAGGCGGTCGAAGTCCGTGCGCTCACCGGCACGCGTCGCCTCGACGCGGTAGGTGACCTTCAGGACGGGCGAGTAGATCGAGTCGATCGGGATCTGACCGGCTTCGCTGAACTCGGAACGGTTCTGCGTCGCCGAGACGTAGCCACGGCCACGCTCGATCGTGAGCTCGAGCTCGAAGCGCGCGGTGTCGTTCAGGGTCGCGATGACGAGTTCCGGGTTGTGGATCTCGACGCCGGCCGGAGCGGAGATGTCCGCCGCGGTGACCTGACCGGCACCCTGCTTGCGCAGGTACGCCGTGATGGGCTCGTCGTGCTCGCTGGAGACGACCAGGCTCTTGATGTTGAGGATGATCTCGGTGACGTCTTCCTTGACACCGGGAACGGTGCTGAACTCGTGGAGGACGCCGTCGATGCGGATGCTGGTGACAGCCGCGCCGGGGATCGAGGAGAGGAGCGTGCGGCGCAGCGAGTTGCCGAGGGTGTAACCGAAGCCCGGCTCGAGCGGCTCGATGACGAAGCGCGAGCGGTGCTCGGAGATCGGCTCCTCGGTCAGGGTGGGGCGCTGTGCAATGAGCACTGTGGGATTCCTTTCGGCGAAGTGTCCGCTATATGACACTTGGCGGTACGACGGGGCCGCATGGGCCCCGACGGGTCTGTTGAGTTGTGATCACGCGCACACACGTGCGCGATCGAACGACCAGGAATGGCCGCGGGCCCTGCCCGCCCTCGCCGGAACGGATCCGGTCAGGGGACGAGCAGGGCGCGGCCGGTTGCTCCTCGCGTCAGACGCGACGGCGCTTGGGCGGGCGGCACCCGTTGTGCGCCTGCGGCGTGACGTCGTTGATCGAGCCGACCTCGAGGCCAGCGGCCTGGAGGGAGCGGATCGCGGTCTCGCGACCCGAACCCGGGCCCTTCACGAAGACGTCGACCTTCTTGACGCCGTGCTCCTGCGCCTGACGCGCAGCGGACTCGGCAGCGAGCTGCGCCGCGAACGGCGTCGACTTGCGCGAACCCTTGAAGCCCACGGCACCCGAGGACGCCCAGCTGAGGACGGCACCCGACGGGTCGGTGATGCTGACGATCGTGTTGTTGAACGTGCTCTTGATGTGAGCCTGGCCCACAGCGACGTTCTTCTTCTCCTTGCGGCGCGGCTTGCGCGCGGCAGTCTTGGGGGTAGCCATCGGGGTCTCCTATCGAGCCTTCTTCTTGCCTGCCACGGTGCGCTTCGGTCCCTTGCGGGTACGAGCGTTGGTCTTGGTGCGCTGACCGCGCACCGGGAGACCACGACGGTGGCGAAGACCCTCGTAGCTGCCGATCTCGACCTTGCGGCGGATGTCGGCGGCGACCTCACGGCGGAGGTCACCCTCGACCTTGAAGTTGCCCTCGATGAAGTCACGGAGGGCGACGAGCTGGTCGTCGGTCAGGTCCTTGACGCGGATGTCACCGGAGATACCGGTCTCCGTCAGTGCCTGGACGGCGCGGGTACGGCCGACGCCGTAGATGTACGTGAGTGCGATCTCCACGCGCTTCTCGCGCGGGATGTCGACGCCTGCTAGACGTGCCATGTGATGGCTGCTCCTGTTGTCGATGGAGGTGTGGCGCAGTACCGGTGCACGGGCCTCCGCCCCGAGGTGTCCCCCGGTCGTCGTGCGACCGGGTTCTGGTACTGCGTTGTCGATCTTCAGTTGTGGGTCGTGCTCGAGCAGCCTGGTGTCCGATGGACACCGTCGGCGCCGGTCACGCGCCCGGGACTAGCCCTGGCGCTGCTTGTGACGCGGGTTGCTCTTGCAGATCACCATGACGCGGCCCTTGCGGCGAATCACACGGCAGTGTTCGCAGATGGGCTTGACGCTGGGGTTGACCTTCATGGTTCTTTCCTCGTGCTCGCTGGCTTCGTGCTCGGCAGGATTGCCGTGCCGTTCCTTTCCAGCTCGCGGATCACTTGTAGCGGTAGACGATCCGGCCGCGGGTCAGGTCGTACGGGCTCAGCTCCACGATCACGCGGTCCTCGGGGAGGATGCGGATGTAGTGCTGGCGCATCTTCCCGGAGATGTGCGCGAGGACCTTGTGTCCGTTCGTCAGCTCAACGCGGAACATCGCGTTGGGCAGAGCTTCGAGCACCGAGCCTTCGATCTCGATGACGCCGTCTTTCTTGGCCATAGCCTCACTGTCGCTTGGTTGTGGAACAGGTGTGATCCCCGAACCGGTCTGCGGGTCGGTCGCCACACCCGAGAGGGCATGACACACCAAAGATCGATCTTATGTGGTAAACCCACAATTGCCAAGTGGGGACGCGGAACACCCCACGTCTGGGGCTTCCGGGGCCGTGCCTGAGCGTTGCACAGTGGTTTGACGGCGCGCTCCGGGCGCACACATGCGCGCGAACCGTAGTTTTGCTCCGCAGCCACGTCCGTCGCACCCGCAGCTCGCGCCGGACCACCGAACGGAGAACACGTGCCCGACGCCACCCGACGCCCCTTCGCCAGCCACGGCAAGCAGGCCCGTCGCCGGGGTTGGGGCACGCTCGTCACCGTCGTCGCGTCCGCCGTCGCCGTCCTGCTCGTCAGCGGCACGAGCGTCGCCGCGATCGCCGGGGCACAGCTCGCCACCGCGCCGCAGACCGTCGCGCTGAGCACCGACGACCAGAGCACCGCGAAGACGGCGGACATCTCGGCGATCAAGGGCGGGGCGAACATCCTGCTCATCGGGAGCGACACCCGGGTCGGCCAGTTCGACTCCGACGAGGACGTCGAGGGCGCCCGCAACGACGTCACGATGCTCATCCACATCTCGGCGGACCACCAGCAGCTCACCGCGGTCAGCTTCCCCCGCGACCTGATGGTCCCCATCCCGGCCTGCACGAACCCCGCGACCGGCACGACCTACCCGGCGTCCACCTCGGCGATGTTCAACACGGCGCTCGGCAACGGCGGTGTCTCCTGCGTCGTGGACACGGTGGAGAACCTGACCGGTCTGAGCATCCCCTACGCCGGGCTCATCACGTTCGACGGCGTGATCGAGATGTCGAACGCCCTCGGCGGTGTGGACGTCTGCGTCGCCGAGCCGATCGACGACACGTTCACCGGCCTGCACCTCACGACGGGCTCGCACTCCCTCGAGGGTTCGGACGCCCTGGCCTTCCTGCGCACCCGCCACGGGGTCGGCGACGGCAGCGACCTCGCCCGCATCAGCTCACAGCAGGTGTTCCTGTCGGCGCTCCTCCGCAAGGTCACCTCGGACGGCACGCTCTCGAACCCGATCACGCTCTACAAGCTGGCCGGCGCCGCCCTGTCCAACATGACGCTGTCCGACGGCCTGGCCCAGACCGGCACCCTCGTCAAGCTCGCGGCAGCCCTGCGCGGGATGAGCACGGCCAACATGCTCTTCGTGCAGTACCCGGTGGCCGACGACCCCGCCGACAACGCCCGCGTGATCGTCGACCAGGAGACGGCCCACACCCTGAACGTGGCGCTGCAGAACGACGTCCGGTCGTCGCTGAGCGACTCGAGCACCGGTCGCGCCTCCGAGGAGTCGCCGTCGAGCGGCGGGACGTCGAGCGGCACCGGGTCGTCCGGCTCCTCGGGTTCGTCCGGTACCTCGGGTTCGTCCGGGACCTCGTCGTCCGCCGGCACACCGTCGGCGACGCCGAGCGCGACCGCCACGCGGACGCCGACCGCGTCGGCGACGCCGCTCCCCTCGTCGATCACCGGGCAGAGCGCCTCCGAGGAGACCTGCTCCGTCGGCAACTGACGCGATGCCACGGCGCGTGCGCCCGGCGGTGGTCGGGTGGGTCCACGCGACGTCGTCGACGCGGCTGACGCCAGCCGGGCCTCCTGGCCGTCGCGTCGTGCGGAGACACCCAGCGTGGGCACCGCGTGCGGACTGGAGGCCCGTCCTACGGGATCGGGACGGGCGTCACACCCAGCGGGGCCAGGCCCCGAGCGCCGCCGTCGGCGGCAGTGAGCACCCAGATGCCGGCCGCGTGCACCGCGACGCTGTGCTCCCAGTGCGCGGCGTCGGAGCCGTCGAGTGTCCGGACCGTCCACTCGTCGTCGTCCGTCGAGCTGTCGATGGCGCCGGCCGTGACCATGGGCTCGATGGCGACCACCAGCCCCGGCTTGACGGCAGGTCCGGCCCCGCGCACGCGGTAGTTGAAGACCGGCGGTTCCTCGTGCATCGACCGGCCGATGCCGTGGCCGGTGTAGTCCTCGACGATGCCCCACGCGCCGGTCTCGTCAATCGCGTCCTCCACGGCGGAGCCGACCTCGTGCAGGTTCTTCGCGTCGGCGAGCGCGGCGATGCCGTGCCAGAGCGACCGCTCGGTCGTGTCGCAGAGCGTCTGACGGGCTGCGGTGACCGCAGCGTCGCCGCCGGGCACGACGGTCGTGAACGCGCTGTCGCCGTTCCAGCCGTCGACCTCGGCACCGGCGTCCACCGACACGATGTCGCCGGGCGCGAGCACGCGCTCACCGGGGATCCCGTGCACGATCTCGTCGTTCACCGACACGCACAGCGTGTGGCGGTAGCCGGGCACGAGCTGGAAGTTCGGGACTCCCCCGCCGTCACGGATGGTGCGCTCGGCGATCGCATCGAGTTCACCGGTGGTGATCCCCGGACGGATCGCTGCACGGACGGCGTCGAGCGCCTCGGCGGTCAGCAGGCCCGGCCGGACCATCGCCCGGAGCTCGTCCGGGGTCTTGTAGATCGAGGGCTTCTTGAACCGCACCACGCTGGTCAGACGGTCGCGGAGAGCCCGCGGCCCGCCAGTGCCGTCTGGATGCGGTCGCCGACCTCGTCGATGGCACCGAGGCCGTCGACGTCGACGACGAGGCCACGCTCGCCGTACGCCGCAACGATGGGCGCCGTCTGCTCGGCGTAGACCTGCTGGCGACGACGGATCGTCTCCTCGTTGTCGTCGCTGCGGCCCTGGTCCTCGGCGCGCTTGAGCAGGCGACCGACGAGCTCGTCCTGGTCGGCGACGAGCTGCACGACGGCGTCGATCCCGGTGCCCTGCTCAGCGAGCAGTGCGTCGAGGTACTCGACCTGACCGACCGTGCGCGGGTAGCCGTCCAACAGGAAGCCGTGCTCGGCGTCGGACTCCTGGAGGCGCGACTTCACGAGCTCGTTCGTCAGGGAGTCCGGCACGTAGTCGCCGGCGTCCATGATCGCCTTCGCCTGCACACCGAGGGGCGTGCCCTCTGCCACGTTCTTGCGGAAGATGTCCCCGGTCGAGATCGCGGGGATCCCGAAGGAGTCGGCGATGCGGCCGGCCTGGGTGCCCTTCCCGGCTCCGGGAGGTCCGACGATGATGAGACGTGCGCTCAACGGAGAAGCCCTTCGTAGTGACGCTGCTGCAGCTGCGAGTCGATCTGCTTCACGGTCTCGAGACCGACACCCACGATGATGAGGATGCTCGCGCCACCGAACGGGAAGTTCTGGTTCGCGCCGAACAGCGCCAGTGCTGCCAGCGGGATGAGCGCGATGAGACCGAGGTAGAGCGAACCGGGCAGCGTCACCCGGGTGAGGACGTAGTCGAGGTACTCGGCGGTCGGACGACCGGCACGGATGCCGGGGATGAACCCGCCGTACTTCTTCATGTTGTCGGCGACCTCTTCGGGGTTGAAGGTGATCGCCACGTAGAAGTACGTGAACCCGACGATGAGCAGGAAGTACAGGACCATGTAGAACCAGTTGTCACCCGAGGTCAGGTTGTTCTGGATCCAGGTCACCCACGCGGCCGGCTCGGAGCCGTCCGAGGGCTGGTTGAACTGCGCGATCAGGGCCGGCAGGTACAGCAGCGACGAGGCGAAGATGACGGGCACGACGCCGGCCATGTTCACCTTGATCGGGATGTAGGTGTTGTTGCCGCCGTACGTCCGCCGCCCCACCATGCGCTTGGCGTACTGCACGGGGATCCGCCGCTGTGACTGCTCGACGAACACGACGGCCATCATGATCACGAGTCCGACCAGGATCACGAACAGGAAGAGCTCGAACGACTGTGACTGCTCGATCGCCCAGAGCGCCGACGGGAACTGCGCCGCGATCGACGTGAAGATCAGGAGCGACATGCCGTTGCCGATGCCGCGCTCGGTGACGAGCTCGCCCATCCACATGATGAGGCCGGTACCGGCAGTCAGCGTGACCACCATCAGCATGATGGCGTACCAGCTGTCGTTCGAGATGATCGACGTGCAGGACGCGGAGGCGTTGGTGCCGAACAGGGCGCCGGAGCGGGCGACCGTGATCAGGGTCGTGGACTGCAGCACACCGAGCGCGATCGTGAGGTAGCGCGTGTACTGCGTCAGCTTCGCCTGGCCGGACTGGCCCTCCTTGTAGAGGGTGTCGAAGTGCGGGATGACCACACGCAGGAGCTGCACGATGATCGACGACGTGATGTACGGCATGATGCCGAGCGCGAAGACCGAGAGCTTCAGCAGCGCGCCGCCGGAGAAGAGGTTGATGAGGTCGTAGAGACCGCCGGAGGACGACGCGCTGGCGAGACAGCTCTGCACGGCGGCGTAGTCGACGAACGGTGCCGGGATGTACGACCCGAGACGGAACAGCGCGATGATCGCGAGGGTGAAGCCGATCTTCTTGCGAAGATCAGGGGTGCGCATGATGCGCGCGACCGCTCTGAACACGATGACTCCGAACTTGTGGGACCGGGGCCGTCGATCGCGGCCGGACCGGTTTCGGTCGGCAGGGCCGACCTGGCCGACGGATGCCGGCCACTGTCAAGGAAACCGTAACGGCGGCCCGTGCGCAAACGCACGGGCCGCCGACGGGGGTTACTGGGAGACGGTGCCGCCAGCAGCCACGATCTTCTCGGCGGCGGACGCCGAGACCTTGTCGACCGTGACCGTGATCTTCACGGTGATGTCACCCTGACCGAGAACCTTGACCTTCTCGTTCTTGCGGACGGCGCCCTTGGCGACCAGGCCCGCAACGGTGACGTCGCCACCATCGGGGTAGAGCTCCGAGATCTTGTCCAGGTTCACGACCTGGTACTCGACCCGGAACGGGTTCTTGAACCCGCGGAGCTTCGGGGTGCGCATGTGCAGCGGCATCTGCCCACCCTCGAAGCCGACCCGGACCTGGTAGCGGGCCTTCGTGCCCTTGGTACCACGCCCAGCGGTCTTGCCCTTCGAGCCCTCACCGCGACCCACACGGGTGCGGTCCTTCTTGGCGCCCTCTGCGGGACGGAGGTGGTGCAGCTTCAGCACCTGCACGCGCTCGTTCTTCTCGTCGCTCATGCGTCGACCTCCTCGACCTTCACGAGGTGCGCCACCGTCGCGATGTACCCGCGGTTCTGGGAGTTGTCCTCACGCTCGACCGAACGGCCGATGCGCTTGAGGCCCAGGCTGCGCAGGGTGTCGCGCTGGTACTGCTTCTCGCTGATAACGGACTTGATCTGCGTGATCTTCAGCATCGCCATCACGCACCTGCCTTCTCGGTCGCGGCACGCAGGGCTGCGGCCTCGGCCTGGAGCAGACGGGCCGGGACGACCCGCTCGACGTCGAGGCCACGACGGCTCGCGACGGCGCGGGGCTCCTCGAGCTGCTTCAGGGCCTCGACGGTCGCGTGCACGATGTTGATGGTGTTCGACGAGCCGAGCGACTTGCTCAGGACGTCGTGGATGCCGGCGCACTCGAGCACGGCGCGGACCGGACCACCGGCGATGACACCGGTACCGGGGCCGGCCGGACGCAGGAGGACGACGCCAGCGGCGGCTTCACCCTGCACCGGGTGCGGGATCGTGTTGCCGACGCGGGGGACGCGGAAGAAGTTCTTCTTCGCCTCTTCGACACCCTTGGAGATCGCCGTGGGGACCTCCTTGGCCTTGCCGTAGCCGACGCCCACGAGGCCGTTGCCGTCACCGACGACGACGAGCGCCGTGAAGCTGAAGCGACGACCACCCTTGACGACCTTCGAGACGCGGTTGATGGTCACCACGCGCTCGAGGAACTGGCTGTCGCCACCGCGGTTGTTGCGGTCGCGGCCCTGCTGACGGTCACGACCGCCACCACGACGGCCACGGTTGTCAGCGGAGTCGCGGTTGTTCGACGCGGAGCCCGCGGCGGTCTCGACCGGACGCTCGGCGACGGCAGGTGCCTCCGCCTCCTTGCCGGTCTTGGCGCCCTCGGTGGTCGCCTCGGCGGTTGCGTCGGTGGCCGTGGCCTCCGTGCTCGCCTCGGTGGTCTCCGTGGTCTCGACAGCCTCGGTCTCCGTGGCCTCGACGGCCTCGGTCTTGGCGTCTTCGTTGGTGTTCGCGTTGTCGCTCACAGGTTCAGCCCTCCTTCACGGGCACCATCGGCGATCGCGGCGACGCGACCGGCGTACTTGCTGCCACCGCGGTCGAAGACCACGGCCTCGACGCCAGCCGACTTCGCGCGCTCGGCGAGGAGCTCACCGACGCGACGGGCCTTGGCGGTCTTGTCGCCGTCGAACGAGCGGAGGTCTGCCTCCATCGTCGAGGCGCTTGCGAGGGTGTGACCCTTCGAGTCGTCGATGACCTGCACGAACACGTGACGCGACGAGCGGGTGACGGCGAGACGGGGACGAGCCTCGGTGCCGGTGATCTTCTTGCGGAGACGGTTGTGACGACGCGCCTTGGCGGCCGCCTTGCTCTTGCCTCGTGTCTTGAGGAGTCCCATGATCACTTACCTGACTTTCCGGCCTTGCGGCGCACGTTCTCGCCGGCGTAACGGACACCCTTGCCCTTGTAGGGCTCGGGCTTCCGGAGCTTCCGGATGTTCGCGGCGACCTCGCCGACAGCCTGCTTGTCGATACCGGCGACGGTGACCTTGTTGTTGCCCTCCACCGCGAAGCTGATGCCCGCCGGCGGCTCGACCGTGATCGAGTGGGAGTACCCGAGGGCGAACTCGAGGTTCGAGCCCTTGGCCGCGACACGGTAACCCGTACCGACGACCTCGAGACCCTTGGTGTAGCCCTGGGTCACGCCGATGATGTTGTTGGCGATGAGGGTCCGGGTCAGTCCGTGGAGCGAACGCGACTCGCGCTCGTCGTCCGGACGGGTGACGAGGACCTGGTTCTCCTCGACCTTGGCCTGGATGGGCTCCGCGATGACGAGCGCGAGCTCGCCCTTCGGGCCCTTGACCGCCACGTTCTGACCGTCAACGGAGACGGTGACGCCGGCGGGGATGTCGATGGGGAGACGTCCGATTCGTGACATTGTCGATCACCACACGTAGGCGAGGACTTCCCCACCCACGCCCTTCTGCTCGGCTTCGCGGTCGGTCAGGAGGCCGGAGGAGGTCGAGAGGATCGCCACGCCGAGGCCACCGAGGACCTGGGGGATCTCCGTCGACTTCGCGTAGACCCGGAGGCCCGGCTTCGAGACACGCTTGATGCCGGCGATCGAACGCTCGCGCTCGGGGCCGTACTTCAGGTCGATGGTGAGGGTCTGCCCGACTCGGGCGTCCTCCACCTTCCACTCGCTGATGTAGCCCTCACGCTTGAGGATGTCGGCGATGTTCTTCTTGAGCTTGGAGCTCGGGAGCGCGACTGCGTCGTGGTGCGCGGAGTTCGCGTTCCGCAATCTGGTCAGCATGTCTGCGACCGGATCGGTCATCGTCATGATGTTCGTCCATTTCTCGCCTGGTTTCGACACCCGTTCCACGAATGCCGACCTGAGCGATCGAGTGATCCCGGGGCGGTTCCCCGAGATCGGTGTGTTCGTGCGTGCGGGCCGGAGGACGTGAATCCTCCGGCCCGCACCGCCCGAAGTAGTTTAGACCGTCTGCTCGTTGGAGCGGAACGGGAAGCCGAGCTGGCGGAGCAGCGCGCGTCCCTCGTCGTCCGTCTTCGCGGTGGTCACGACAGTGATGTCGAAGCCGCGGACACGGTCGATGCGGTCCTGGTCGATCTCGTGGAACACGGACTGCTCCGTGAGACCGAACGTGTAGTTGCCGTTGCCGTCGAACTGCTTGTCGCTGAGACCGCGGAAGTCGCGGATGCGGGGCAGTGCGAGCGTCACCAGGCGGTCCAGGAACTCCCACGCGCGGTCACCACGGAGGGTGACGTGCGCGCCGATGGCCTGACCCTCGCGCAGCTTGAACTGTGCGATGGACTTGCGGGCGATGTTGACCTGGGGCTTCTGACCCGTGATCGCCGTGAGGTCCTTGATGGCCCCCTCGATGATCTTGGAGTCACGAGCGGCCTCGCCGACACCGGTGTTCACGACGACCTTGACCAGGCCGGGGACCTGGTTGACGTTCGCGTAACCGAACTGCTCGGTGAGGGCCGTCTTGATCTCGGCCAGGTACTTCTGCTTGAGGCGCGGCTGGATCTTGCCAGCGGGCGCAGCAGTCGTGTCAGTCATCAGAGCTTCTCACCAGACTTCTTCGCGTAGCGGACACGGACGGTCTTCTTGACGCCGTCCTTCTCCACCTCTTCGGTGCGGAAGCCGACACGCGTCGGCTTCTTCGTCTTCGGGTCGACGAGTGCGACGTTCGAGACGTGGATCGAGGCTTCGTGCTGCTCGATGCCACCGGTCTTCGAACCACGCTGCGTCTGACCGACGCGGACGTGCTTCGTGACGAAGTTCACGCCCTCGACGACGACGCGGTTCTTGTCCTTGAGGACCTCGATGACCTTGCCCTGCTTGCCACGGTCGCCGCCACGCTCCTGCGTCGCGCCCGTGATGACCTGGACGAGGTCACCCTTCTTGATGTTCGCCATGGCTTACAGCACCTCCGGCGCGAGCGAGATGATCTTCATGAACTTCTTGTCACGGAGCTCGCGACCGACCGGACCGAAGATGCGCGTACCGCGCGGGTCGCCGTCGGCCTTGAGGATCACTGCCGCGTTCTCGTCGAACTTGATGTAGGAGCCGTCCTGACGACGGGTCTCCTTCTTGGTGCGAACGATGACTGCCTTGACGACGTCACCCTTCTTCACGTTGCCGCCGGGGATGGCGTCCTTCACCGTGGCGACGATGACGTCACCGAGGCCGGCGTAGCGACGACCCGAGCCACCGAGCACGCGGATGGTCAAGATCTCCTTGGCACCCGTGTTGTCGGCGACCTTCAGGCGGGATTCCTGCTGAATCACTGCTGTCTCCTATTCCGAAGCAGGCCGAGGCCTACTTGGCCTTCTCGAGGATCTCGACCAGGCGCCAGCGCTTGGACGCGCTGAGGGGACGGGTCTCGCTGATCACGACGAGGTCGCCGACACCAGCGGTGCCGAGCTCGTCGTGGGCCTTCACCTTGGACGTGCGACGGATGATCTTGCCGTAGAGCGCGTGCTTCACGCGGTCCTCGACCTCGACCACGATGGTCTTGTCCATCTTGTCGCTCGTCACGTAGCCGCGACGCGTCTTGCGGTAGCCGCGAGTGAGGGCGGCGGAGTTCTTCTCTTCGTTCGCCATTACTTCTCCTCGGCGGTCTCGGCCTCGGTCGACTCGGCCGGCTTGTCAGCCTTCTTCGTCGTCTTCTTGGCCTTGGGGGCGGTCTCGACGGGCGCGGGAGTGGCACGGATGCCGAGCTCGCGCTCGCGGAGGACGGTGTAGATGCGGGCGATGTCGCGCTTGACGGCACGGAGACGACCGTGGCTCTCCAGCTGGCCGGTGGCCGACTGGAAGCGGAGGTTGAAGAGTTCCTCCTTGGCCTTCTTCAGCTCGTCAGCGAGACGCTCGTTCTCGAACGTGTCGAGCTCCGTCGGACGGAGCTCCTTGGAACCGATCGCCATTATGCGTCGCCCTCCTCGCGCTTGATGATGCGTGCCTTGAGGGGCAGCTTGTGGATTGCACGAGTCAACGCCTCACGGGCGATCTCCTCGCTGACGCCGGAGAGCTCGAAGAGCACCCGGCCCGGCTTCACGTTCGCGACCCACCACTCGGGCGAACCCTTACCGGAACCCATGCGGGTCTCGGCGGGCTTCTTGGTCAGCGGACGGTCCGGGTAGATGTTGATCCAGACCTTGCCACCACGCTTGATGTGACGCGTCATGGCGATACGAGCGGACTCGATCTGACGGTTGGTCACGTACGCCGGGGTGAGGGCCTGGATGCCGTAGTCGCCGAAGCTGACCTTGGTACCACCGGTGGCCTGACCCGAACGCTTCGGGTGGTGCTGCTTGCGGTGCTTGACTCGACGGGGAATAAGCATGGTTACGCCTCAACTCCTGCGCCGGCCGGCGCGTCCTGCGGGGCCTGCTGCGGACGACGGTCACCGCGGTCGCCGCCACGACGGTCGCCGCCACGGTCGCCACGCTCACCGCGCGGGCCGCCACGACGCTCCGGGCGCGACGAACGCTGGTTCGCCTGCTCGCGAGCGAGCTCCTTGTTCGTGATGTCGCCCTTGTAGATCCAGACCTTCACGCCGATGCGGCCGAACGTGGTCCGGGCCTCGTAGAAGCCGTAGTCGATGTTCGCGCGGAGGGTGTGCAGCGGCACACGGCCTTCGCGGTAGAACTCCGAACGCGACATCTCGGCGCCGCCGAGACGACCCGACACCTGGATGCGGACACCCTTGGCGCCGGCGCGCTGTGCACCCTGCAGGCCCTTGCGCATGGCGCGACGGAACGCGACACGAGCGGAGAGCTGCTCGGCGATGCCCTGCGCGACGAGCTGGGCCTCGGTCTCGGGGTTCTTGACCTCGAGGATGTTCAGCTGGATCTGCTTCTTGGTGAGCTTCTCGAGCTCACCGCGAACGCGCTCCGCCTCGGCGCCGCGGCGGCCGATGACGATGCCCGGACGAGCCGTGTGGATGTCCACGCGGACACGGTCACGGGTGCGCTCGAGCTCGATGCGTGCGACGCCGGCGCGGTCGAGGGTCTTCTTCAGGTACTCGCGCACCTTGATGTCCTCGGCCACGTAGTCGGCGTAACGCTGACCGGCCTTCTTGCTGTCGGTGAACCAGTGCGAGACGTGGTCCGTCGTGATCCCGAGACGGAAGCCGTACGGGTTGACCTTCTGGCCCATTACTTGCTCGCCTTCTTGCTCGTCGCGGCAACCTCGGCCTCGTCGGGCGTCGCGAGGACGACCGTGATGTGGCTGGTGCGCTTGTTGATGCGGAAGGCGCGGCCCTGGGCGCGCGGCTGGAACCGCTTCAGGGTCGTGCCCTCGTCGACGAAGACGCGGCTCACGTAGAGGTCGCGCTCGTCGAGGAAGCTGTTCGTCGAGTCCGCCTTGACCCGTGCGTTCGCGATCGCCGAGGCGACCAGCTTGTACACGGGCTCCGAAGCGCCCTGGGGGGCGAACTTCAGGATGGCGAGGGCCTCGTGGGCCTGCTTGCCGCGGATCAGCTCGATGACGCGACGGGCCTTCTGAGGCGTGACGCGGATGTGTCGCACGCGTGCGATCGACTCCACCATTTCGTTCCTCCTCTGCGTCGCCGCCTCAGCGGCGACGGCCCTTCTTGTCGTCCTTCACGTGACCACGGAAGGTGCGGGTCGGCGCGAACTCGCCGAGCTTGTGACCGACCATCGACTCGGTGACGAACACCGGGATGTGCTTGCGGCCGTCGTGGACGGCGATCGTGTGCCCGAGCATGTTCGGGACGATCATCGACCGACGCGACCACGTACGGATCACGTTCTTGGTGTTGGCCTCGTTCTGCGTGACGACCTTGCGGAGCAGGTGCTCGTCGACGAAGGGGCCCTTCTTCAGACTGCGTGGCATCTTCTGAACTCCTACTTGCGCTTCTTGCCGGCGTTACGGCGACGGACGATGAGCTTGTCGCTCGGCTTGTTCGGCTTGCGCGTACGGCCCTCGGACTGGCCCCAGGGGCTGACCGGGTGACGACCACCGGACGTCTTGCCCTCACCACCACCGTGCGGGTGGTCGACCGGGTTCATGGCGACACCACGGACGGTCGGGCGGACGCCCTTCCAGCGCATGCGGCCGGCCTTGCCCCAGTTGATGTTCGACTGCTCGGCGTTGCCGACCTCGCCGATGGTGGCGCGGCAGCGTGCGTCGACGTTGCGGACCTCGCCCGACGGCAGACGGAGCTGCGCGTAGGGGCCGTCCTTGGCGACGAGACGCACCGAGGCGCCGGCGGAGCGAGCCATCTTGGCGCCGCCACCGGGGCGGAGCTCGATGGCGTGCACGACGGTACCCACGGGGATGTTGCGCAGCGGCAGGTTGTTGCCGGGCTTGATGTCGGCGCCGGGGCCCTGCTCGATGACGTCGCCCTGCTTCAGCTTGTTCGGCGCGATGATGTACCGCTTCGTGCCGTCCACGTAGTGCAGGAGCGCGATGCGCGCAGTGCGGTTGGGGTCGTACTCGATGTGAGCGACCTTGGCGTCGACGCCGTCCTTGTCGGAGCGACGGAAGTCGATCACGCGGTACTGGCGCTTGTGGCCACCACCGATGTGACGCGTGGTGATACGGCCGGAGCTGTTGCGACCACCGGTCTTCGGCAGCGGACGAAGCAGTGACTTCTCCGGAGTCGAACGGGTGATCTCAGCGAAGTCGGCGACCGACGAACCGCGACGACCGGGGGTCGTCGGCTTGTAGTTACGAATAGCCATGATTTATCCCTCTGGTCCTCAGCCGACAGCCGTGAAGATGTCGATCGAACCGGACTTGAGCGTCACGATGGCGCGCTTGGTGTCCTTGCGCTTGCCGAGACCGAACTTGGTGCGACGGGTCTTGCCCGGGCGGTTCAGCGTGTTGATGCTCGCGACCTTGACGTCGAAGATCTTCTCGATGGCGAGCTTGATCTCGGTCTTGTTCGAGCGGGGGTCCACGATGAACGTGTACTTGCCCTGGTCGATGAGCGCGTAGCTCTTCTCCGAGACGACCGGCGAGATGATGACGTCGCGCGGGTCCTTGTTGAAGCCGCTCATGCGGTGATCTCCTTCGCGGTCTTCGACGCGATGAAGGCGTCGAGGGCGCTCTTGCTGAAGACGACGGCGTCCGAGCGCAGCACGTCGTAGGCGTTGAGCTGGCCGTACGAGAGCGCGTGGACGTTCGACAGGTTGCGGATCGACTTGAGCGTCAGCTCGTCGTCCGTCTCGAGCACGACGAGCACGTTCTTGACGGGCGCGACCTTCTCGAGGAGCGTGCGGGCGGTCTTGGTCGACGGCAGTTCAGCCGCGACGAAGCCCTCCACAGCGGAGATGCGGCCACCGCGGGCGCGGTCCGAGAGCGAGCCGAGCAGAGCAGCGGCGATCATCTTCTTCGGGGTGCGCTGCGAGTAGTCGCGCGGGGTCGGCCCGTGGACGACGCCACCGCCGGTGTGCTCCGGAGCACGGACGGAACCCTGACGGGCGCGGCCGGTGCCCTTCTGCTTGAACGGCTTGCGACCGGCACCGCGGACTTCGCCACGGTTCTTGGTCTTGTGGGTGCCCTGACGCGCGGCTGCGAGCTGCGCGGTGACGACCTGGTGGATCAGCGGGACGTTGGTCTCGACGTCGAAGAGAGCTGCGGGGAGCTCGACGGTGCCGGACTTGGCACCCGATGCGTCGAGGACGTCGATCGTGGTTGCGGTCGTGGTGGCCATGATCACTTACCCTTCACGGCGGTGCGGACGAAGACGGAGCGGCCACGAGCACCGGGGACGGCGCCCTTGACGAGCAGCAGACCCTTCTCGGCGTCGACGGCGTGCACCGTGAGGTTGAGGACGGTCACGCGGTCGCCACCCATACGACCAGCCATGCGCATGCCCTTGAAGACGCGCGACGGGGTCGAGGAAGCACCGATCGAGCCGGGCTTGCGGTGGTTGCGGTGCGCACCGTGCGAGGCGCCGACGCCGTGGAAGCCGTGGCGCTTCATGACACCGGCGAAGCCCTTGCCCTTGGAGGTACCGACGACGTCGACCTTCTGGCCCGCCGTGAACGTGCCGTCCACGGTGAGCTCCTGGCCGAGCGTGTACTCAGCGGAGTCGTTGGTACGGATCTCGGTGAGGGTGCGACGCGGGGTCACGCCAGCGGCCTCGAAGTGGCCAGCGGCCGGCTTGTTGACCTTGCGCGGGTCGATGGCGCCGGCGGCGATCTGGATCGCCTCGTAGCCGTCGCGCTCAGCGTTGCGGATCTGGGTGACCACGTTCGGGCCGACCTCGATCACGGTGACGGGGATGAACTTGTTGTTCTCGTCCCACACCTGGGTCATCCCGAGCTTCTTGCCGAGGAGGCCCTTGACGGTCTTGGTTGAGTTCGCCATTGGTCAGCCCCCTTACAGCTTGATCTCGATGTTGACGTCTGCCGGCAGGTCGAGTCGCATGAGCGAGTCAACGGCCTTCGGCGTCGGGTCGACGATGTCGATGACCCGCTTGTGCGTGCGCTTCTCGAAGTGCTCGCGCGAGTCCTTGTACTTGTGAGGGGAACGGATCACTGCGATCACGTTCTTCTCGGTGGGGAGCGGCACCGGGCCGACCACGGTTGCACCGGCACGGGTCACCGTGTCGACGATCTTCCGGGCCGACGTGTCGATGACCTCGTGGTCATACGACTTGAGCCGGATGCGGATCTTCTGTCCCGCCATGTGTCTCTTGTCCTCTCTGCGCCGCGCACCCTCTGGCCGCCTGACGCCGCTCGGTTCCGCATTCCTGCGGACCGTGCTGTTTTCCTGAACCAACCGGCCGCATCCACTGGGGATGACCGCTGTTCACCTGTCAACCTCGCGGGCGACCGTGGCCGTCCAGCGTGGGCAATCGACTGCCTCGTGCTCCGGGCGCAGCAGTGGTACACCGCGTCCGTCACCCTTCGGGGAGTCGTGTTCTGCTGCCTGCGGCCCAACCCAGCCCTGCTGAACAAGGGGGTTGTGCACTGCCAGAGCAGTGATCCTGTGGGCGTACACCCACGGGGAATTCGGAACCGGACAAGTCTCGCATAGCCCTGGCCCACGTGCAACCCGGGCGTGTCGCGAATTGCCGGGCGTGTCCCGCCGGCTCGCTTGCCCGGATCCACGCGGATCGGACGGCCTGGAGGCCCGGCTCGGCCCCGCAACGCGGAGCACCCTCCGGACGGGGTCCGGAGGGTGCGTCGACACGGGTCAGGAGACCGTCACTCGGCGGTCACCGGGGGCACGAACCACGGCGGGAACACGGCCACTCGCGGAGCGTGTCCACCGTGGTCAGCGAGCACGGCGCGGACGGTCTGCCGGGCTTTGTCGTTCGGCACGCCGATGACCGCGACCGACGTGAACGGCACGCTCGGTCCGGCGAGCAGCTCGAGGCCGTGCATCTCCGGGTCCGTGAAGTCGGTGCGACGGATCAGGTTCGTGCCGGCGTCGGGACCGACGGCGAACCGGACGTCGTCGGCGTCGGCGTCCTGGTCGGCGACGATCACCGAGGCACCGAACGCGGAGACCGGCACGACGAGCACGACGTAGTCGATCGCCCGGGTGCGGCGGGCGGCGTCCGACCAGCGCTCGCCCTCGGCGCCCGTACGGAGCTCGTCCCAACGGGTGGCGTCGGGCGACAGCGTGAACGGCACGTGGCCGGCGATCGAGGAGCCGTCGGGCGCCTCGGCCTCGGCGCGGGCAGCGCGGGTGTCGGCGGAACTGACGTCCACGACCGGCTCGGCCTGGTCGGACGCCAGGATCGCGCCGGCGCCGACGATGCCGTCGAGGTTGTCGATGTGGGTGACGTGGTGGGCGCGGAGCGCTGCGAACTCACGTGCTTCGGGCAGGTCGGCGGACGACGAACGGAGCGACGTCGGCGACCGGAGCGACGTCCCGGGCCCGGAGGCCGGCGGGTCGACGCGCAGGTTGGTGGTGATGCGGGTCCGGCGGGGTGCCGGGGTGGCTGGGATCTCCGACGCCTCGCGCTGCCGGGGTGCGCAGATGTCGCAGAGCTCGGTGGGGAATCCGTGGATGCACTCGTCGGTCACGACTGTTGTGGGTCCTTCCGTGCCGTGTGGGGGTGGTCCGGCACGTCGACCAACGCTACGTCATCCGGACGGCCCCCGGGTCATTGTCGGTAGAGCAGCGCCCGGACCTCGGCCTCGGCGGACGCCAGGCGGTTCGGATCGATGGTCTCCCCGTGGTCGTACGCGTCGAGCAACCGGGGGTCGATGTAGCTCTGCCGGCACACCGTCGGGGTGTTGCCGAGCTCGTCGCTGGCGGCCTTCACCGCGTGCGAGACGGCCTTCTTCCGCTTGGCCTGGGACGACTGCGGTCCGGTCTTCGCCAGGTCGACCGCGGCCGCGACCGTCCCGTGCAGGGTCCGGAAGTCCTTCGCGGTGAACTCGTCGCCCGCACGTTCCTTGACGTACGCGTTGATGTCCTCGGCGGAGAGCGGCTCCCACTCCGCACCGCGACGCTCGCGGAACGAGAGCAACCGCGCGTTGGGGCCGCGACGCTTCATGCCGGCGATGACCCGCGCCAGGTCGTGGTCGTGGATCGACGACGACCACTCCTGCCCGCTCTTGCCGGGGAAGTCGAGCTCGATGTCGTCGCCCGACACGTGGGCGTGCGCGCACAGCAGCGTGGACAGCCCACGACTGCCGTGCTCGGTGGCGTACCGCTCCGACCCGACCCGGAGGGACCCCTGGTCGAGCATGCGGAACGCTGCGGCCAGCGCACGGCGGCGGTCCGGCTCGGGGCGACGGAGGTCCTGCGTGACACCGCGGCGGGCGACCGGCAACGACTCGGCCAGTGCCAGCGCCCGGTCGTACTTGATCCGGTCCATCCGTTCGCGCCAGGACGGGTGGTACATGTACTGGCGGCGCCCTGCACCGTCCGTGCCCGTCGCCAGGATGTGGCCGTTCTCGTACGGGGAGATCCAGACGTCGTCCCACGCCGGCGGGATCACGAACTCCTCGAGTCGACGGCGCTCGTCCGGGTCCGTCACGGTGTTGCCGTCGGGGTCGCGGAACGAGAAACCGCGTCCGGAACGGACGCGGTGGTAGCCGCGACCGGAGGTCGCGGATCTGCGGAGGCGGGTCACGCGGTCGAGCCAACTCCGTGACGCCTGTGACGGGTCACGGGGCGGACAGGAGGCCCGTGGCGGGCGCCGCCCCGGGCCTCCTGTCCGGCGCTCTGTACGGCCCGCCAGTGGCCGCGTACGACGAAGCGGGGCCGGGCCCGAAGGCCCGACCCCGCTGTCGCAAGGAACCGGAGTTACTTGATGATCTTCTCGACCGTACCGGCACCGACCGTACGACCACCCTCACGGATGGCGAAACGGAGGCCCTCTTCCATGGCGATCGGCTGGATCAGCTCGACCGTCATGGCGACGGTGTCGCCGGGCATGACCATCTCGGTGCCCTCGGGCAGCGTGATGACGCCGGTGACGTCCGTGGTGCGGAAGTAGAACTGCGGGCGGTAGTTCGCGTAGAACGGGTTGTGACGCCCACCCTCGTCCTTGGTCAGGATGTACGCGTTCGCCTGGAACTCGGTGTGCGGCGTGACCGAACCCGGCTTCACGACGACCTGGCCGCGCTCCACGTCCTCGCGCTTGAGGCCACGGATGAGCAGACCGGTGTTGTCACCGGCGACCGCCTGGTCGAGCAGCTTGCGGAACATCTCGATGCCCGTGACCGTGGTCTTCTGCGTCGCGCGGATGCCGACGATCTCGACCTCGGCGTTCAGGTTGAGCGTGCCACGCTCGACGCGACCGGTGACGACCGTGCCACGACCGGTGATCGTGAAGACGTCCTCGATCGGCATCAGGAACGGCTGGTCGGTGGCGCGCACCGGGTCCGGCACGTGCTCGTCGACCTGGGCCATGAGGTCCTGGACCGACTTGACCCACTTCTCGTCGCCCTCGAGCGCCTTGAGCGCCGAGACCTGCACGACGGGGGCGTCCTCGTCGAACTGCTGCGAGCCGAGGAGCTCGCGGACCTCGAGCTCGACGAGCTCCAGGATCTCCTCGTCGTCCACCATGTCGGACTTGTTCAGTGCGACGACGATGTAGGGAACGCCGACCTGGCGGGCGAGCAGGACGTGCTCGCGCGTCTGGGGCATCGGGCCGTCGGTGGCGGCGACCACGAGGATCGCGCCGTCCATCTGTGCCGCACCCGTGATCATGTTCTTCACGTAGTCGGCGTGACCGGGGGCGTCGACGTGCGCGTAGTGACGCTTCTCGGTCTGGTACTCGACGTGCGAGATGTTGATCGTGATGCCGCGCTGGCGCTCCTCGGGAGCGTTGTCGATCTGCGCGAAGTCGCGGGCCTCGTTGAGGTCCGGGTACTGGTCGTGCAGAACCTTGGTGATCGCCGCCGTGAGCGTGGTCTTGCCGTGGTCGACGTGACCGATGGTTCCGATGTTGACGTGCGGCTTGGTGCGCTCGAACTTGGCCTTGGCCACTGTGGGTCCTCCTCAGGACTCGGAAGCGTCACCCCCGGCCGGCCCTGGATGGGCTCGGGACCGTTGGTGCGCGGTGTGTGTCTGTACTTTACTTGGTGGCGAGGGGCCCGTCGCCGGGCGCCCCCGCCTGTGGAGAAGCGCTGAGCGCTACTCCCCCGCGTTCTTCGCGATGATCTCCTCGGCGACCTTGGCCGGGACCTGGCTGTAGGTCTCGAAGGTCATCGAGTAGACCGCACGACCAGAGGTCTTCGACCGCAGGTCGCCGACGTAGCCGAACATCTCGGACAGCGGCACGCTCGCGCGGACCACCTTGACGCCCGAGGCGTCCTCCATCGAGGCGATCTGGCCACGACGGGAGTTCAGGTCACCGATGACGTCGCCCATGTACTCCTCAGGAGTACGGACCTCGACGGCCATGATCGGCTCGAGGATCGCCGGACCGGCCTTGCGAGCCGCTTCCTTGTAGGCGATCGAACCGGCGATCTTGAACGCCATCTCGGACGAGTCGACGTCGTGCGCCGCGCCGTCCTTGAGGATGGCCTTCACGCCGACCGTCGGGTAGCCCGCGAGGATGCCGACCTGCATGGCGTCCTGGATACCGGCGTCGACCGACGGGATGTACTCGCGCGGGACACGGCCACCGGAGGTCGCGTTGACGAACTCGTAGACCTTCTCGCTCGTGACCTCCATCGGCTCGAGCGCGATCTGCACCTTCGCGAACTGGCCGGAACCACCGGTCTGCTTCTTGTGGGTGTAGTCGTAGCGCTCGACGATCTTGGTGAGCGTCTCGCGGTAGGCCACCTGGGGCTTGCCGACGCTCGCCTCGACGTGGAACTCACGCTTCATGCGGTCGACGAGGATGTCGAGGTGGAGCTCGCCCATGCCCTTGATCGTCGTCTGACCGGTCTCGGCGTTGAGCTCGACGCGGAAAGTCGGGTCCTCTTCGGCGAGCTTCTGGATGGCCGTGGAGAGCTTCTCCTGGTCGGCCTTCGTGTTCGGCTCGATGGCGACCTCGATGACCGGCTCCGGGAACGTCATCGACTCGAGGACGACCTGGTTGGTCGGGTCGCACAGGGTGTCACCGGTGGTGGTGTCCTTGAGGCCGATGACCGCGTAGATGTGGCCAGCGGTCACATTGGCGACCGGGTTCTCCTTGTTGGAGTGCATCTGGAAGATCTTGCCGATGCGCTCCTTCTTGCCCTTGGTCGAGTTGATGACCTGGGCACCGGACTCGATCGAGCCGGAGTAGACGCGCACGTAGGTCAGACGACCGAAGAACGGGTGCACCGCGACCTTGAACGCGAGGGCCGAGAACGGCTCCGACGCGTCGGGCTTGCGGATGATCTCCTTCTCCTCGTCCTTGACGTCGTGGCCGATCATCGGCGGCACGTCGAGCGGGGACGGGAGGTAGTCGATGACGGCGTCGAGCATCGGCTGGACACCACGGTTCTTGAACGCGGAACCGCAGAGGACCGGGTAGAGCGTGCTGCTCACCGTGAGGGCACGGATGGCTGCCTTGATCTCGGCGACCGAGAAGTCGGTGTCGCCCTCGAGGTAGCGCTCCATGAGGACGTCGTCCGCTTCGGCCACGCGCTCGATGAGCTTCTCGCGGTACTCGGCGGCGCGGTCCTGCAGGTCGGCCGGGATCTCTTCGATCTCGTACTTCGCGCCCATCGCGACGTCACCCTTGGCGTCGCCGCGCCAGGTGAGTGCACGCATCTGGACGAGGTCGACGACGCCTTCGAACGAGCTCTCGGAACCGATCGGCAGCTGGAGCACGAGGGGCTCCGCGCCGAGGCGGTTCACGATGGTGTCGACGGTGTAGTAGAAGTCGGCGCCCAGCTTGTCCATCTTGTTGACGAAGCAGATACGCGGGACGTCGTACTTGTCGGCCTGACGCCAGACGGTCTCGGACTGGGGCTCGACGCCCTCCTTGCCATCGAAGACGGCGACCGCACCGTCGAGGACGCGGAGCGAACGCTCCACCTCGACCGTGAAGTCCACGTGACCGGGGGTGTCGATGATGTTGATCTGGTTGTTGTCCCAGAAGCAGGTCGTCGCGGCCGACGTGATCGTGATGCCGCGCTCCTGCTCCTGCGCCATCCAGTCCATCGTGGCAGCGCCGTCGTGGACCTCACCGATCTTGTGCGTGATGCCCGTGTAGAACAGGATGCGCTCGGTCGTCGTGGTCTTGCCGGCATCGATGTGCGCCATGATGCCGATGTTGCGGACCTTGTTCAGGTCGGTGAGCACGTCCTGTGCCACAGGGTTCCTCCGGAAGAGTTGTAGGAGAGGTTGGCGGCCGTCCGGGCGCCGGGGTTCTTGGCCACCGGCGCCCGGACGGTGCCGGGACTACCAGCGGTAGTGGGCGAAGGCCTTGTTCGACTCGGCCATCTTGTGCGTGTCCTCGCGGCGCTTGACCGCGGCACCGAGACCGTTCGACGCGTCGAGGATCTCGTTCATGAGACGCTCGGTCATCGTCTTCTCGCGACGGGCCTTGGCGTACGAGGTGAGCCAACGGAGCGCGAGGGTGTTCGCGCGGTGCGGCTTGACCTCGACCGGGACCTGGTAGGTCGAGCCACCGACGCGGCGGCTACGGACCTCGAGGGTCGGACGGACGTTGTCGAGCGCCTTCTTCAGCGTCACGACGGCGTCCTGCTGGTTCTTGGCGGAAACGCCCTCGAGTGCACCGTAGACGATGCGCTCGGCGAGGCCCTTCTTGCCGTCGAGCAGGATCTTGTTGACGAGCTGGCTGACGATCGGCGCACCGTAGACCGGGTCGGCGACGACGGGACGCTTGGGGGCGGGACCCTTACGAGGCATCTAACTCAACCCTTCTTCGCGCCGTAGCGGCTACGAGCCTGCTTACGGTTCTTGACTGCCTGGGTGTCCAGGGCGCCACGGATGATCTTGTACCGCACACCCGGGAGGTCCTTCACACGACCGCCGCGGACGAGCACCATCGAGTGCTCCTGGAGGTTGTGGCCCTCACCGGGGATGTAGGCCGTGACCTCGGTGCCGTTCGAGAGCTTGACACGAGCGACCTTGCGCAGTGCCGAGTTCGGCTTCTTGGGGGTGGTGGTGTAGACGCGGGTGCACACACCACGCTGCTGGGGGTTCGCCTTCAGGGCGGGCGCCTTGGTCTTGGTGACCTTCGGCGTACGACCCTTGCGAACCAGCTGCTGAATAGTAGGCAACTGTTCTCCTGGTTCTTCGCTCGTGCTCTCTGGCCGGCGCGTTCCGCCGGCTTCCTCGTCCCACGCTGAGCACCGCCGGACGGCGGGTGTTCGAGTGGGGGACGGAGTGGTCCGGCTGGGCGATCCCGCTCGCCGGACTTTTCGGGCGCGCCCGAGGGCGCACACCCGGTAGAGACTACCCGCGTAACGGGACGAAATCAATCCGGGTCACCCCGGGAACCGACACCGTCATGAGCCGGTGTCGGACGACCCGTTGCCCACTGCCGAGCGGAACGTGGCGCCGTCGCTCGAGAAGCCCGTGACGTACCCGCTCGCGTTCACGTTGAGCGGCCCCGCGGAGGCCGTTCCGGTGCCGGCAGCACCCGAGATGTCGGCCGTGTACTTCGCCCGGCCGGGCGCCGTCGTCGTGATCAACCAGCCGTTCGTCGTCCAGCTGCCGACCCGGACCGTCGGCCGCGTCTCGAGCGTCCACTTCTGGTTCGAGTACGTGTACGCGGGGTTCTGCCCGTACGCGTAGAAGCTGCACCCGGCGGGGGCGGCGTCGGTGGAGGCGATGCAGCCGTCCACCCAGTCGTCCACCGCCCGCTTGGCGGCCTGCTGCCCGGCGGCGGTCAGGGTCGTGGTCATCTGCACCGGGTTCGAGGTCGACCGCCCGAACCCGCTGACGCTCGCCGTTCCCCCTCGGGCCGTGGTCCACTTGCCGCCGTCGAAGGCGACGTCGTACGTGCCGGGCAGTGCTCGGAGGCTCACCGTGCCGTCCCTCGCGGTCTCCACGTTCCGGCCGGCGACGGTGACCGCCGCACCGGACGGCCCCCGCACGGCGACGGCGACCGATCCGAGCTCGGGGGCCTGCAGCTCCCAGATCGGGAACACACCCCAGTCCGTCCCGGTCTTGTCCAGCGTGAAGGTCGCAGCGACGTCCTGCCCGCCCTGGCGCAGGTACGCGCGGACCGTCGCGGTGTCGCCGTCCGTGCGCGTCGCGGCGACGCGGTAGCCGGTGACCTTGTCCGACGCCTTCGCGTAGGCGGCTTCGCCGAGCAGCACGTCGGTCTTCTCGCGTTCGATGCCCGCGTCGTCGAGGGCGTCGGCCACGCGTCCGGCCGTCAGGTCGTCGAGGAACGCCCGCACCGGGCGGTCCGCTGAGTGCGAAGAGGAACCGACCGAGTACCCGACGACACCGGCGACGAGCAGCAGGACGACCGCCGTGCCGCCCGAGATGATGCCGATGAGCTGACCGCGGCGGAGCTTCCGGCGAGGACGCTGCGGCACCGGTCCGGGCACCCCGGGCATCCCGGGCATCCCGGGGAATCCGGGGGCTCCTGCGCCGGGACCCGGACCGAACCCCTGGGCCGCTGCCTCGGACATTCCGTCGGTCCCACGGATCGAGGCCACCGGCGGGACGGCACCCCAGCCGCCCTGCTGGACCGGATCCTGCGCGTGCTGGTCGCTCATCGTTCCCCCGTTGCGTGTGCGTCGTGCCCTGCGAACACTACCGTCCGGCGGGTTCCTCGCCCGCGTTCGTCCGGTTGTGCCCGGAGCGCTCGTCAGGCCCGTCCAGACGTGCCGTCCCGGCCGCGCCCGAGCCGCCATCGGTCCGTGCCTGGTGGCGAGCCATCGTGATCCCGCCGAGCACCGACAGGAGCGCCACCACGACGGACCCGACCACGAACGGCCCGAGGGCGTACCCCGCGGGGAAGACGAGGAGCTCCGTCGCGTCCGAACGGACGAGCGCGTAGCCCACGGCTCCGACGCCGAGCATGACCAGGTAGACCGTCGCTGCGGCCACCAGCGCGGTGACCCCGGGGTTGCCGTCGCGCACGCCGGCCGCGGTCGCGAGGAAGACCACGGCCGCGCCACCGACCACCATCGCGGGCCCGAGGTACGGGGTGGCGTCGGGCTGCGAGATGACCTCGACGTCGGCGAGCAGGGCTTCGAAGCCCGTGACGGCGATCACGAGCGCGATGAAGAGGACGGACGTCATCGTCGCGATCAACCACCGGGACATGCGCCGATCGTATCGTCGACCGGCTGGTCAGCGAGCGGGTTCGGCGTGGTCCGTGTCGTCCGCGTGCTCGCGACGGTCCGCCCGGTCGGACTGCTCCTGCGCTGCGGCGACCAGGGCGAGCGCGATCGTCGCCGTGATGATCGGGACGGTCTCCGTCATGGGGGCGGGCGCGGGCGCGGAATCCGGCATCGTCGCGGCCGTCTCGTCCGTCTCGTCCGTCTCGTCCGTCGGGACGTCGGACTGGAGGCCCGTGGTGCCGTCCGCACCAGCGGCCTCCTCCGGCTCGTGGTCACGCAGCGCCGGACCGATGACCGGCAGGACCCCGGTGGTCGCGGCCGGTTCAGCATGCAGGACCGGCGGCTCGGTGGACACGGATCCGTCGCGCTTCGCCGCGCGGCGCGCTCGGCCCATCTTCACCAGGACGACGACGGCGACGATCGCCCAGATCCCGTTGACGATGGTCGAGGGGACGGCGTGGTGCGCGGCGACGTTGATGGCCACCGCAAGCCCGCCGACGAGGTTGAACAGCTGGTAGAGCGGGCCGTTCGGGATCTTGCCGGTGGAGAACAAGATGTAACCAGCTAGAACGGTTACTGCGCCGAACCAACCGAGGAATTCCACGATTCCGACCAACACGCGCGACTCCGGGCACGACGAGGAACGGCCGGTTCGAGCCGACCGTTCGAGAGGGGATGAGCAGCCGCGATCACGGCGTCTGGTGCATCGTAATCACAACGACGGGTGTCGCGGAAGTGGGGTCGGCGTGGCGCGGACGACCCCAGTCCGTGGGGGTCGGGTCAGCCCTTCGCAGCTGTGTCCGAGTCGGCGGTCAAGACGTACACGTAGCCACCGAACGTCCACGTCGTCGCAGCCGCCGCGGCCGGGTCGGTCGAGTCCTGCGAGATGGAGGACGACACCGTGGTGACCAGGAAGAGTCGAGCGCCGTCCTGCATGCCCCCGACGAAGGACAGGGCCTGGTCGAACGACCCGTCGACCGACACGGAGACGGGGATGGCCGAGAAGTTCGCGGCCGAGATCGCCGGGTCGGTCACCGGCGCCGTCGCGGCGCCGGTGGATGCGGCGGTCGGCTCGGGCGTCGCCCGGTCCGTCGCCTCGTTCGTCGCGGAGGCCGACGAGTCCTCGGTGCCCGCGGCAGTCGAGGCTGCGACGGGGGCGGTGTACGCCACAGCGTCGGACGTCGTGATCGCGGACACCTTCACGCCCGCCCGGGCTGCCACGCCGTCGACTGCACCGTAGAAGGAGGACATGTTCGCACTCGACGGCACCGAGGTGGTGAGCTCCGCGAGTTCCGCCTTCATCGCCGGCAGGGACTTCGCGCGGTCCTTGAGCCGGCCGAGTTCCGCCGCCGTCGTCCGGTTCGTCGCGTCCACCGACACCTGGTCGGTACGGTCGCTCGCGGCCTGTGCGAGATGTGGCTGCACGCCGAGGAAGAACCCGGCGAGTGCCACCACGACCATCGCCACGACGGCGAGGAGCATGTTGAGTCGGTTGCGGGTCATCTCACTCGCCCTTGTCCTGGTACTTGCCGTCGAAGGCGGCCTGGTCGACGTGGATCGTCATGTTCACCGTGTACGTGCCCGTCGTCGGGTCGAGCGTGACCGAGTTCGCGGTCGCGTCGACGAAGCCCTTGAGCCCCTTGACGGCATCGAGCCATGACGGAACGGACGGCAGCGTCGGGCTCTGCGCGTCGATGGTCAGGGTCGCGACACGCTGCCCCTGGAGCGGGGTGTCAGCCTGCGCGTAGGCCTCCAGCGGCGTGGCCGAGTCGATCGCGACGCCGGTGATCTCGACTCCCGCCGGGAGCGATGCCTTCAGCGAAGCGAGGTACGGCTGCCAGGCGATCTCCGTGGCCCCGCCGACCGACTGCGCGGCTTCACGCAGCGCGGTACCGGCCTCCGTGTCCCGGACCTCGCGGTAGTTCGCCTGCTGCTGCAGGAGTGACAGGGTCTCGTCCTGCGCGTGGGTCAGGTCGTCGTGGGCCTGGCTGGACAGGAGGCTGGCTCCGGCGGTCGCGATCCCGACCACGATCGCCACGAGGACGACGCCCGCCCACATCCGACGGACGACACGGCTGCTGCGTCGGTCGGCGAGGACCTCGGTGGGCAGGAGGTCGACGCTGGGGCGGCCCCCGACGACGATCTCGCTGGGGGTGGTCCGACGCTGACGCCTGACGCGCTCCGCGGTCTCGGCGGCGACTCGCAGGGCGGGGTCGGGCGCCGCTCCTCGGCGGCGACTCCGTCCAGAGCGCGAGGGCTTCGACTTGGTCGACTGGCTCATGCTGCCTTCCCTCCCGCGGCGAGTCCCCATGCCACGGCGATCGATGCGCCGTGCGCGTGCAGGTCCTCGACCCGGATGGACTTCGCGAGCGCGACGTTGGCGAACGGCGCCCCGAACCGGACGGGCGTCCGGGTGAACTCCGAGAGCGCTGCGGCGAAACCGGGGAGCGCAGCTGCAGCGCCGCAGAGCAGGATCTCGCCCACGGGCTCGGCAGGGTGGGTGTTGACGAAGTAGTTGACGGTGTTGCGGAGACTCGAGAGCAGTTCGCCCATCGTCTCGCGGACTGCCGCGACCGCGAGCGCGTCGTCGCCGGTCCGCGCCCGCTCCGGATCCATGCCCAGGTGGCGCTTGACGGCTTCGGCCGCTCCCTCGTCGATCGTCAGCCGGCCGGCGAGGAGCCGCGTGATGTCATCGCCGCCGGTCGGCACGATGCGGACGAACTTCGGGACGCCGTCGGTGACGATGACGACGGTCGTCGTGTTGCCGCCACACTCGACGATGGCCACGGTGCCCGGCCTGTTCGCCGGCGCGAGGACACGTGCCAGGGCGAACGGGATGAGGTCGACACCGACCGGCTTGAGCCCGGCGTTCTGGACCGCGCGGACGTTGGCGAGCACGGCGTCCTTCACGGCGGCGACGAGGAGACCGCTCACGGTGGGGCCGTTCTCCCCCGTCTCCTCGCTGGTCGGGTAGAAGTCGAGGATGGCGTCGCCCACGGGCACCGGGAGCATGTCCTGCACCTGGAAGGGCAACGATTCGCGGATCTGCGCGATGGGGGCCTTCGGGACCGTCAGGTCGCGCGACAGCACGCGCTGGTTGCCCATGCCGAGCACGACGTCCTTCGAGCGGAAGCGCCCGAGCGACCAGAGCTGTCGGAGCGCACCCGCGACCGTGTTGGGCTCGAGCACCTCCCCCTGCTTCGTCGCGCCCGGGGGCACGGGCACCTCGGCGAACCGCAGGATCGTCGGTCTCGGCTTGTCGGCGTCCTGGACCTCGACAGCACGGATCGCGGCGGCGCCGATGTCGACGCCCACGATGCTCTTCGACATGGGTGGTCCTTCCGTGACCGTCTTCGGGTCGGTCTGGTGGGTCAGCGCGCGACGAGGCGTCAGGCGAGTCCGAGGAGGCGCAGGTAGCCGTCCCATGCGGGGGCACCGACGGCGATGCCGAGCCAGGCACCCGCGAGCATCCAGGGGCCGAACGGGATCCCGCTGCGACGGCCCGCCCGGCGCACGACCAAGAGGACGACTGCGAAGGTACCTCCGAGCAGGAACGCCGCGAAAGAACCCACTGCGAGGGGTCCCCATCCGAGGTACGCCAGCACGAGGCCGAGCACGCCGGCGAGCTTCACGTCGCCGAGCCCCATCCCGCCGGGCACCGCCAGCGCGAGCACGAGGTAGACGCCGCCGAGGACGACCAGGCCGATGAGCCCCCGGAGCGCGGCGCCCCAGTCGCCGGACGCCGCCGACGCCGCCAGCAGGAGCACGGGCAGCACGACGTAGGCCGGCAGCACGATCCGGTTCGGCAACGTGTGGGTGTCGAGGTCGATGAGCGTCAACGAGATGCTGATCGCCATCAGGTACAGGAGCGCGACGAGCAGGACCGCTCCGTGGATCGATCCGGAGACGCCGTCCGGTGCCACCAGCGGCGACCACGGTGCGAGGACCGAGAGCAGCGTCACCGCGACGAACAGGAGGCCCGTGGCGGCTTCGACGAGCGGGTACCGGGCCGAGATGGGCGCGCCGCAGTCACGGCACCGGGCGCGCAGGACGATCCAGGAGACGACGGGCACGTTGTCGCGACCTCGGATCGCGTGACCGCATCCGGGGCAGGAGCTGGCCGGCGCGACGACGGACATGCCCGCGGGCACCCGGTACACGACGACGTTCAGGAACGACCCGATCGCGAGACCGAGCACACCGACCAGCGCGGCGACGAGGGGCGCGACCGAGGCGAAGGAAGCCACGGTCACTTCCCCGTCGGGGTGCCGTCGGCGCGGAAGGCCGTGGCCGACTCGGTCTCGGTCGTCACGCCGTACGTGGTCGAGACCGGCTGCAGGAACTTGGGCGGGGCGGAGGACTTGAGTCTGCTGTCGTACGAGTACGCCTTCGCGTACCCCGTCAGCAGGCCGTTGCCGTACGAGGTGCGGACCGAGCCGCGGAACTGCTGGGCGATCGATCCGTAGATCGTGAGGATGCCGAGGTTCGACCCGTACTGGCTGTTCTGGACGTTGAACGTGCCGAGGTTGCTGGCGATGGCCGCGTCGATCTCGATGTTCTTGGTCGGCGCCGTGTTCGTCGAGTAGGAGCTGCTGCCCGTGTTGCACACCGTGTTCGACCAGCCGGAGTAGCTCGAGCACGACACGGGGTTGTAGACGGAGACCGCCTTCTGCCCGACGAGCCCGAGCATGTCGTCGGAGGTCCGGCCGTTCTGGTAGACGATGTTTCCGGTCACGTACAGAAAGTTCTCCGCGGCGAGGGTCATCTGTCCGCCGAAGGATCCGGACACGAAGGCATCACCGCTGCGGCACCCGTAGTACCCGGCATCCCCGCGCGTTCCGGTGAACTCGCCGTTGAGCGGGTACCCCAGGCCGTTGCCGTAGTCCGAAGTCGTCGAGGTCCCCGACTTGACCGTCTGCTGGCAGTAGACCGGCGAACCCGCGTTCACGGTCCCGTTGACCGTGCCGGACGGTGTGGCGCTGGACGCCCAGTAGTTCGGGTCTCCGACCGTCGACGGCACGCTCTGCACGTAGACCAGGTTCGCGGGCAGCGTGGGGACGACGGCACCGGTTCCCCGGAGGGCAGCGACCGAGCCGCACAGGGCGTCGTTCCCCGGGCCCGGTGCGATGGCGCTGCCGTTGGCGTTGCCCTTGACCTGTGTGGAGATGGTCCACGGTGAGACCACGCGCATCTTGCCCGCGGCGAGGAAGGTGATGGACGTCGGACCGGTGTACAGGCACCCGGGCTTCGCCACCTTCTCGGGGATGTCGGTCCGTGCCTCCTGCTTCATGTTCGCGTTGGTGCTCGGCATGGGGAGCGTCCCGACGTTCTTGATCTTCCCGCCGATGAACTTCGTGGACGAGCGGCAGGCGGAGTCGATGGTCGTCGCCTTGCTCGTGTAGAAGAAGTCGGCGGGCCCCGTGTCCTGCACGCTCGAGTTGAACGTCGCTCCGCAGGCGGTGATGACGTCGTTCGACCGGACCGGCCCGTCGAGGACGTCACCGCTGGCGAATGTGACGGCTTCACAGCTGCTGCTGGAGCTCCAGTCGTCGTCGTTGCGGTGGTTCGAGACGCAGCCGGCGTTCGTCAGGCTCGGGTCCTGGGACTCGTAGTTCGTGAAGTACAGGTAGTTGACGAAGCCGTCGCCGCGGAGGTCCACGACGATGGTCCTCGTCGTGGCACCGGCCTTCCCCGTCACGCGCAGGCGGACCTTGCCGGTCGTCGAGTAGTCGGAGTTGTCGACCTCGTACCGGTAGGACTGGTCGGTGCTCCCGACCACGTTCGCCCACGAGCCGTCCTTCGTGGTGCCGAAGGCCTTGTTCGCCGGATCTGCCGTGTACGTGCTCGTCGACGAGAACGCGGTGCGCACGCCGTACTTGACGTAGGCGTTGTCGGCTGCGAGGCGGCCCTGGTAGTCGGAGAGACCCGCGTACGCGGCCGCGATCGCCTTGTTGTAGTTCGTGTCGGTCGTCGCTTTGGTCGCACCGCTCGTCGCGGTGGCGACGACGAGGGACAGCACGATCATGAGCACCGCACCGATCCCGATGACGGCCGCGAGGGCGACCCCGCGTTCGTCGTCTCGGGCGCGCAGGCCTCGGAGGATCCGGATGAGCATCATGACTCCGTGGCTGCGCCGTAGTCGAGGTTGCGCAGGTTGATGGTGGCCTGGAACGTGCTGTCGTTGACGGTCGCGCCGCCGGTCGACCCCACGGTCAGTGCTACGCGGACGGACCGGATCGTGTCGTAGGTGGCGTTCGCCGGCGCGGACACGGGTCCGTTGTCCGCGTCGACGTACGAGAAGAGCGTGCCGGCACGGACCACGTCGGCGAGCCACAGCGTCCGGGTGGCGCCGGTGAACGTGCAGTACCCGCCGGTCGGGCAGTCGCCCCGCTGCAGCTGCATGCGCAGCCGGTTCGACACGACGTCGACCGTCACCTTGGTGAGCCCGGCCCGCGCGCTCGACAGGTCGACACCCGAGTAGAACTGCACGCTCCGGCCAGTGGCGCTCACGAACGCGGGCGCGCTGACCGTCTTGCTCACCTGCCAACGAGATGCCTCACGCAGGTACCGGCTGAGCTGCGTCATCGACGTGGTGCCCTGTCGGGTGCTGTCGTTGACCGAGGACACCGTGCGCTGCGCCTTCGAGATCGACACGAAGAAGCTCCCGACCAGGGTGAGCAGCAGCGACGTCACGAGCATGGCGACGAGGAGCTCCACGAGCGTGATCCCGCGTTGATCGCCACGCAGACGACGGAGGAGCGCGCGCATCAGCTGGCCGGCCTCGGGTCGACGAGGACGACGCCATCGGTGACGGCACCGTTGCTGACCATCGCGGTGTTGGTGGCGGTGAGCGTGAGCGGCGTCGTCGCCGCGCCTGCGGTGCCGCCCGTGAACAGCTTCCAGGTTCCCCACGGCAGGGCGATCGTCATGCTGTCGGACGTCGGCTTCGGGAAGCTCAGGGTCATCCCCTTCGCGCAGCCGGGATCGCCGTTCACGGCCGTCGTGGTCTTCGCGGTGATGAAGAGCGCCTTGTCCGGCTTGGCGAGCGTGATCGCTCCCATGCTGATCGGGATCGGCCCGGTCGCGTCCTTGAACTCCGTCGCCGTCCCCTTCTTGCCGGCCTTGTTGGCGGTCGTCCAGGCACCTGGTTCCGGGCCCAGGCAGGTCGCTGCGGCGTCGGACGACACGTCTGCGGAGTACAGACCGGCCACCGCCTGGTACCCCGAGGGGAACGGGAACAGGGCCGCGCTCGTCGGGGCGGGGTTCAACACGGTCGTGCCCGACGTCCCGTTGGTGATCGACAAGGGCAGGTTCGTCGGCAGGATCGCGGACGATGCCGGCGAGGTCACGTACTTGAACGAGTAAGTCGTCACCTTGTCGAAGGTGAAGGCGGCAGCACCGGAGCTCCCGACCGACACCGTCACCGACTGCGATGACGGACTCAGCTGTTGGGTCGAGTCGATGTACCCGGTGCGGGCGACCGACACCTTGTAGGTCCCGGGCACGACGCCGGCCACGTAGGTGCAGCCCTCCGCGTCCGTCGCCGGGAACGTGACCCCGGCGGGGCCACCGCTCACGGTCGGCACGACCCCGGAGACGCCGATCCCGTTCGCGTTCGTCACGCCGACGAGGATCGAACCCGTGGTGTCCGAGTTGATGTTCGTGAGTGGAGCGATGGCGCTCGACATCTCGACCTGCTGGGTCCCGGACGCTGCAGCACTGGTCTTCCACCGCACCGTGACCGTCACGGCCTTGTACGACAGGCTGCCGTCGCCCGTGCCGCAGGCGGTGGCCGCGCCGGACGACCGGGTCCACGAGACCTTGCGGGTCAGGTCGAAGACCTGGTTGCCGACCTGCTTGGTGGCGGTCCCGCTCTTCACGTTGAAGATGCTCGGGGTGTCCCGGAGGTCGTCGATGTCCTCCATCGCGATCGTCGACGCCACTTCGCGTGCACGGGTGTCCTTCGAGAGCACGAGAGAAGCGGCGATCCCGGCGGCGATCCCGGCGGCGATCAGGGCGAAGATCGTCATCGCGACCATCACCTCGATGATGGTGAAGCCGTCCTCGTTGTCCCGTGCGGAACGCAGTCGCTCGGCGATGCGCGAGATCATGGCGTCCCTTCTGAATGGAGTGGTCGTTCCGATGCTCGTGTGGGCGCCGGCCTCGACGAGGCGGCGCCCACACGGTTCACAGCGAGTGTCAGCAGGCCCCGGTCTTCACGCCGTCGGTCTCGTTGGCGGAGAAGACCTTGGCGGTCGAGCTCGTGCCCTGGACACAGAAGCCGGTCGCGGTCTTCTTGTAGATAAGAGCGGTCGTGCTGGGTCCCTTGGTCGCGCCCGCGGCCTTGTAGGCGTCCGACGTCAGGCTCACATCAGCATCTGCCGGGAACGCCCCGTCGCCGGACGTGACGATACTCACGACAGCGGTCTTCGCGTTCGACACATCAGACTTCACCGACGAGTCCTTCGCGTTGTTCTGCACGCCGATGTACACCGGGATGGCGATCGCGGCGAGGATGCCGATGATGATGACGACGACGAGGAGCTCGATGAGCGTGAAGCCCTTCTCGCCGTCCTTCAGGAGACCCTTGCGGCGAGCGTCGAGCTTGCCCATGAGAGCGAAGTACATGGTTGTTTCCATTCTGCGGGGAATGTCGGGGGAATGATTTCGGGGCTTGCTCGGCCGCCGCAGATCAGCGTATTGGGGGCACATCGAGCGGCCAATCCCGAGAACGGGGGCCATGCTGGGCACAAAACACCCCCAGTGCGGGGGAGGATTGATATCGACAATGCCCCCGCATGGGGGTGGAATGACTAGGAAGCGTTCTGCACGACGTTGGTGATCTGGAAGATCGGCATGTAGAGCGCGATGATCATCCCACCCACCACAACGCCAAGGAACGCGATGAGCAGCGGCTCGATCAGCGAGGTGAGGGCGTCGGTGGTCGCCTCGACCTCGGCGTCGTAGAACACCGCGATCTTCTCGAGCATGATCTCGAGGGAACCGGCGTCTTCACCGACCGCGACCATCTGCGTCACCATTGCCGGGAAAACCGATTGTGCGGCGAGCGGCACCGCGATTGATTCACCTTTCCGCACGGCCTCTGCGACATTGTCGAGCGCGCGCTTCACGACGAAGTTGTTCGACACTTCCCCGACGATCCGTAATGCCTGCAGAATGGGAACGCCGGCGCCGATCATGTTCGAGAAGTTGCGAGCGAACCGAGCAATGACGATCTTCTTCTGCAACGGGCCGAAGACCGGCAGTTTCAGGGTGATCGGATCGATGAACGCTCGGACGCGTTCGGTGTTCTTGTTCGCTCGCCACCAGAGCCACGCCAGCACGACGACGATCGCGAGCGGGATCGCGACGTACCGCATGGCGTGTGACAGCGTCACGAGGATCTGCGTCGGCAGCGGGAGCGTGCCGCCGAGCGACGAGAACATGTCCTGGAAGATCGGGACGATGAAGATGAGCATGATGGCGACCGCCACCAGCGACATCACGAGCACGACCACCGGGTAGGTCATCGCCGACTTGATCGTCGAGCGGAGCTTGTGCTCCTTCTCGAAGTTCGTCGCGATGGAGTCCATGGCCTGGTCGAGGAACCCGCCGGTCTCCCCCGCACGGATCATGTTGATCATGATCGGCGGGAAGTCGACCGGGTACTTCGCGACGGCGTCGGAGAACGAGACGCCGCGCTCGACGTCGTCGCGGACCTTGCCGAGGATGTCCTTGAGCTTCTTGTTCTCGGTCTGGTCGGACAGGATCGTCAGGGTCCGCAGCAGCGAGAGCCCCGAGGTGAGCATCGTCGAGGCCTGCCGCGACATGATCGCGAGGTCCTTGAGGCCGACGCCCTTCTCGAACCCGGGGATCTTGATCTCGGTCTGGAGCCCGGTGCCGGCCTTGGCCTCGGTGATGGCGATCGGTGAGACGCCCATCCCCCGGAGGCGCTGGACGACGGCTCCCTCGGACGCGGCGTCGAGGCGACCCTTGACGAGCTTCCCGGCGCCGTCACGCCCGCGGTAGTCGAACGCGAGTGACATCAGTAGCCTCCGGAGAACTTGTCGCCGAAGTCGATGCCGCTGGCGGCGATCGCGGCGGCCGAGGAGTCGGACGGGGACTCGACGCGCTGGACGAGCCGGTCGAAGCCCTCTTCGTCGTGCACCTTCTCCATCGCGGCCTTGCGCGAGATCGTGCCGACGTTGACCAGTTCGGCGAGGTCCTGGTCCATGGTGTGCATGCCGAGGTCACGGCCGGCCTGCATGGCAGAGGTGATCTGGTACGTCTTGCCCTCGCGGATGAGGTTGCCGATGGCCGGGGTGATGGTCATGATCTCGGTGGCGACGACCCGGCCGACGCCGTTGGCCTTCGGGACGAGGGTCTGGCAGACGACACCCTGCAGGGTGGCCGCGAGCTGGGTGCGGATCTGCCCCTGCTGGTGCGGTGGGAAGACGTCGATGACGCGGTCGATCGTGCCGGGTGCGCTCTGCGTGTGCAGGGTGGCGAACACCAGGTGACCGGTCTCGGCGGCGGTGAGCGCGACGGAGATGGTCTCGAGGTCGCGGAGCTCACCGATCAGGATGACGTCGGGGTCCTGCCGCAGCACGTGCTTGAGCGCGGAGGCGAAGGAGTGGGTGTCGGCGCCGACCTCGCGCTGGTTGATGATCGACCGCTTGTGGTCGTGCATGAACTCGATCGGGTCCTCGACCGTCACGATGTGGTCGGCACGGCTCTCGTTGACCAGGTCGATGAGCGCGGCGAGGGTGGTCGACTTGCCCGAGCCGGTCGGGCCGGTGACGAGGACCAGGCCACGGGGCAGGCCGGCGAAGTCACCGACGTGCGCGGGGATGCCGAGCTGCTTGAGCGTCTTGATCCTGGTGGGGATGATGCGGAACGCGGCGCCCCAGTTGCCGCGCTGCTGGTAGTAGTTCACGCGGAAGCGGTACTCCGGCGACAGCGAGTACGCGAAGTCGAGCTCCTGGTCGTGGTCGAACTGCCCGGCCTGTTCGACGGACAGCAGCGTCTTGAGCGCCGCGATGACCTTGCCACGCGACCACGCGCCTCCGGGCACGGCCGGCCGGAGCGAGCCGTCGACGCGGACGGTGGGCGGGGCGTCGGCCGTGACGTGCAGGTCGGAGGCCCCCTGGTAGACGACCTGTGCAAGTGCGGTGATGAGGTCGGGGTCGGCGACCTCTCGTGCGTGCCGGGCGAAGTCGATGTCACCGGCCGACGCCGCGGCGAGGGCCGGGGTCGGAGCAGGCTCAGCCGGTGTGGCGTGGTGCGCGCCGCTGTAGGCGATGGCCGGCAGCTGCTGGGTCGCCGGCTCGGCGTACCCGTAGGTGGCGGTCGACGACGGCACCGCGGCGGGCGGCGTCGCCGGAGCGGTGGCGGACTGCGCCACGGGCGCAGCGACCGGACCACCCACGGGGCCGGCAACCGGGCTCGCCACGGCCGTGCCGGTGGGCGCGGGCCACACCGCCGAGTCGTCCGTCAGGTCGTAGACCTGCTCGGGCGGGGTAGCGGCTGCCGCGGCCAGACGCGCGGCACGGCGAGAGCCGACCTCGGCGCCCGGGGTGCCGGGGTGCCATCCGGCGACGGGCTCGTCGCCGGGCATGGTGATGTCGTACACGGAGTCGGTCATCTGCTCGTCCTGTTCCCCGGTCACGCGACGACGCGCAGGATCTCGTCGACGCTCGTCATGCCGAGCTTGACCTTCTCGAAGCCGTCCTGGCGGAGCGTGAGCATGCCCTGTTGCTGGGCGACGCGACTGATCTCCGCGCTCGAGGCACGACCGACGGCGAGCCGCTCGATCTCCTCGGTCACGGTCATGACCTCGTGCAGGGCGATGCGGCCGCGGTACCCGGTGTTCGAGCAGACGGCGCAGCCGACCGGGGCGAAGAACGCGGGCATCTCGTCGCCGGGGGCCAGGAACCCGAGCGCCCGGAGCTGCTCGATCTCGTACACGGCGGGCGCCTTGCACCGGTCGCACAGCCGACGGGCGAGTCGCTGGGCGACGACGGAGTCGAGGGCGGACCCGACCAGGAACGGCTCGATGTCCATCTCGGTCAGACGGGTCACGGCCGACGGGGCGTCGTTGGTGTGCAGGGTCGAGAGCACGAGGTGCCCGGTCAGCGACGCCTCGATCGCGATCTGGGCGGTCTCGTGGTCGCGGATCTCACCGAGCAGCACGACGTCGGGGTCGGAGCGGAGGATCGAGCGGAGCGCGGAGGCGAACGTCAGGCCGGCCTTCGGGTTGACCTGCACCTGGTTGATGCCGGCCATCCGGTACTCGACCGGGTCCTCCACCGTGATGACGTTGATCTCGGGCTTCGCCACGGCGTTGAGGGTCGTGTACAGCGTCGTCGACTTGCCCGAACCGGTGGGACCGGTGACCAGGATCATGCCGTACGGCTTCGAGTAGGACCGCTGGTACGCCTGGAAGTTCTGCTCGAGGAGGTTGAGGTCCTTGAGGGTCAGCGAGGTGTTCGTGTTGTCGAGGATCCGCATGACGACCTTCTCGCCCCACACGGTGGGCAGCGTCGCGACACGGAGGTCGATCTGCCGGCCGCCGTGCCGCACGGACATGCGGCCGTCCTGCGGCTTGCGACGCTCGGCGATGTCGATGTCGCTCATGATCTTCAGGCGGCTGATCACGCCGTTCTGGATGTTCTTCGGCGCCGGCGCCATCTCGTGCAGCACGCCGTCGATGCGGTACCGGATCCGGACCTCGTGCTCGCCGGGCTCGATGTGGATGTCGGACGCGTGGTCCTGGATGGCCTGCGACACGAGCAGGTTCACGAACCGGACGATCGGGACGTCGTCGAGGGCGCCGTCGGCGATGTCGATCTGCGCCTTCGAGGTCGTCGATGCTTCTTCTTCCAGCGACGACGTCAGGTCGTTCAGCTCGTCGTCGGCACGCAGGTACCGGTCGAGGGCAGCGACGAGGTCACGCTCCTCGACCTGCAGCGGCTTGATCGCGCGACCAGACGCCGTCCGGGCGTCGTCGATGGCGAGCACGTTCGTGGGGTTCACCATCGCGAGGATGAGCAGGTCGCCCTCGAACCCGACGCCGAGCACACCGTGACGACGGCACAGGGCCGCCGGCAGGATCGACACCGCGGTGCCGTCGACGGGGTAGTCGCTCAGCGGGACGGTGCGTGAGTTGTTCGACGCGGCCCGGGCGGTGATGAACTGGGCCTCGCTCACGACGCCCTGGTCGACCAGGCCACGGATGGCGCGCTCGTCGAGGTCCTCGTCACCCGTCATCGCATCGAGGTGCTCGATGGGCAGGGCGCCGTTCAGGATGAGGATCTCGGACAGGGTCGCCATGAGTCCCGTGCCTCCTTGGACTCGCGCACGGCGAGACGTCGTCGGGTGATGCGCCACCAGGGATGTGGCGCCCGACCACGCTACTTCTGGGGCCCTCGCCGACCGCAGTCCCAGAAAGAGGGGGCGGAGGGGGTCCGGCTGCACCCAGAACTGGGGTCCACGACCGGTTCGGCCCCGGTCCGGGGGACGCCTGGGCCGGTTCGCGGTGGCCGTCGGAGGGTGCATGTCCGCCAGCCTCCCGGACCCCGCACGGCTGCCGGAGTCCTGGCGAGCGGTCCGTGGAGAACGTCGGTGTCACACGGGGGTGTGGAGGAACGAGGCCGTCGTCCGACGCGGGCCGGACAGCGCGGCGCCGCGGAATCCCTCTCGACGCGCGCCCCCACCCGGGCACATGATGAGACATGGACATCACGAGCGTGACCGTGGGGTTGCCCGTCAGCGACATCGAGGCGTCCTGCCTCTGGTACGGCGCGGTCTTCGAGCGCACCGAGCCGGACCTCGAGCCCGAGGACGGCGTCGCCGAGTACGAGGTCGGCGGCATCTGGATCCAGCTCTACGTCGACGAGCAGGCCGAGGAGAACCCGGTCAGCGTCCGCTTCGGCGTCGACGACGTCGCCGCGCAGCACGCACGAATCGGCGCGCTCGGCATCGACATCGGCCCCGTCGAGTGCGTCGACGGTGCGGTCGACTGGTTCGACGTCCGCGACCCCGACGGCAACGTGCTGAGCCTGTTCTCGCTGGTCGACGAGACCGGACGCGGTTCCGGCCGCGACAACGGCGCGGGCCGCGCGCTCTAGCCGCGACCCCACGGCGGACGGGAGGCCCGTGGCGGCCCCGCACCGCGCCTCCAGGCCGTCACGTGGTGACGACACGACGAAGGCCCCGCCTCCTTGCGGAGACGGGGCCTTCGTGGGATCACATCAGGCTCAGTTGTACGTGCCCGGCGTGAAGTCGTCCGACGAGAAGCTGTCGAAGTCGACGAAGCTCAGGTCGGCGTCCGAGAACGACGAGTCGTCAGCGAAGATGCGGTTGGGGTACCGCTCCGCCTTCGCCTCTTCGGTCGCGTTCACGTCCACGTCACGGTACCGGCTGAGGCCCGTCCCGGCGGGGATGAGCTTACCGATGATGACGTTCTCCTTGAGGCCGACGAGGTGGTCCTGCTTGCCCTCCATGGCCGCCTGCGTGAGCACGCGGGTGGTCTCCTGGAAGGAAGCGGCGGACAGCCACGACTCGGTCGCGAGGGACGCCTTCGTGATGCCCATGACCTCCTGGCGAGCCGAGGCGGTCTTGCGACCCTCCTGCAGCGCCGCACGGTTCAGCGCGTTGTAGCGCGACCGGTCGACGAGCTCACCCGGCAGCAGGTCGGTGTCGCCGTGGTCGACGACGGTGACCTTGCGGAGCATCTGGCGGACGATGACCTCGATGTGCTTGTCGTGGATCGGCACACCCTGCGAGCCGTAGACGTCCTGCACACCGTTGACCAGGTGCTTCTGGACCTCTCGGACACCCTTGACCCGGAGGACTTCCTTCGGGTCGACGGTGCCGGCGATGAACTGCTCGCCGAGCTCGACGTGCTGGTTGTCCTCGATGAGGAGCGTCGCACGCTTGAGCACCGGGTAGATGAACGGCTCGTCGCCGTTGTCCGGCGTGAGGATGATCCGACGACCCTTGTCCGTGTCCTCGACCACGACGCGGCCGGGGGCCTCGGCGATCGGGGACGCGCCCTTGGGGGTACGCGCCTCGAAGAGCTCCGTGACACGCGGCAGACCCTGGGTGATGTCGTCGGCCGAGGCCGAACCACCCGTGTGGAAGGTACGCATCGTCAGCTGGGTACCGGGCTCACCGATGGACTGCGCGGCGATGATGCCGACTGCCTCACCGATGTCGACCAGGTTGCCGGTGGCGAGCGAACGGCCGTAGCACTTCGCGCAGACACCGACGGCCGACTCGCAGGTCAGGACCGAGCGCACCTTGATGCTCTCGACACCGGCTGCCAGCAACTTCTCGAGGAGCACGTCACCGACGTCCTCGCGAGCCTCTGCCACGACCGTGCCCTGCGCGTCCACGGCCTCGGTGGCCAGGGTGCGGGAGTACACGGTGTTCTCGACGCGCGGGTCGCGGACGAGCTTGCCGTCGGCGTCCACGGTCGCGATCGGCAGCTCGAGGCCACGCGTCGTGCCGCAGTCGTCCTCGCGGATGATGACGTCCTGCGAGACGTCCACGAGACGACGGGTGAGGTACCCGGAGTCCGCGGTACGGAGCGCGGTGTCGGCAAGACCCTTACGAGCACCGTGGGTGGCGATGAAGTACTCCGCCACGGTCAGGCCCTCGCGGTACGAGTTGATGATCGGGCGGGCGATGATCTCGCCCTTCGGGTTGTTCACCAGACCACGCATACCGGCGATGTTGCGGACCTGGAGCCAGTTACCACGAGCACCGGACGACACCATGCGGTTGATGGTGTTGTCGACCGGGAAGTTGTCGCGCATCTCCTGCGCGATCTCGTTCGTGGCCTCGGTCCAGATCTTGATCAGGTCGGCGCGACGCTCGGAGTCGGTGATCAGACCCTTGTCGAACTCGCCCTGCACCTTGGCGGCCTGGATCTCGTAGCCCGCGATGATCTCCTTCTTGCGAGGAGGCGTCACGACGTCCGACAGGGCGACGGTCACACCGGAGCGGGTGCCCCAGTAGAAGCCGGCGTCCTTGATCCGGTCCAGCGCAGCGGCCGTCTCGGTCTTGGAGTAGCGCTCTGCGAGGTCGTTGACGATCGCGGAGAGCACGCCCTTGTCGGTGACCTTCTGGACGAACGGGTAGTTCGCCGGCAGGGTCTCGTTGAAGAGCGCACGGCCCAGGGTCGTCTCGAGCAGCACGGTGTCGCCCTGCTCGTAGCCCTCGGGAGCTTCACCCTCGGCGAAGTGGACACCCGTCATGCGGATCTTCGCCATCGCGTTGAGGTGCAGCGTGTGCTGGTCGTTGGCCAGGATCGCCTCGGCGACCGAGGAGAACGCACGGCCCTCACCGACGGCGCCCTCGCGGACGGTCGTCAGGTGGTGCAGACCGATGATCATGTCCTGTGCGGGCAGGGTCACCGGACGGCCGTCGGACGGCTTCAGGATGTTGTTCGAGGCGAGCATCAGGATGCGGGCCTCGGCCTGGGCCTCGACCGACAGCGGCAGGTGCACGGCCATCTGGTCACCGTCGAAGTCCGCGTTGAACGCAGCACACACGAGCGGGTGGAGCTGGATGGCCTTGCCCTCGACGAGCTGCGGCTCGAACGCCTGGATGCCCAGACGGTGCAGCGTCGGCGCACGGTTCAGCAGGACGGGGCGCTCGCGGATGATCTCCTCGAGCACGTCCCACACCTGCGGACGCGAACGCTCGACCATGCGCTTGGCCGACTTGATGTTCTGCGCGTGCGACAGGTCGATGAGGCGCTTGATCACGAACGGCTTGAAGAGCTCGAGCGCCATCTGCTTGGGCAGACCGCACTGGTGCAGCTTCAGCTGCGGGCCGACGATGATGACCGAACGGCCCGAGTAGTCGACGCGCTTGCCGAGCAGGTTCTGGCGGAAACGACCCTGCTTGCCCTTGAGCATGTCGCTCAGGGACTTCAGGGCGCGGTTGCCGGTACCCGTGACCGGACGACCACGACGACCGTTGTCGAACAGCGCGTCAACGGCTTCCTGCAGCATGCGCTTCTCGTTGTTCACGATGATCTCGGGGGCACCGAGGTCGAGCAGGCGGCGGAGACGGTTGTTGCGGTTGATCACACGACGGTAGAGGTCGTTGAGGTCCGACGTGGCGAAACGGCCACCGTCGAGCTGCACCATCGGGCGCAGCTCCGGCGGGATGACCGGCACGACGCCGAGCACCATCGCGGCCGGCGAGTTGCCGGTGGCGAGGAAGGAGCTGACGACGCGCAGACGCTTGATCGCGCGGATCTTCTTCTGGCCCTTGCCCTCGGCGATCTGCAGACGCAGTGCCTCGGCCTCGGCGGCCAGGTCGAACGCCTCGAGCCGGAGCTTGATCGCCTCGGCGCCCATGTAGGCGTCGAAGTAGATCCCGAACCGGTCCTGGAGCTCGTGGAAGACGGCGTCCTCGGGCTTGAGGTCGCCCACCTTGAGGTTGCGGAAGTCCTCCCACACACGCTCGAGACGGGTGATGTCCTCGTCGAACGACTTGCGGACCTGGGACATCTCCTTCTCGGCGGTGTCCTTGGTGCGGCGCTTGACGTCGGCCTTCGCACCCTCTTCCTCAAGGGCTGCGAGGTCGTCCTCGAGCTTCTTGAGGCGGTCAGCGATGATCGAGTCGCGCTGGCCCTCGAGGGTCTTGATCTCGAGACGCATCTCGTTCTCGAGACCCGGCATGTCCGCGTGACGGCCCTCTTCATCGATGTCGATGATCATGTACGCCGCGAAGTAGATGACCTTCTCGAGGTCCTTCGGCGCCATGTCGAGGAGGTACCCGAGGCGCGACGGGACGCCCTTGAAGTACCAGATGTGCGTGACGGGGGCAGCGAGCTCGATGTGGCCCATGCGCTCACGACGGACCGAGGACTTGGTGACCTCGACGCCGCAGCGCTCGCAGACGATGCCCTTGAACCGGACACGCTTGTACTTGCCACAGGCGCACTCCCAGTCGCGGGAAGGACCGAAGATCTGCTCGCCGAACAGACCGTCCTTCTCGGGCTTCAGGGTGCGGTAGTTGATGGTCTCCGGCTTCTTGACCTCGCCGTACGACCACTGACGGATGTCCTCGGCGGTCGCGAGGCCGATCCGAATGGCGTCAAAGGAAGTTGCTTCGAGCAATGTTCTTCTCTCTTGCTGATTCAGGCTTCGATGTACGGGCGGGATCAGATGTCGTCGACGGAGGACGACTCGAACCGCGAGGAGATGTTGATGCCCAGCTCCTCCGCAGCGCGGAAGACCTCGTCATCGTTGTCGCGCAGGCTGACCGCCTGGCCGTCGGCCGAGAGGACCTCGACGTTCAGGCAGAGCGACTGCATCTCCTTCATGAGGACCTTGAAGGACTCGGGGATGCCGGGTTCCTGGATGTTCTCGCCCTTGACGATCGCCTCGTAGACCTTCACGCGGCCGAGGATGTCGTCGGACTTGATCGTCAGGAGCTCCTGGAGGGCGTAGGCGGCACCGTACGCTTCGAGCGCCCACACCTCCATCTCACCGAATCGCTGTCCACCGAACTGCGCCTTACCACCCAGCGGCTGCTGCGTGATCATCGAGTACGGACCGGTCGAACGCGCGTGGATCTTGTCGTCGACCAGGTGGTGCAGCTTGAGGATGTACATGTAGCCGACCGAGACGGGCTCCGGGAACGGCTCGCCGGAGCGGCCGTCGAAGAGCTGCGCCTTGCCGGACGAGCCGATCAGGCGCTCGCCGTCGCGGTTCGGGAGGGTCGAGTCGAGGAGGCCCTCGATCTCGCGCTCGTACGCACCGTCGAACACCGGGGTGGCGACCTTGGTGCCGGGCTCGGCGCTGTGCGCTGCCTCCGGCAGGTTCTCGGCCCAGTCCTGGATGCCCTCGACGTTCCAGCCCTGCTTGGCGAGCCACCCGAGGTGGATCTCGAGCACCTGGCCGAAGTTCATGCGGCCGGGGACGCCGAGCGGGTTGAGGACGATGTCGACGGGGGTGCCGTCGGCGAGGAACGGCATGTCCTCGACCGGGAGGATGGTCGAGATGACGCCCTTGTTGCCGTGACGACCGGCGAGCTTGTCACCCGCGGTGATCTTGCGCTTCTGGGCGATGTAGACGACCACGCGCTGGTTGACACCAGAGCCGAGTTCGTCGTCACCGTCCTGCGAGTCGAACACCTTGACGCCGATGATCGTGCCCTCTTCACCGTGGGGCACCTTGAGCGAGGTGTCGCGGACTTCGCGCGACTTCTCGTTGAAGATGGCACGGAGCAGACGCTCCTCGGCGCTCAGCTCGGTCTCGCCCTTCGGCGTGACCTTGCCGACGAGGATGTCGCCGGGGCGGACCTCGGCACCGATGCGGATGATGCCGCGCTCGTCGAGGTCGGCCAGCAGGTCCGGGCTGACGTTGGGGAGGTCACGGGTGATCTCCTCCTTGCCGAGCTTGGTGTCGCGGGCGTCGACCTCGTACTCCTCGATGTGGATCGAGGAGAGCGTGTCGTCCTTGATGAGGTTCTGCGACAGGATCATCGCGTCCTCGTAGTTGTAGCCCTCCCACGGCATGAACGCGACGAGGAGGTTCTTGCCGAGCGCGAGCTCGCCGTTCTCCGTCGCGGGACCGTCGGCGATGACCTCGCCCTGCTCCACGCGCTCGCCTGCGGAGACGATGACGCGGTGGTTGTAGCTCGTGCCCTGGTTGGAGCGGTCGAACTTGCGCAGGTAGTAGGTCTGCGTGCCGCCCTCGTCGAGCTGCAGGGTGACGGCGTCGGCCGAGACCTCGGAGACGACACCGGCCTTGTCGGCGGTGACGACGTCGCCGGCGTCGATGGCCGTGTAGCCCTCCATACCGGTACCGACGAGCGGCGACTCGGAACGGAGCAGCGGGACGGCCTGACGCTGCATGTTCGCACCCATGAGGGCGCGGTTCGCGTCGTCGTGCTCGAGGAACGGGATGAGCGACGTCGCGACCGACACCATCTGGCGCGGGGAGACGTCCATGTAGTCGACCTCGTCCTTGGCGACGAGTTCGACCTCGCCACCCTTCTTGCGGACGAGCACCTTGTCGTCGGCGAAGTGGAAGTCGTTCGTCAGCGGGGCGTTGGCCTGCGCGACGACGAAGTCGTCCTCTTCCGAAGCGGTGAGGTAGTCGATGGTCTTCGTGACCTCGCCGTTGACGACGCGACGGTACGGGGTCTCGATGAAGCCGAAGGAGTTGATCCGACCGAAGGAAGCGAGCGAACCGATCAGGCCGATGTTCGGGCCTTCCGGGGTCTCGATCGGGCACATGCGGCCGTAGTGCGACGGGTGGACGTCACGGACCTCGACGCCGGCACGCTCACGGGACAGACCACCCGGGCCGAGGGCCGAGAGACGACGCTTGTGCGTCAGGCCCGCGAGCGGGTTGTTCTGGTCCATGAACTGCGACAGCTGGGACGTTCCGAAGAACTCCTTGATCGCGGCGACGACCGGACGCACGTTGATGAGCGTCTGGGGGGTGATCGCCTCGATGTCCTGCGTGGTCATGCGCTCGCGGACGACGCGCTCCATGCGGGACAGACCCGTGCGGACCTGGTTCTGGATGAGCTCGCCGACGGCGCGGATGCGACGGTTGCCGAAGTGGTCGATGTCGTCCACGTCGAGGCGCAGCTGCACCGGCTCGCCGTCACGGACGCCGTCGATCGTGGTGCGCTCAGCGTGCAGCGACACCAGGTACTTGATCGTCGCAACGATGTCCTTGACGGTGAGCACCGAGTCGGACAGCGGGGCGTCCATGCCGAGCTTGCGGTTGACCTTGTAGCGGCCGACCTTCGCCAGGTCGTAGCGCTTCGGGTTGAAGTAGAAGTTGTCGAGGAGCGCACGCGCGGCCTCGGCAGCGACCTGCTCGCCGGGACGGAGCTTGCGGTAGATGTCCTTGAGCGCCTCTTCCTTCGTGAGGACGGCGTCCTTCTCGAGGGTCGACTCGATCGATGCGAAGCCCTGGAACTCGTCCATGATCTCTTCGCTCGTCAGGCCGAGGGCCTTGAGGAAGACGGTCACGGACTGCTTGCGCTTGCGGTCGATGCGCACGCCCACCTGGTCGCGCTTGTCGATCTCGAACTCGAGCCAGGCACCACGCGACGGGATGATCCGCGCCGAGTAGATGTCCTTGTCGGAGGTCTTCTCCTGCTGGCGCTCGAAGTACACGCCGGGCGAACGGACGAGCTGCGACACGACGACGCGCTCGGTGCCGTTGATGATGAACGTGCCGCGTTCGGTCATGAGCGGGAAGTCGCCCATGAAGACCGTCTGCGTCTTGATCTCACCCGTCATGTGGTTCATGAACTCGGCGTTGACGTACAGCGGAGCGGCGTAGGTCTTGCCGCGCTCCTTGCAGTCGTCGATCGAGTACTTCGGGTCTTCGAGCTCCGGCGCGGTGAACGAGAGCTGCATGGTCTCGCCGAGGTCCTCGATCGGGGAGATCTCCTCGAAGATCTCCTCGAGCCCCGAGTGCAGCGCGAGGTCGGTACGACCCTGCTCCTGCCCTTCGGCGAGGCGGGCCTTCCAGACGTCGTTGCCGACGAGCCAGTCGAAGCTCTCCGTCTGGAGTGCGAGCAGATCAGGAACCGTGAGGGTGTCCGTGATCTTGGCGAACGAGAGTCGCGAGTGGTTGCGACCGTTCTTGGGGTTGGTGGATGCGTTGGGCGCAGCAGCCAAGGGTGTGACCTCCGGTAGGCCCCGTCGGGCCGACACTGACGAGCAGTGTGTAGGTGAGTGGATTGATCGCTCGGCGAACCCTGAGATGCAAGCCCTGCGACCACGCCGACGCGTGCCTTGACGCGGAACGTCGGTGCACGTGTGGGATGATCTCCGTGAGCGGTACCCGCCGCCATATACGGGTCCGGCTGCACCAGGGCGAGATGAGTTTCTGTCTCAGAACTCTGCGTCGACCGCAATATGACGACACGGATGCCAGGGAGCGCGAACTGTCATCATAGTTCGCTCCGTGGCGCGCTGTCCAGTCCCGGCTTGACCGGATTCGGCAGTGGCGTGTATAAGCCGCCACACGCCGCTTCCATTCCCCTGCTCAGCCGGGTCCCTGCTCAACCCAGCCGCTCGCGCTCGACGCGATCCGCGCCTCCCGGCCCGCCCGGCAGTCCGGCCAGCGCACGGAACGCGTCCTCCGGTCGACGCGTGCGGACGAACGTGACCCGGCCCCGGTCGTCCGTGAGCTCGATCCCGAGCCCCGGCGTGAGGATGAGCGCACGCTCGCCACGACGGATCCGCAGGCCGACACCGCCGTAGGTGGCCGCGTCCGCCTCGACCAGGCGGACGTCGGTGATCCGCCGGCGCGGGATGCGCCGCGGCGGGAGCGGACGGAAGTGCAGGGTCACGTGCCGCTCGGTGACGGTGAACCCGGCCCGGGCGAGCAGGAGCAGCGACCCGAGGGCGACGGCGAGCAGGGCCGGCACCAGCAGGGCGACCTCCGGCGCGTCCCCGGGCCAGCCGAGCACGGCGGCGGACAGCCCGGCGCCGCCGAGGAGCAGCGCCGTACCGACGACCCGCATCCAGGTGGGTGCCGTCTCGCGGTCGGCGTGGAGCGGCAGGGCGGCGCTGGACGGATGGGCGGCACGGGTCGGCCGGGAGGCTCGGATCACCCGGGTGGGTCGGGTTCCGGACCGGTGGGTGTCCGGGGTGGTGAGGCGTGCGGTGGGCACGCTCATGGTGTCGGCGGTCATGACGGAGGTCTCCTGCGGCGGATCAGCAGTGGTGCACTCGTCATCGGGTGCGGTGCGTTCGACGGCCAGCGCGCGCGGGTGGCCGGAGGGGTGGCGCGCAGCAGCACGCCGACGGCGCGCACGCTCGAGCGGTGGGGGCGCTCACGGGCACGTCGTGGTCACGGTGTCCGGGCGGACGCGTGGAGTGTGGGGCACACACGCATCGACGCTCTGGCGCCGTGACGACAGGCGTCAACGGTACGCAACGAGTCTTGGTGTCCGCTGGTCGTCCATGTGTACGCATTCACGTGTCCGCAGTGCGTCGCCCGGGGACGACGGGGTGCTGCGGGTGGTCAGCGCAGGACGCGGGCGACGGCCTCGGCCCGGGTCCGGACCCCGAGCTTCGCGAACACCTGGTTCACGTACGACTTCACGGTGGGCACCGTCAGGAACAGCTCGGCGGCGATCTGTGGGTTCGTCCGGCCGTCCGCGATCCGCTCGAGGACGTCCACTTCGCGCGGGGTGAGGTCCGGGAACCGAGCACCGAGCGACGGACCGGGATCGGGTGACGCAGGCGCCGCGGAACCAGCAGCGACACCGGCACCTGCACCGGCACCACCGGCGAGGCGCGCCACCAGCCGCGCCCCCACGGTCGCGTCGAAGGTCGACTGCCCGGCGGCCACCGCCCGCACCGCGGTCGCGATCTCCGCTCGTCCGGCGTCCTTCGTCAGGTAGCCGCGGGCTCCCGCCCGCAGCGCGGTGGTGATGGAGTCGTCGTCGGCGTAGGTCGTCAGCACCAGGACCGCGACCCCGGGGTGCTCGGCGACGATCCGCGCGGTGGCGGTCGGCCCGTCGACCCCCGGCATCCGCAGGTCCATCAGGACGACGTCGGGCACGTGCCGGTCGACGGCGGCGATCGCCTCGGCACCGTCGGCCGCCTGCCCGACGACCTGCAGGTCGGGCACGAGCGACAGCACCGTCACCAGGCCGTCGCGGACGATGGCCTGGTCGTCGACCACGAGCACCCGGATGGTCACGAGCGGTCGTCCTCCGCAGCGTCCGCAGCGTCCGCGTCGCGCGTGCCGTCGACGGGCAGGTGCATGGCGACGACGAACTCGTCGTCGGAACGCTCGGCCTCCACCGTGGCCTCGCTGCCGAGTTCCGCGAACCGCTCGCGCATCCCGAGCACCCCCTGCCCGCCGCTCGGCAGCGGGTTGGCCACGACGACGTCCACGGCGTCGCCGTCCCGGATCACGGACAGGGACACGGGGCGGCCGGGAGCGTGCCTGCGGGCGTTGCTGAGGGCCTCCCGGACGACCTGGACCACGGCGGCACGGTGGGCGTCGTCGAGGACCGCGAGGGTCGCGTCACCCTGCACGACGACCTCGCCGCCGAACGAACGGTGTGCGTCGAGCAGGGCCGTCAGGCCCGACGCGTGGTCGGCGGACGGACTGGAGGCACGGGTCGGCTCCGGCTGGCCGGGCTGCGGTTCGTCGCGGAGCGCGTGCACCGCACGCCGTGCCTCGGCCAGGCCGTCCGCGGCCAGCGCGCGGGCCTCGCCGGCTCGGCGGGTGGCCTCGTCGACGCGGCCGGCCTCGAGCAGGGCCTCGACCGCGTCGAGCTGCAGCACCAGACCGCCGAGCGAGTGGGCGAGGACGTCGTGGATGTCCCGGGACGCCCGCGACCGGTCGGCGAGGAGCCGTGCGCGCTGCTGCTGCCGCTCGGTCTCGCGGGCCTGCGCCGTCGTGATCCGGACCTGCCGACGGCTGAAGCCGACGAGCACGCCGAGCAGCAGCCCGCCGCTCACGCCGAGGACGAACTGCACCGACGTCTGCTCGAGCGTCGCGGTGACGGCCACCACCACGACGGCGGCGAGCGCGGCGACCGCGGCCGTCCAGACCGGCAGACGCAGGTCTGCTCCGAGGATGACGAGCCCGACGATCACCGGGACCACCAGCAGCGAGTCGGTCGGCACCACGGTGAGCGATCCGGCGGCGATCATCACGCCGGCTGCGGCGACGAGGACGCGGGGCGTGCGTGCCCCTTCGCGGACGGCCCAGGCGGCGAGCGCCACGGCCCCGACGGCCCAGACCCACGCGGGGTGGTGGAGCAGGAGGCCGTTCCGCACGAACCAGAAGGCGACCACGGCGATCCCGACGGCGTTGAGTCCCCAGGAGAGCACCGAGGCGGACCGGACCCCGGCGGGGTCGGTCCGGTCCGGGTCGGTCGGCAGGCTCACCGCACCATCATGCCGCGGCGGGCGGCCGCCGACCGGTCGCCGCCGCGGGGGATGCGCTGGTCGACGACCAGGGCACGGGCGGCACGGTTCAGGGCGAGCACGAGCAGGATCGTGCCGGTCGAGGTGAGCAGGTGCGCACCGAGGTGGCCGCCGAGGACGTCGAGCCCGACGCGGGCGGCGATCAGGACGATCCAGAGCGCGGCGCCGAGCCACCCGGTGCGGGACTGCAGCGTGCGGCCCTTGTCGTCCGGCGTCGTGACCGTGCGGAACCGGGTCATGGCCCCCATCGCGAGGCCGACGCCGACGGTGAGCAGGGCCTCGAGGCCGAGGAACACGACGTCGGTGGTGGTGACGGTCGCCGTGGTCTGTGCGAGGACGACCACGCCGACGATCGCCATCACGAGCGGTCCCCGCCAGATGCGCGCCGGGTCGAGGGACCGCCAGGTCGCCTGCCGGTAGGCCAGGAGGCCGACGAGGGCGAGGCCGATGAGCACGTTCGCGAGGAGCTGGACCGACATGGTGTGCCTTTCGAGGTGGTCCGGCGGGGCGTTCCCGACCGGTGTGATCAGCCTCGTTCCAGGTGCTCCGCGGGCACACCAACCAGGGGTGGGGACGCGGGTGGTGATCGCGGTGGTGTTCCATTGACGGCATGGCTGATGCGTTCGACGGGTTCCGGATCGGTGCGGGGTACTCGGTGGTGGAGCCGGACCGGCACCGACCGGGGTCCTTCACCCTGGTGGTGGACGGCACCCCGCAGTCGCACGTGGACCTCGAGGACCCGACCCACCTGGCGTTCGAGTACATCCGGCGGATCGGGCACGCGATCGACCTGCTGCCGGACGGCCCGATCACGGCACTGCACCTGGGCGCCGGCGCCCTCACCCTGCCCCGCTACGTCGCGGTGACCCGTCCGGGTTCGCGGCAGCAGGTGATCGAGCTCGAGCGCGACCTGGTCGAGCACGTGCGCGAGGCCCTGCCGTTCCCCCGCGGTGCCTCGATCCGGGTGCGGTACGGCGACGCCCGGGAGGTCCTCGGCAAGCTGCCCGCCGGACTCCGCGGCACCGTGGACCTGGCGGTGGTGGACGTCTTCGGCGGTTCGCAGATCCCCGCCCACGTGACGAGCGTCGAGTTCTACCGCGAGGTCGCCGCGTTCCTGTCGCCGACGGGCATCGTCGCGGTGAACGTGGCCGACGGTGCCGGGTTGGCCTTCGCCCGCGGGCAGGCGTCGACGCTGCAGTCGGTGCTGCCGTCGGTCGCCGCGGTCGCGGACACCGGCATGCTCAAGGGCCGGCGGTTCGGGAACATCGTGCTGCTCGGGTCGCCGACCGACCTGCCGGTGGCGGACATGCCGAGGCGGTACTCGTCCGACCCGATGCCGGCGAAGGTCGTGCACGGTGCGGAGCTCAAGGCGTTCATCGCCGGGGCGCCGATCGTCACCGACCAGACGGCGGTCGCGTCGCCGGAGCCGAACCGGAGCGTGTTCGGGGGCTGATGCCGGCACAGGGCACCGCCGGGGACGGACTTCGGGCACTCGGCGGGTCCGGCTGTCAGGATGGTCTGAACGACCGCGCAGGTGCGCGACCGAGCGATGGGAACCCTGATGACGAACGACGACCGGAACGACCAGGACCGGACGGGCGACGGCCAGGCGCCGCGCTGGGGCGACGCCCAGCAGCAGCAGCCCGACGCCGAGGCCCCGCGGTACGGCGAGCGGGTGGACCCGGCGCCGACCTCGACCCCGCAGTACGGCGAGCAGTACGGGCAGGGCCAGCAGCAGCAGTACGGGCAGCAGTCCGGGCAGGGTCAGCAGTACGGCCAGCCGAACGGCGAGCAGCAGTACGGCCAGCCGTCGAGCACGCCGAGCTGGAACGACCAGCAGCGCCACGACCAGCACCACGACCAGCAGCCGTACGCCGCCGCGCCCGCGCACGCCGGTGCTCCGGCCTGGCAGAGCCACGACGAGCCGAAGCCCAAGAAGAAGACCCTCGGTGTCGTGGCGTTCTTCCTCGGACTCGCCGCGCTCGTCATCGGCGTCATCGGCGGGTACGTGATGGGGTCGGCGCTCGCCAACAGCGACGCGATCAACAACCTCGTACCGAGCAGCGGTGCGACCCCGGACCAGCAGGAGCTGCAGCGTCAGCTCATGAACGACCCGGCCGTCATCTCGCAGATCGGGGTCGGTGCGGTGATCGCCGGCGTGGCCGCGATCCTCGGGCTCTGGGCGCTCGTGCAGGGCATCATCGCCGCCGTGACCAAGCGTGGTCGCGGCTGGGGCATCTTCGCGATCATCCTGGCCGTCGTGGCCACGATCGCGACGCTGGTCACCTACGTCGGCGTGGCCGCTGCCGCCGCGGTGGCCGCCAACTCCTGATCGACCACTCGGAACGGCCCGTCGTGCTCCGGCACGGCGGGCCGTTCGTCGTCCCGGGGCACGCGCGGACGCCTGCACCCGCGCAACCTGAGCGCGTCGCACCGACCGCTCCCGGGAGACCGCGGCTACCCTCGAACCGATGTCCCTCCCGCCCGACGACCGCCAGCAGCCCGACCTGTCCGACCGTTCCCGCGAACCGCGCCACGCGGCTCCCGTGACGGCCGGAGTCAGCCCGGGCAGCACCTTCGCGCCCATCAGCCTGCGACCCGCGGTCGACGTCGACGCCGTGCACCAGCGGCTCCGTGACCTCGGCCAGAGCCGCAGCACCGACGCCCTCGCCGAACGGGCCGAGCTCCTCCGCCTGCTCGGTCGTCTGGACGAGTCACTCGTCATCGCGGAAGAGGTGTTCCGCCTGGCGATGTTCACCGGGGAGCGCCAGGACAAGGTCGCCGCGCGGATCCGTCGTGCGCACGTCCTGCACGACCTCGGGCGGCACGACCGCGCCGCCACCGAGGCCGCCATGGCCCGCGACACCGCCGCCACCGAGGAGTGGCCCGAACTCGAGGGCGCCGCAGCCGAGATCGAGGGCTGGTCGCTGTTCGAGAACGACCGCTTCGACGAGGCCCGCGCCGCCCTGTCGCGGGCGTACCAGGCCTTCCGACAGGCCGGCGCGCCGTCCGAGCGCACCGACGCGCTGCGCACCGCGGTCGAAGCCGCCATGCGGGCCTCGATCACCAACCCGGCGGAACCGTCCGACAAGCCACGGACCGCCCGCGAGGTCGCCGCCCGCCGTGCCGAGGACGAGGAACCCACCACCCGCGTCGCCGAGCCGGTGAAGCAGGTCCCGCCGATCCGCCGCCGCGTGCTCGGTGCGCCCGACGCCGCACGGACCGAGGCCGACGACATCTGGGGCCGGATCGCGGCCCGGGCAGCGAAGAAGGGCCAGGCCGACCCGCGCGCCGAGCAGTGACCGCGCTCGAGACCGTCCGGCTCCGCGCCGAAGCGCTCATCGCCGAACACCTCGGTGCCGGCACGTGGGCGTTCGGCTTCGACCACGCCAAGACCCGCGCCGGTCAGTGCGACTTCGCGCGGAAGCGGATCACGGTGAGCCGTCACCTGGCCACCCGGTTCTCCGACGACGACGTCGAACAGGTCCTGCTGCACGAGGTCGCGCACGCACTCGCCGGCGCCCGGGCGGCACACGGACCGAAGTGGAAGCGCACCGCCGCGGCGATCGGGTACACCGGCTCCCGGCTGCACGACGGGCCGATCGCAAGCGAACTCGCCCCCTGGATCGGCACCTGCCCCGCGGGGCACGAGCACTTCCGGTACCGCACGCCCACCCGTCCCCTGGCCTGTGCCCGTTGTTCCCGGCGGTTCGATGCCCGGAACGTCATCACCTGGCGGCGCCGGACCGCGGACGACGACGCGGCCACGATGGCGTCGACTACCGCATGAGGGTCCCGACGCACGGAGGCGCGCCGGTAACCCGTTAGCCTGGGCGGATGCACACGGGGCAGCACATCCGCACGGACGCCGGTTCCTCCTGGTTCTTCGACGCCGGACGGATCGCGCTCGACTTCGCGCACACGGGTGGCTTCGCCGACGACCCCACCGGACGCCGTCCGCGATCGCAGCTCGGGGAGCTGCTCGCGAGCCCGGCCGACCTGGACGAGTGGCTCAGCGAGCACACCGAGCCGATCGACGTCGGCGCCAGCGCCCGCGAGCTGCAGGACGCCCGGGCCCTGCGTGCCGCGATCGCCCGACTCGCCGTGGCCGCCGCCCCCGCGCCTGCGAGCACCGCCGCGGAACGCACCGCCGTGGCGGCGGGCCTGCGTGCCGGGGCCGGCCGCACGCGCCCCGCGCCCGACGACATCGACACCGTCAACCTGTTCGCCGCCCTGCCGGACGTGCCCCCGAGCCTCCCGGGTGGCCGACGCCGTGCCGGAGCCAACCGGGTCCGCCTGGCGCAGGCCCTGTCGAGCGTCGCGCGCGACGCCGTCGCGCTCTTCACCGAGGTCGGCTTCGACGACGTCGAGGCCGACGGCCGGCCGACGCGGCTGAGCCGGTGCTCGGCCGAGGACTGCGGCCTGGTGTTCTACGACTCGTCGCGCGGTGGGACTCGACGCTGGTGCTCGATGCAGCGGTGCGGCAACCGGGCGAAGGTCCGTGCGCACCGCGCCCGCCGCGCCGCGGAGTGACCACGAGCTGACACCCTCCTCTCGTCGTCCGGGAGGGGTGAGTCCCAACCAGCCACCGACCGAGAGGCGCGGGGCGGCGCCGCCACGGGCCTCCCGTCCGCCCTCCGCGAGCGGCCACGACACCCCGCTCACCTCCGCCGAGCGGTCACCAACCGTCGGCTGGCGGCATCCCAGCCGACCGATCGCGACCACCCGACATACGCATCCGCGAGCGGCGACCGGCGAGTACCACGACCCGACGAAGAAAAAGATTCGGCATGCCGAATTCTCTGGCAGGATCGGTGCATGACCGACACTGCCAGCCCCCGGCTCGACGAGCACCCATCCGGTGCCCCGCGTCGCCGCGCAGCCGGGCTCACCCTGCTCGGACCGGCCTTCGTCGCGGCCATCGCGTACGTCGACCCGGGCAACGTCGCTGCCAACCTGACCGCCGGAGCCGAGTACGGGTACCTGCTGCTCTGGGTGCTCGTGGCCGCGAACGCCAGCGCTGTGGTGGTGCAGTACCTGTCCGCCAAGCTCGGGGTGGTGACGGGCAAGTCGTTGCCCGAGCACCTCGGCCTGCGGATGCGGCGCACCCCCCGCCTGCTGTTCTGGGGTCAGGCCGAGATCGTCGCCGCCGCGACCGACATCGCCGAGGTCATCGGCGGCGCGTTGGCGCTCTACCTGCTCTTCGGCCTACCGCTCGTGGTCGGCGGGATCATCACCGGGCTCGTCTCGATGCTCCTGCTGACCCTGCACAGCCGCCGGGGCACGCGCCTGTTCGAGACCGTGGTGACGGCGATGCTCGCGATCCTGACGGTGGGCTTCTGCGCTGGGCTGCTGTTCGCCCGGGTGTCTCCGGCCGACCTGGTCGCCGGGCTCGTGCCGCGGTTCGAGGGCTCCGGGTCGGTGCTGCTGGCGGCCTCGATGCTCGGCGCGACCGTGATGCCGCACGCGGTGTACCTGCACTCGGCGCTCGCCCGGGACCGCCACGGGGACGTCCCCGCCGGGCCGGAGCGTCGCCGGGTGCTCGTCGCGACCCGGTGGGACGTCGGGCTCGCGCTGATCGTCGCGGGTGGGGTGAACATCGCGATGCTCGTCCTCGCCGCGGCCACCCTGCCGGGCGTCGGGGGCACCGACTCCATCCCCGGGGCGCAGCGCGCCATCGCCGAGAACGTCGGCCCGGTCGTCGGGGTGCTCTTCGCCGTGGGCCTGCTCGCGTCCGGCCTGGCCTCGACCTCGGTGGGCTGCATGGCCGGCGCGGAGATCATGCAGGGCCTGCTGCACGTGCGGATCCCGCTCGTTGCCCGGCGCGCGATCACCCTGGTGCCGGCGATCGTGCTGCTCGCACTGAACATCGATGCGACGATGCTGCTCGTCGTCAGCCAGGTGGTGCTGAGCTTCGGGATCGCCTTCGCGATCGTGCCCCTGGTGGTCTACACGTCGCGACGGAGCGTGATGGGGACCGACGTGAACGCCGCGACCACCCGCGTGGTGGCGTGGGTGATCGCGGCGGTCATCGTGGCGCTCAACGTCGCGCTGGTCGTGCTCACCCTGACCGGCTGAGTCGCAGCCGGTCAGGGTGACGGGCGGTCGTCACTCGACGACCTGGACGTCCTTCCAGAACGCGACGTAGCCCGAGTAGTCCTTGCCGACGCGCTCGAACGACGACGGGATCGGCGTCGGGTACGACCAGGCGCGGTCCTGCAGCGCCTGTCCGTCGACGTTCACCGTGAAGTACTGGGTGTCGCCCTTCCACGGGCAGTGGTACTGGGTGGGGCTCTCGGTGAAGAGCTCGGTCTTCACGCTCGACGGCGGGAAGTACCAGTTGCCCTCGATCTTGATGAGGTCCTCTTCGGGGGCCTCCGCGATCACCGTGTCGCCGACGACTGCCTTCATGGCGTTGCTCCTTCGCTCGCTGGTTCCGTGACGGGGCGAACGCTACGCGCGCTCCCCCGATTCCCGCAGGACGGGCAGGTCCGGCCCCGCGGCGAGCGCCGCGTGCACGTCGTCGCGGCTCAGGACGGCGGCTCCCTCGGACGCGCTGACCAGGTGCCGCACGGCACGGCGCAGCCCCGTGTACGCCGCGCAGGCCGCAGCGGCTTCGGGTGACGTGTGGTCGATGCCGACCTCGGTGAGCGCGTCGACGACGGCTCCGGCGGCGAGCAGGTCCTCGACGGCGAAGTCGGGTGCGTCGGCCACGTCGACGGACTCCCCCGCCGCCTCGGCCGCGTCGTCGAGGACTGCGGAGTGGTGCAGCCCGGCGGCCACGATCGCGACGACGCACCGGTCACCGCGTGCGGCCTGGAGGCTCGTCACCCGTTCCGCGACCGCCGCCGCGTTGCCGAGGTGGCCGAGCACGACCTCCGGCCCCTGCGGCAGCTGGGCGGTCACGTTCCGCAGCGCGCGCCGCTGTGCTGCGGCGTCGGGGGTCGGCGGCAGGGCGTCGACCCAGACGAGCAGGTGGGTGCCGTGGGCGATCCGTGCCGCACCTCCGGGACCCCACGCGAACCGGACCTGGTACTTCTCCTGGGTGCGTTCTGCCACGTCCGTCACGATAGCCGCCCGGGCGATGCTGTCCTTCTCCACAGGGTCGCCGTCCGACCGGGGTCCACCAGGGTCGCCAACCCTAGGATGCATGGTCATGGAGATCGCCCCCGTACCCACCCTGACCGGCGACCGTGTGACGCTCGAGCCCCTCGGGCAGGAGCACGCGGAAGACCTGCGGGCGGCGGTCGCGGACGGCGATCTGTGGCGCACCTGGTACACCTCCGTGCCCGCCCCGGCACAGGTCGAGGCCGAGATCGACCGGCGGCTCGCCGAGCACGAGGCCGGACGCATGGTGCCCTTCGCCGTGCGGGACCGCCCGACCGGCCGGGTGGTGGGTGCGACGACCTTCATGAACATCGACCCGGGCAACCGCCACGTCGAGATCGGCAGCACGTTCCTTGCCCGGTCCGCGCAGCGCTCGGGGATCAACACCGAGTCGAAGCTGCTCATGCTGTCGCACGCGTTCGAGGCCTGGCAGTGCATCGCGGTCGAGTTCCGCACCCACTGGCACAACCTGCAGTCCCGGGCGGCCATCGCGGGCCTCGGCGCGAAGCAGGACGGCGTGCTCCGGAACCACGCGATCGGCCGTGACGGCACGCTGCGCGACACCGTGGTGTTCTCGGTGATCGCGTCGGAGTGGCCGGCCGTGCGGCTCTCGCTGGCCGAGCGGCTCCGGCGGCACGACCGCGCCGAGGGGTCCCGCCGCCGGTCGGCCCGGCACGCCTGAGTCGTCCCCGCTGCGTCGTCTCGCACCGCCACGATGCACCGTCCAGCCCGCGGGCGTAGCGTCACCGCCATGCATGTCGGCCTCCGGATCGTCCTCGATGCGCCGGTCGACGCCGTGCGCGATGCCCTGCTGTCCCCGTCCGTCATGGTGGCGGTGACGAAGCCGTTCCTGGCGTACCGCTCGCGTGATCCCCAGGGGTTCCCGGAGCGCTGGGAGCCGGGGCACCCGCACCCGATCACCGCGGACGCCTTCGGACTGGTACCGAGCGGCGACACGCACGTCGACCTCGACCTGTACGAGGTCCGGGGAGTGCCCGTGCAGCGCGACAACGGCGGCGGCACGTCCGGGTTGTTCGGGCGGATGACGATGTCGCACCGGATGGCCGTCGTCCCCGCGCCGGGTGGCCGGACCCTGCTGCTCGACCGCCTGACCTACCGGATGCGACCGGCCGTCCTCGGGCTCGCCCTGTGGCCCGGCATGTGGGTCATCTGGCAGTGGCGGGCGTTCCGGATGCGCGCCCTCGCGCCCACCTGGCGGACCGACGGCGAGTGACGTGACGCGGGTCGGGCCTCCCGTCCACCGCGGAGCGGGCGTAGCCTCGACCACGTGAGCCAGACGCGCCCCCAGGAGCCGACGACCGACGACCGCGTGCGCAGCACGCTGGCGACGACGGATTGGCGGCGGATGACGTTCGACCTGTACCGCCGTGTCCGCGCCACCCCCGACCCCCAGACGGCGCACGCGCTCTGGCGCGAGACGCGGGATGCGATGTTCGCGGAGCATCCCGCCTCGCCGCTGCTCGACGAGGACGCCCGCGACTTCGAGTCCCTGCCGGTGCCGGACTACGACCCCGCGTGGCGGTTCCAGGTCCGCATCGAGGCCACGGAGCCCGCCGAGTTCGACTTCGAGACCGGCACCGACGGTGTCGTCCACTTCGACCGGCTCGGACTCGTGCGGGTCCCCGGAGTCGGCACCCTCGACGTCTGGAAGCACGGCGGCTACGCGGGCGGGGTGTTCGTCCCCGTCAAGGACGCCAGCGCCGGCAAGGCCCGCGGCACCTACGGCGGCGGGCGCTACCTGCTCGACACCATCAAGGGCTCGGACCTGGGCGGCGACGACCTCGGGTCGCTCGTGCTCGACTTCAACTTCGCCTACAACCCGTCGTGCGCGTACGACCCGGCGTGGGCGTGCCCGCTCGCGCCTCCGGGCAACACCGTGCCGGTCCCGATCCCCGTCGGCGAGCAGTACGACTTCTAGGGTGGAACGCATGACAGGACTCGTCGCCCTCGACGTCGGTGGCCGCGTGCCGCCGTTCGAACAGGTCCGATCGCAGATCGCCGCACAGATCACCGCCGGGTACCTGGTGGACGGCGAACGGCTGCCGAGCGTGCGCGGGCTGGCGGACGAGCTCGGGCTCGCCGCCGGCACCGTCGCGAAGGCCTACCAGCTGCTCGAGGAGGCCGGGCTCGTGCACACCGCACGGGGCGCCGGTACCCGGGTGGTGCGGCCAGCGGCGGTGCCGGACGCGGTGGCCGAGGCCGCTCGTGCCCTGGCCGCTGCGGCGCGCTCGGCGGGGCTGTCGGCGGACCAGGCTGCGACCGCGTTGCGCGAGGCCTGGCCGGCGTAGCGGGCGCGGGTGGCTGCGCTGGCGCTGGCGCTGGCGAGTCTGGCGGGGCTGGCGCTTCCGGGCGTACCTGGTCGTTCCGGGCGTACCCGGTCGGAAGTTCTGACCCGGTACGCCCGATTCGACCAGGCATTGCAGGCGTTCTGGGAAGGAACGTCCCGAGCGCTCAGCAGTGCTCGTACACGTACGCGTCGTCCTTCGGGGTCACCAGGTCGCGGTCGCGCAGGATCGTCATGGCCGGACGGCTCTTCAGCCCGCACACCGAACCCCACGAGCGCTCGAGGGTGTCCGAGTACTCCACGTCGATGACCCGCTTGCCGTAGGCCTTCGTGTACGCGGCGCACTCCCGGTACTGCACGCACTCCTCGGCGACGACGAAGTCGAACCCGGTCTGCTTCCGGCCGGACGCCCCGAGCTGCGGCGTGTTCTTCTGCCCGACGGCCAGGCCGTGCCGGTGCCCCTTGGCGACGAGCGACTTCGCGAGCGCCAGGTTGCCGGCACGGGTGAGCCGCTTGCCGCTCCGGGTCCACGAGTCGAGGTTGTCGAACTCCACGGCGTCGAACCCGCGGTCACCGCAGCGGGCGACGGTCTTCGCGAGCACCTTCGTGATCAGGGCACGCTTGGCCGCGGTCCGGGTGTCGAGGAGCATCTCGTCCGGCCACCCCGGGTCGGAGACCGGCTTGCCCGCGCGGTCGCGGAGGATCGCCGACGGGTACGACTTCTTCCACGTGCGGGCGGCCTCGGGCTGCGTCTGGAACCCGTTGACGTAGCAGATGTTGTACTTGCCCTTCGCGGGGCGGTCGGTGCTGTCGCGCTCGACGATCGTCACGCCGGAGGGCGGGGTGTACCCACCGCCGAGCTGGTAGTCCACGCGGCCCGAGGTCGGCAGGTTGCGATAGCTCCCGGCCGCGCTGGTCGTGGCGGCCTCGGCGCAGCCGGCGGTGCCGAGGACGGCCACCAGGGCCATCGCGGTGGTCAACAGGACGGATCGCATGCGCACCCCGGAATCCTCGCACGCGCAGGGCGAACGACCCCGCCCTCGCTGTTCCGGGGATGTGCACGCTATGCTGGTCGTACTCGAGGCGCCGATCGCCTCGTGCGTCGTACGGACGCCCCGAACTCCCGACCACCTGTCCCCGGACTCTGGTCGATGATCGAGCACCTCACGAAGGTGCCCAGGCTTCTCTGCTGCGGCGACTGCGCCAGCCACATCCGTTGGCGCGCATCCCGCCCGCGCGCTGCCTCAGAGCGCGCCCACAGCCGGACTGCTCCGGCTCGAAAGGTCACCATGACCACCGAAGACATCCGTTTCTCCGACCTCGGCGTCCCCGCGCCGATGGTCTCCGTCCTCGCCGACCAGGGCAAGGACATGGCGTTCCCCATCCAGGCGGACACCCTCCCGGACTCCCTGCAGGGCAAGGACGTCCTCGGCCGCGGCCGCACCGGCTCCGGCAAGACCATCGCCTTCGCGATCCCGCTCGTCGCCCGCCTCGCCGCCAGCGGCCGCAAGCGCCGCGCCGGTCGCCCTCGCGCCCTGGTGCTCGCACCGACGCGTGAGCTCGCGACGCAGATCGACGTCGCCCTCGCCCCGCTCGCCAAGGCCATGGGCCTCAACACCACGACCATCTTCGGTGGCGTCGGTCAGGGTCGTCAGGTCGACGCCCTGCGCGGCGGCGTCGACGTCGTGGTCGCCTGCCCGGGTCGCCTCGCCGACCTGATGCAGCAGGGTCACGTGAACCTGGGCGACATCGAGGTCACCGTCCTCGACGAGGCCGACCACATGGCCGACATGGGCTTCCTGCCCGGCGTCACCAAGATCATGCAGGCGACGCCGGAGAACGGGCAGCGACTGCTGTTCTCCGCCACGCTCGACAACGGCGTGGACAAGCTCGTCAAGAAGTTCCTGCACAACCCGGTGATGCACTCCGTCGACGAGGCGAACAGCCCCGTCGAGGCGATGACCCACCACCTGTTCGAGGTCGCCGACGCCGACGCGAAGAAGCACCTCGTGAGCGCCCTCGCCTCGGGCAACGGTCGCCGCATCCTCTTCATGCGCACGAAGCACCACGCCAAGCGCCTCGCCAAGCAGCTCAGCAGCCAGGGGATCCCGGCCGTCGACCTGCAGGGCAACCTGTCGCAGGGCGCCCGTGAGCGCAACCTCGCGAAGTTCTCCTCCGGTGAGGCCCTCGTGCTCGTCGCCACCGACGTCGCCGCCCGCGGTGTGCACGTCGACAACGTCGAGCTCGTCGTGCACGTCGACCCGCCCACCGAGCACAAGGCCTACCTGCACCGCTCTGGACGCACGGCGCGTGCCGGTTCGTCCGGTGACGTCGTCACCGTGACGATGCCCGCCGAGCGTCGCGACGTTGCGCAGATGATGCGTGCAGCCGCGATCAAGGTCACGCCGCAGCACGTCTCGGCGACCTCCCCGGCCGTCACCGCGCTCGTCGGCGAGGTCGCTCCGATCCGCCACGTGGCCGAGGAGCAGCCCACCCAGCAGCGTCAGCCCAAGCAGCGCTCGGCCGAGTCCGCCGGTGACGGTGGCGGTCGTCGCCGTGGTCGCGGCGGTCGGTCTGGAGGCGCGGCGCAGCCCGCGCGCTCCGGCTCGGCTGGCGAGTCCGCCGGTTCGGCCGGGGGCCGTCAGGGCCGTCCGGCCCGTGGCGCACGTTCCGAGGGCGCCGGGCGCTCCGGTGCCGCGGCCGCCGGTTCGACCGGTGGCCGCCGCAGCGGCGGCAACCGCCGCTCGGGCAGCAGCGACGTCGTGCGCGGCGGCTCGTCGGCCGTCTGGTCGTCCGAGGGCGGCTACGCCGCGGGTCGGTCCGGCAACGAGTCGGGCGGCAACCGTCGTGGTGGCTCGCGCCGCGCCTCCCGTCCGGCCGGCGCTGCCGACCGCCACTGACCTGCGCGCTTGACCCACGCGGCCTGAGCGCGTCGATGCCCGCACGACACCGGTGTTCACGTTTCGAACCCCCGCATCCCGGGGTGTGATCCGTGAACACCGGTGTTTTGCGTGAGTGTGCTGGCGAACCTTGGCGGGGGCTGGGGGTGGGGTACTCCACCGGGCGTACGGTCTGCTTCACCGGATGCCGCGCAAGCGGCTGACGGGGAACACGTCCGCTTCTGGAAGGAGTGCCTATGGCTGGCATCGATGACATCAAGAACGCCGCTGAGAAGGCGGCAGGCAAGGTCAAGGAAGCCGTCGGGAACGCGACCGACAACGACCGCCTGAAGGCCGAAGGCCAGACCGACCAGGGCAAGGCCTCGGCGAAGCAGGGCGTCACCGACGTCAAGGACGCCGCGCACGGCGTCGCCGACAGCTTCAAGGACGACAAGCACTGAAGCCGGTTCGCAACCGCGCTGCGAAGCCCCCGGATCCGATCGGACCCGGGGGCTTCGTCGTGCGCGGGGCTAGTGCAGGGCGCCGACCGATGCCAGACCGGCCCGCAGCAGCGTGCCGCGGCCGCCTTCCATCTCGTCGGCGACGGCGTCGGACGCGGCTTCCATCGGGGTCATCCACGTGAGCTCGAGGGCGTCCTGCCGGGGCTCGCACGTCCCCGTGACGGGGACGACGTACGCCAGCGAGATCGCGTGCTGCCGCTCGTCGGTGTACACCGAGGCGCCGGGCAGCGGGAAGTACTCGGCCACGGTGAACGGCGTCGGACTCGAGGGCAGCTGCGGGAACGCCATCGGCCCGAGGTCCTTCTCGAGGTGACGGAACAGCGCGGTGCGGATCGACTCGCCGAACATCACCCGGCCGGACACCAGGGTGCGGGCGATCGAACCGCTCGGGGAGACCCGCAGCAGCACGCCGACCTCGGTCACGACGCCGAGGCCGTCGGTGCGGACGGGGACCGCCTCGACGTAGCAGATCGGCAGACGACGGCGGACGTTCGCGAGCTCCTCGTCGGACAGCCAGCCGGAGTCGGGATCGGGGGTGCGCAGCGAGGACATGCACCGTGTCTACCAGGGACGGCGGCGAGTTCGGCGGAAGGCGCGGGAGTTGGGGATGGTTAGCGTTGTCCACATGATCGATGCGGACCTGGTGCAGTGGACCCGGAGTACCTCGGACAGGCGGAGCACGCCCCTGCTCGTGGCGATGCACGGGGTCGGGTCGAACGAGCACGACCTGCTCGGCCTCGCCCCCGCGCTGCCACCCGCGTGGACGGTCGCGTCGCTCCGGGCGCCGATGCCGTGGGGGCCCGGCTTCAGCTGGTACCCGCTCGGCACGCCCGGCTCCCCAGAACCAGAGGCAGTGGACGCCGCGACCGTCGAGGTGCTCGACTGGATCGACTCCGTCGCCGCCGACCACCCGCGGATCGGGTTGCTCGGGTTCTCGCAGGGCGGCTCGATGGCGCTCCAGCTGCTGCGCGCCCGGCCCGCGGCGTTCGCGTTCGCGGTGTCGCTGTCGGGCTTCGTCGTGCCGGGCGTCACGGACTCCCGCGACGAGGCCGTGTCGGCCGTGCGGCCGCGGGTGTTCCTCGGGCACGGCGACCTCGACCCGGTGATCCCGCCCGAGGCCACCGCCCGGACGCAGGCGTGGGCCGCAGCGCACACCGACGTGACCGACCGTTCCTACGCGGGCCTGCCGCACGCCGTGTCGACGGCGGAGCTGGCGGACGTGGCGGCCTTCGTCGACGCGGTGTAGGCGCACGACGACGGACAGGAGGCCCGGTGCCAGCTGGCACCGGGCCTCCTGTCCGTCATGGGTGACGTCCGTCAGTCGGCGAGGATCTGGAGCAGGTCCTTGCGGAGCTGGTCCACCTTGGCCGTGGCGGCCTTGGCCTGTTCCTCGGTCGCGGTGCTGCGGTACATCTGCAGGACGCCCATGGTCTTCCGGAGCGCCTCGAAGAACTCGCGCTGGGCGTCCGGGATGCCCGGGGCCCCGTCGAGTGCCGCAGCGATCTCGTCGGCCTTGGCCTCGGTCTCGGCCTTGCCGGCGTCGGTGAGCTCGAAGAGCGTCTTGCGGCCGTCGCCCGACGAGACCACGAGGTCTTCGTCGACGAGCTGCTGGAGCGTCGGGTAGACCGAGCCGGGGCTCGGCTTCCAGGCGCCGCCGGTGCGCTCGGCGATGGTCTTGATCACGGCGTACCCGTTCTGCGGGCCCTCGGCCAGCAGACCGAGGATCGCGAGACGGACGTCACCGCGGCGACGGCGTTCGCGGCCGAAACCGGGCCCGCCGAAACCGGGGCCGAAGCCCATGCCCGGGCCGAAGCCGGGGCCGAACCCGCGGCCACCGAAGCCGCGGCCGCCGTGGTCGTGGTCACCGCGGTCACGGCCGGGGAAGCCGGCGCCGTGGTGCTGCCGCGCGCCGCCGAAGCGGGGGCCGCGCGGGCCGAACCCGCGCTGGTCGCGGGGGGACGTGTTGCTGTTGTCGTCATACGAGGGGCGCATGAGGAGTCCTTTCGTCGTGCTGAGTCGGCTCGCGACCGGTCTGACCTGATCGTCTTCGTCGTATCGCGATGTGTTTACGATAGATCGGTAACTATCGCTCTGTCAAGGGGTACGTGCGCTCGGCCTGCTGTCGGTGGTGGCGGGCAGGATGGGACGGACCATGACGGACGTCTTCGAGCGCTTCTCCCCCGCGACCACCGAGTGGTTCCGCGGCGCCTTCGACGCACCGACGCCCGCGCAGGCCGGGGCGTGGGACGCCATCTCGACCGGGCACCACGCACTCGTGATCGCCCCGACCGGCTCCGGCAAGACCCTGGCGTCGTTCCTGTGGTCGATCGACCGGCTCATCAGCGCGACGGACCGTCCACCGGCGAAGCAGCGCACGCGCGTGCTCTACGTCTCGCCGCTCAAGGCCCTGGGCGTCGACGTCGAGCGCAACCTCCGGAGCCCGCTCGTCGGCATCACCCAGACCGCACGCCGCCTCGGCACCGAACCGCCCGACGTCACGGTCGGTGTGCGCAGCGGTGACACCCCGTCGTCCGACCGGCAGAAGCTCCTGCGCCAGCCGCCGGACATCCTCATCACCACGCCCGAGTCGCTCTACCTGATGCTCACCTCGCAGGCGCGCGAGACCCTGGTGAACGTCGACACCGTCATCGTGGACGAGGTCCACGCGGTCGCCTCGACCAAGCGCGGCGCACACCTGGCCGTGTCGCTCGAGCGTCTCGACGACCTGCTCGACAAGCCCGTGCAGCGCATCGGGTTGTCCGCGACCGTCCGCCCGCCGGAAGAGGTCGCGCGGTTCCTGGGCGGCCGTGCACCGGTGACGATCATCGCGCCGCCCGCGCAGAAGACCTTCGACCTGCGGGTCGTCGTGCCCGTCGACGACATGACCGAGCTCGGGGCGCCGCCGGTCGGTGCGGACGCCTCCGAGTCGCCGACGAACGGGTCGATCTGGCCGCACGTCGAAGAACGTGTCGTCGACCTGATCGAGGAACACCGCTCGACCATCGTGTTCGCGAACTCGCGGCGGCTGGCCGAACGGCTGACTGCTCGACTGAACGAGATCCACGAGGAACGCGTGCTCGCCGCCGCCGGTGACGGCGTGCTGGTGCCGGCGGGGGCGTCCCCGGACGACGACGGCCTGCCCGTGGCGCGGGGCCGCCCGCAGTCACCGGCCCGCACCTCGGCGCACGCCGTCGCACCCCAGGGGGCCAAGCGACCGCCGGCGCAGCTGATCGGCGGGTCCGGGCAGACGGGCGGCGGGGGCTCGGACGCCTCCGTCCCGGTGCTCGCCCGCGCACACCACGGCTCGGTGTCGAAGGACCAGCGCGCGATCATCGAGGACGACCTGAAGTCCGGTCGGCTGCGGTGCGTCGTCGCGACGAGTTCACTCGAGCTCGGCATCGACATGGGCGAGGTCGACCTGGTCGTCCAGGTCGAGGCGCCGCCCTCGGTCGCGAGCGGCCTGCAGCGCGTCGGTCGTGCCGGACACCAGGTGGGCGAGATCTCCCGCGGCGTGCTGTTCCCGAAGCACCGGGCCGACCTGGTCAACAGCGCGGTCACGGTCGAGCGGATGGTCACGGGCCAGATCGAGTCGATCTCGGTGCCGGCGAACCCGCTCGACGTCCTGGCGCAGCACACCGTGGCGGCCGGGGCGATCGACACCCTCGACGTCGAGCACTGGTTCGAGCTCGTGCGGCGGAGTGCCCCGTTCAGCGGCCTGCCCCGATCGGCGTTCGAGGCGACGCTCGACCTGGTCACGGGCCGGTACCCGAGCGACGAGTTCGCCGAGCTCCGGCCACGGCTGGTCTGGGACCGCGTGCACGGCACCCTGACCGGGCGCCCCGGTGCGCAGCGACTCGCGGTGACGAGCGGTGGGACGATCCCCGACCGCGGCATGTTCGGCGTCTTCATGGTCGGCGAGAAGGCGTCCCGCGTCGGCGAGCTCGACGAGGAGATGGTCTACGAGTCGCGCGTGGGCGACGTCTTCGCCCTCGGTGCGACGAGCTGGCGGATCGAGGAGATCACCCACGACCGCGTCGTCGTGAGCCCGGCGTTCGGGCAGCCCGGACGCGTGCCGTTCTGGAAGGGCGACGGCATCGGCCGGCCCGCCGAACTCGGCCGTGCCACCGGTGCGTTCGTCCGCGAGGTCGAGGGCGCCTCGGACGACGACGCCCGCGCCCGCGTCGCCGCCGGTGGACTGGACGAGCGCGCGATCACCAACCTGCTGACCTTCCTGCGCGACCAGCGCGCGGCCACCGGTCACGTGCCGAACGACACCACGCTCGTCATCGAGCGGTTCCGCGACGAGCTCGGGGACTGGCGGCTCATCCTGCACTCGCCCTACGGCATGCAGGTGCACGCACCGTGGGCCCTCGCGGTCGCCGCACGGCTGCGCGAACGGCACGGCATCGACGGTGACGCGATGGCGGCCGACGACGGCATCGTCGTCCGCATCCCGGAGACCGACGCCGAGCCGCCGGGTGCCGACCTGTTCGTGTTCGAGCGCGACGACCTCGAGGCCCTGGTCACCGACGAGGTCGGCGGCTCGGCACTGTTCGCCGCGCGGTTCCGTGAGTGTGCGGCGCGCGCCCTGCTGCTGCCCCGTCGGAACCCCGGGCAGCGGTCGCCGCTCTGGCAGCAGCGGCAGCGGGCCTCGCAGCTGCTCGAGGTCGCGCAGAAGTACCCGACGTTCCCGATCGTGCTCGAGACCGTGCGCGAGGTGCTGCAGGACGTCTACGACGTGCCCGCCCTGCTCGGGATCGCCGACGACATCGCCGGACGCCGGATCCGCCTGGTCGAGACGGAGACCGAGCAGCCGTCGCCGTTCGCCCGCTCGATCCTGTTCGGGTACGTCGCGGCCTTCATGTACGAGGGGGACACCCCGCTCGCCGAACGCCGGGCAGCGGCCCTGTCGCTCGACTCGACCCTGCTCGGCGAGCTGCTCGGCCGTGCGGAGCTGCGCGAGCTGCTCGACCCGGCGGTCATCACCTCGGTGGAGCGCGACCTGCAGCGGCTGTCGCCGGATCGCCGCGCCCGTGACGCCGAGGGACTCGTGGACGTGCTGCGGCTCGTCGGCGCGCTCGACCTCGACGAAGCGGTCGACCGGAGCTGGCTCGCCGACACCGCCGACCGTCCAGCGGCCACCGCCGAACTGCGGAGCACGCTCCAGGTGTTGGAGCGCGACCGCCGAGTGCTGTCGTTCTCGCACGCCGGGGCGACCCGCTGGGCCGTGATCGAGGACGCCGCCCGCCTGCGCGACGCGCTCGGGGTCCCGCTGCCGATCGGTGTGCCGACGGCGTTCGTCGAGCCCGTGGCCGACCCCCTCGGCGACCTGATCGGCCGCTACGCCCGGTCGCACGGGCCGTTCTCCGCGCAGGAGGCCGCCGGTCGCCTCGGGCTGGGCATCGCCGTCGTGCAGGACACCCTGCGCCGACTCGTCGCCGACCGCCGGGTGGTGGAGGGCGAGTTCCGACCCGACCGCCAGGGTGCCGAGTGGTGCGACGCCGAGGTCCTGCGACGGATCCGCACGAAGTCACTCGCAGCGCTGCGGCACGAGGTCGAACCGGTCTCGCCGGACACCCTCGCCCGCTTCCTGCCCGCGTGGCAGCACGTGCAGACCCCCGGGACCCGCGGTGGGCTCCGTGGCGTCGACGGCGTCCTGCAGGTGATCGACCAGCTCGCCGGGGTCGCCCTGCCCGCCAGCGCCTGGGAGACCCTGGTACTGCCGTCGCGCGTCACCGACTACTCGACGAGCATGCTCGACGAACTCACCGCCACCGGCGAGGTCCTGTGGTCCGGCGGGGGCACCCTGCCGGGCAACGACGGCTGGGTGCGCCTGCACCTGGCCGACACCGCGGCGACGACGCTCGCCGAGCCCTCAGGTGACGAGACGACCGAGCTGCAGCGGGACGTGCTCGGCGCCCTGGCCGGCGGTGGCGCGTACTTCTTCCGGCAGCTGGGCCAGGCCGTGGGCAGCAGTGACGACCAGGCGCTCACCACCGCGCTGTGGGACCTGGTCTGGGCCGGGCAGATCACGAACGACACGTTCGCCCCGCTGCGCTCGATGCTCGGCGGCAAGGCGAAGAGCTCGAGCGCTCCGCGGGCTCGGGCCTACCGCGGCCGTCGGCGGCCGACCATGCCGACGCAGTCCGGGCCGCCGTCCGTCGGGGGTCGCTGGTCGCTCCTGCCGCTGGCCGAGTCCGACTCGACCGTGCGGGCCGCGGCGACCGCCGAACAGCTGCTCGAACGCTACGGCGTCGTCACCCGCGGTGCCGTGCAGGTCGAAGGCGTCCGTGGCGGCTTCGCCGGGGTGTACCGGGTGCTCTCGCGCTTCGAGGAGTCCGGTCGGGCTCGTCGCGGGTACTTCGTCGAGGGGCTCGGCGCGGCGCAGTTCGCCACCGGCCCGACCGTCGACCGGCTGCGCACCTACGCCCGCGAACTCGGCGACGACGAGCGCGACGACCCGGACCGGAAGCGCGAGGCGCTCACGCTCGCCGCGACCGACCCGGCGAACCCGTTCGGGGCCTCGTTGCCGTGGCCGACGGGCGACGCCGACCCCGGTCTCGTGGTCGACGACGTCGAAGCCGCCCCGCCTGAGACCGCGGTCGGCAGCGGTGCGAAGACGGCTCGGGGCCACCGGCCCGGGCGCAAGGCGGGTGCCCTCGTCACGACCGTCGACGGCAAGCTGACCGTGTACGTGGAGCGCGGCGGCAAGTCGGTGCTCACCTTCACCGACGACGCCGCCGATCTCGCTGCCGCCGCCGCCTCGATCGCCGGCATCGTCCGGACCGGGCTGCGGAAGCTCTCGGTCGAACGGGTCGACGGGGACTTCGTGCTCGAGACGCCGCTCGGCGGCGCGCTCCGGGCCGCGGGGTTCACGGCGACCCCGCAGGGGCTGCGGCTCCGTGTGTGAGGCGAGCCGCGCCTCCCGGCAGTGCAGCGACCACGTGCCGGAGGTGACCCGTGCCATCGGGACTGCGCGCGCGCACCCGTCGGAGGTGACCCGTGCCTGAAGGCGACACCGTCTACCGGGCTGCCCGCCGCCTGCACACCGCGCTGGCGGGCAAGGTCCTGACGAAGAGCGACTTCCGCGTCCCCGCGTTCGCGACGCTCGACCTGGTCGGCCGCACCGTCGACGAGGTCGTCCCCCGCGGCAAGCACCTGCTGCACCGCATCGGCGACCTGACCGTGCACTCGCACCTGAAGATGGAGGGCCGGTGGGACGTCTACGCGCCCGGTGACCGCTGGCGACGTCCGGCGCACCAGGCCCGGGCGATCCTGGACGCCGAGGGGATCTCCACCGTCGGCTTCGCCCTCGGGGTGCTCGAGGTGGTACCGCGCGACCAGGAGTCCGAGGTCGTCGGACACCTGGGGCCGGACCTGCTCGGCCCCGACTGGGACGCCGACCTCGCGCTCGCCAACCTGACCGAGGACCCCGAACGCCCGGTCGGGCTGGCGCTGCTCGACCAGCGGGTGCTCGCCGGGCTCGGCAACGTGTACCGGAATGAACTCTGCTTCCTGCGCGGGGTGCTGCCGACGCGTCCGGTCGGGCAGGTGCCGGACCCGGCGCGGACGATCACGCTCGCCAGCCGACTGATCCTGGCGAACCGCGACCGCAGCGCCCGCGTCACCACCGGCGTCGACCGCCCCGGGCGACGGTTCTGGGTCTACGGCCGTGCCGGCAAGCCGTGTCTGCGGTGCGGGACACCGATCCGGCACGGCGAACTCGGCGACTCGGAACTCACCCTGCGCGACACCTACTGGTGTCCGCGCTGTCAGACCTGACGCGCGGGATGCAGGCGCGACGCGGCGGTCGCTCGGACGGCGTCGGTGACCCGTTCGAGCAGGGGTGACGCCAGGTTCCAGCGCTGCCACCACAGCGCCACGTCGGCGTGCCGCCCCGGGGCCAGCTCGACCAGGACACCGCGGTCGATCGCCTCGAGGCACTGCGCCTCGGGCAGCAGCCCCCACCCGAACCCGAGCGTGACCGCTCGGGCGAAGTCGGCGGAGGTCGGGACGAAGTGGCGCGGGCCGCCGGGAGCGTGGCCGAGGACCTGTCGCAGGTACCCCTGCTGCAGGTCGTCGTCGCGGTCGTAGTCGACGAGCGGGACCTCGTCGAGCCGCCGGAGCATCCGCCGCTCGGTGCCGGTGTCGCCGAGGTAGCGGGCGACGAACGCCGGGGACGCCACCGCCCGGTACCGGTCGATGCCGAGCGGTACCGACGAGCAGCCCTGCACCGGGTCCGCCTCGGCCGTCACGGCGCCCATCACCGTGCCGGCGCGGAGCAGCTCGGCGGTGCGGTCCTGGTCCTCGCGGTGCAGGTCGAACACCACCTCGGTGTCGGCCCGGACGAGGGCGAGGGCGTCGAGGAACCAGGTGCCGAGCGAGTCGGCGTTCACGGCCAGCGGGATCGACGGCACCACCGACGATCCACCGCCGAGGGCTCGGGAGGTCTCCTCGTCGAGCAGCCGGACCTGCCGGGCGTGCCGGAGCACCACTGCGCCGTCCGCGGTCGGGCGCACCGGGGTGGTGCGCTGGAGCAGGACCCGACCGACCTGCTGCTCCATCGACTTGATCCGCTGCGAGACCGCCGACGGGGTGATCGCCAGCGCACGGGCCGCCGCGTCGAGCGTGCCGTGGTCGACGGCGGCGAGCAGCGTCTCGAGGTGCTCGCGCTGGAACCGGGTCATGCAACTGAGCTTACGGCCCTGCAGGAAGGTGAGCTGTACTACACCGGCACGCGGCCCTAGCGTCGGACCGTGACCACGCTCCTGCCCCTGCTCTCCGGCCTCGGCACCGGCCTCGCACTGATCGTCGCGATCGGTGTGCAGAACACCTACCTGTTGCGACTCGCCGTGAGCGCCGGGCTCCGGGTGGTGGCCGCTGCCGTCGTGGTGTGCGCGGTCTCGGATGCGCTGCTCATCGTCGCCGGGGTGCTCGGGGTCGGCGCCGTGGTCGAGCGGTTCCCCGTGGCGCTCCTGGTGATCCGGTTCATCGGTGCCGCGTTCCTGCTCACGTACGGGGTGCTCGCGGCGCGGCGTGCGCTGCGGCCCTCGGGGGACGCGATGCGCGTGGCCGACGAGGCGGCCGACGACGGAGTCGTGGGCTCCGGTGCGGGCGCAGGCGCGGGGGTCGACGCGACCACCGGCACGACGGTGGCGGCGGGGCGGACGCGCACCGCGCCTCCCGGCCAGGTGGTGACCATGCGGACGGCCGTGCTGACCATGCTCGTCTTCACGTGGGCGAACCCGCACGTCTACCTGGACACGCTGGTGTTCCTCGGGTCGGTGGCGAACCAGCAGGGTGCGGACGACCGGTGGCTCTGGACGATCGGTGCCGTCGCGGCGAGTTGCCTGTGGTTCGGGGCCCTCGGGTTCGGCGGACGCCTGCTGCGGCCGCTGTTCGAGAGGCCGCTGACCTGGCGGGTGTTCGACGGGCTGGTCGCCGTCGTGATGCTCGCGTTCGGTGTGCTCCTGCTCGTCGGCGCGTAGCGGCGGCGGCGCCCGGGCGGCGCCGCCGCTACGCGCCGACGAGCAGGAGCACAC